>CBDUKB010000078.1:0-12854 GCA_965367695.1 uncultured Putridiphycobacter sp.
TATAATTTAATTGTACGCCTTTTAAATGACCGATTTGGTATTCAAACAAGAGGAGGTTGTGCATGCGCAGGAACTTATGGGCATAATTTATTGAATATTGATGCCATCCGATCACATGAAATTTATTGTGAAATAAATTCAGGTGACAACACTTTAAAACCTGGCTGGATAAGGCTTTCAATTCACCCAACCACTTCTAACGAAGAGGTGAATTACATGATCAATGCCTTAGAAAACATTATTAAAAATATTGATGAATACCAAAAAGATTACCGATACAATAACAAGGTGAACGATTTTGAATATATTGGTAATAATACCTTTAATGAAATAGAACCTGCCCTATGGTTTGATTGCGTAAAAGAAGAATTAAGTAAAATTTAGTTAAAAAAAATTAATTTTCTTGCCACCTTTCATTTCTTTATTTCGTTATATTGCAAACCGAATTAAACATAAATTATGATAAAGTCTATTAAAAACCTATTGTTAAGCCTATTTCTGCTTGCAATTTCAACACCACTTTTTGCCTCGCACGTTCAAGGAGGTAATATTTCGTATAAATGTACGGGTAACCCAAATGAATTCATTATTACATTGGTGGTTTTTCAAGATTGTACAGGAATTCCTGGTTCTCAATCTTACCCATTATACATATTTAATGATTGTGGCTTACCACTTCCAACCCCAGTTATAGTAAGTATTGTTGATACGCTTGAAGTTTCGCAATTATGTCCTGATACCTTAGGTTCATCACCTTGTACATCAAACAATAATGGCCTTCCGGGTTCATGGCAATATGTATATCAAACCACAGTTACTTTAACTGGTTTATGTGATGCATGGACTTTTGGATGGACTGCTTGTGCGAGAAATTCAGCCGATAATATTGCAGGTGGGTGTTTTTATGTAGAAACTAAGTTGTTTTCTGCTACACAGGCTTGTAATAATTCAGTAACCATTAACAATCCTCAACCAATTCCTTATGTTTGTGTTGGCCAAGGTGTAAATTATGATTATGGAGTTCAAGAGCAAGATGGTGATTCATTACATTTTGAATTAGTAGGAGCTTTGCAAGATTCAAATTCAGTAATCAATTATACTTCTCCTTATACAGCAACTTCACCAATTGCAAATATTTTTATTAATTCCGAAACAGGTGCAATTAACTTTAACTCTCCTATTGGTGGGTACTTTGTAGTTGCAGTTTTGGTGAGTGAATACAATAAATGTGGTGAATTGGTTGGACAAACTAGACATGATATGCAATTTGTTATTGATGCCAACTGTATCAATAATGCACCTTATCAAATAGCTGACCCGAATGGGCCTCCTAACGATCCCCCAGGAATTTATAATTTTAATAATTTTAACACCAATGCAACCTTATTGCCCGGTAATAAAATTGACATGTGTGTAGGGGATAAATTTTGTTTTGACATTGCATTTGATGACAATGATGCGACAGATATTATCCAGATTACTTCAAATATTACACAATTCTTACCAGGTGCTTCTATAATTCAAACAGCAACTTCTCCAGTTGCAATAGCAACCGTATGTTGGGAATTCCAACAAGGTTATACCGGTAACATCATATCGGTTAACGCAACGGATAATCAATGTCCAATCCCTGGAATTGTATCTAGAGTGGTTGAATTAAAAATTCCACCAGCACTTTTCCCTGGACAAGATGACACTGTTAATTTTTGTGGAGATGAAGGCGTTATCAACTTTGATGACTATTTAGGACCTGTATTTGATTTTAATGGGGTATGGCATAATGGAAATTCACAAATCATTACCGGTTTGGCTGATGTGGATACATTAACTCCAGGAGTATATTACCACATTGTTTATCCTGACACTTCTACAACAGGATGTGTTGATCCTCCTGCTTGTGTAGTTGCGGATTCAGCATATTTAACAATTAATATTTCTAATTTAAATATTGCTGATCATGTTTATGTTGATGAATCTTGTCAAAACCAATTTGATGGTACTTCAGCTGTTGGACCAATAACAGGTAATGCTGGACCATTCACGGTTTTATGGACAGCACCAAATACGGTTGCAGGTAATTACGACACGATCGTTAACAATGGTGGAACTGGAAATTACAATAACCTATTTGATGATACACCAGGATTATGGAATGTATTAGTAACTGACCAAAATGGTTGTACTTTTTCTGAAGACTTTGAAATTAACCAAGGGTTTTTAGAGTTTACCAACGAACAAGTGAATAATCCACAGTGTTTCGGATTTAGTAATGGTTCTATTAATTTAAGTGCAAATACAACAGGTGGACAAAACGTAACCTTTGTATTTACAGATGCAAATGGTGTAGTAGTACCAGGAAGTACTGGAAATTCAGCGAACAATTTAGCAGCTGGTGTGTATACGGTAACTGCCACTACAGCCAATGGATGTTTGGTTTCAAAAAACTATTTAATTGAAAACCCAGCGAAGATAACAGCAAACTTCCAATACACCATGCCGCTATGTCATGGTTTATCTACAGGGAAAATAAAAGCAACTCAAATTTTTAATCAAAAGGGTGATATTGATGATGTATTCTTTGCTTGGGCTCCTGCTCCAGCTGGACATAACGGTTTCGGAGTTGATTCATTGATGAATTTACCAGCCGGTGCTTATACACTTGTATTTACAGAAGCTGGTTGTTCAAACGATACGACGGTTTATATTACTGAGCCAGATCCTTTACAAGTGTTAATTGATAGAGAAAACTTGAAGAAAACTTATTGTAGAACAGCTGCCTACCAAAATGGAAATGGTGTAGTTGCAGGTTCAACAGCAGGACAAGGATTTAGTGGTACTGGTACACCTACTTACTTATGGCAAAACTTAGCCAATGGTGATGAATCAGTAAGTACAACATTTGTTGTTCGGGTTCCTGGATTAATGGTATTTACTGCTACAGATGAAAACGGATGTATTTCATCAGATACTGTTTTAGTAGATTCATTGAATCCAATTGCTGATTTCACAGTGGTATCAGATGAATTTTTTGATGCTACCATTTATGAAGGGACTGAAGAAGTGAAAATCAAAATCACCAATACTTCTCAAAACTTTGCTCAAATCGGAAACCCATTGTCAGATACAATTTTCCAATGGAATTTATTTTCAAATAACCCTGATGGAAACAAGTGGTTTTTCACTTATGCTTTAGAAGATAAAGTGGATACCGCATATATGGCAATTGAAAGGAATTATAACCCTACTGAATATGAAATTTGTTTAGTTGCTAAAAACTTTAATGATTGTGTAGATACTACTTGTAGAATCGTAAAAGTTCATAAAATTCCAGATTTGATAACGCCAAATGTATTTACACCGGGTGCTTATCCGAACAATGAATTTTTCTTCCCAGCTGATGGAATTAGAGAATTCAAGGCAGTAATGTTAAACAGATACGGCGTTAAAGTATTTGAATTCAATGATATTAGCGATACTTGGGACGGCACTAATATGAAGAGTGATAAACCTTGTTCAGATGGTGTGTACTTTTATACATACACCGCCAAAACCACCAATGGAACACCAATGGAAGGTCAAGGACAAGTAACTTTAGTTCGTGCTAAGAAATAAGCATAACCAATAAAATTATAAAAAAGGGAAGTCAATATTGACTTCCCTTTTTTTGTGCATCAAAAGAAAGCGAATCGCATTTGAAATGAAAATTGAATAGTTTAATTTGCATAAAACTAATTCCTTTAAAAAAGCAATAGGCACAAAAAAAAGAAGGACGGTTAAATGTCCTTCTTCATTAAATAGTATTGTTCAAATGTTATGAAGACAAAGCTGCGATACTCTGAATTTGCCCCATCACTGCAGCGGCTAATTCATTTGCTTTTGCTTCATTTTTACTTTCTGCATAAATTCTAATAATCGGCTCTGTATTACTTTTTCGTAAGTGGACCCATTCTTGGTTCTCAAAGTAAACTTTAACCCCATCTTGGGTATCAACTTCATTTTCCTTATAATGTGCAGCTACATTCTTTAAAATATCATCTACGTCCATGTTTGGTGACAGTTGAATTTTATTTTTAGAGATGAAGTAATTTGGATACTCCCCTCTTAACTCCGAAGTCTTTAATCCAGACACCGCTAATTGAGTTAAAAACAAGCCAATTCCTACCAAAGCATCTCTTCCATAATGCAAAGCAGGATAAATTATCCCCCCATTCCCTTCTCCACCAATCACTGCATTCGTTTCTTTCATTTTCTCAACCACATTTACTTCGCCAACAGAAGCTGCATTGTAAATGCCTTGTCTATTTTCAGTCACCTCTTTTAAAGAAATAGTAGAAGATAAATTTGATACGGTATTACCTGGTGTTTTACTTAACACATAATCGGCAATGGCCACCAAGGTATATTCTTCACCAAACATGCTTCCATCTTCATTCACAAATGCCAATCTATCCACATCAGGGTCTACTACTATTCCTAAGTCTGCTCCGGTTTCTTTTATTTTATTAGCAATGGCTGTTAAATTTTCAGGTAAAGGCTCGGGATTATGCGGAAAGTGACCGGTCGGTTCACAATACAATTCAATTACATCAGTTACCCCTAGCGCATTTAACAATGCTGGAACATAAATTCCACCTGTAGAATGCACAGCATCCACGACCACTTTAAAATTTTTCCTCCTAATAATTTCTGGATCGACTAGTGGTAAATCTAATACTGCACGGACGTGTTTTTGTAAATAAGTATCGTCAATGGTTACTTTTCCTAAGTCATCCACTTCAACAAAATCATAGTTTTCTTTTTCTGCAATCAAAAGAATTTCTTCTCCATCCTTACCCGATAAAAACTCCCCTTTTTCATTCAATAATTTTAAGGCATTCCATTGTTTTGGGTTATGTGAAGCTGTTAAGATAATTCCTCCTTGTGCTTTTTCTAAAGGCACAGCGATTTCAACTGTAGGTGTCGTTGATAAACCTAAATTTATTACGTTAATTCCCAAACCTTGCAAGGTAGCAATTACCAAATCTGAAATCATTTGACCAGAAATTCTAGCATCTCTACCTACCACAACAGTTGGGTTGCTTTTATTCGCCCTAGTTTTAATCCAACTCCCGTATGCTGCTGCAAATTTAACAGTATCGAAAGGGGTTAATCCTTCTCCAATTGGACCTCCAATGGTTCCTCTAATTCCAGAAATTGATTTTATTAATGTCATGGTAAAATAATTTACCACAAATATAATGGAAATCAATTAACTTAAATGGGCAATTCTTACTGAGCCATCATCACTTCCATTATTTTTTCTTCTTCTCCCCTTAACACTTTTAATTGAACCTTGTCGCCCGGATTGTTAATTACAATAGACTCTTGCAGCTCAGCGATTGAACGAATAGGCTTACCATCCACTCCAAGAATGATATCCATGGATTTTAGGCCTGCTTTATCTGCATTCCCTCCTTCAAGTACATTCGCTACTACAATTCCTTTTTCACTGCCTAAACTGTACGACTTTTTGACTTCAGTATTATTTTCAATCAGGTTAATTCCTAATTGCACCCTTTTTACTTCACCGTATGAAATTAAATCGTAAGTCACTTTTTTCACAATGTTTGATGGAATCGCAAAAGAATAACCTGCATAAAAACCGGTACCAGAAGCAATGGCAGTATTGATACCAATTAATTCACCCCGTGTATTCACTAAAGCTCCACCACTATTCCCTGAATTTACAGCAGCATCTGTTTGAATGAATGATTCCACAGGAAATACATTTTGTTGTGGATTGTAATTTCTCGATAATAAGTCAATATTTCTGTTTTTCGCACTCACAATACCTGCAGTGACAGTAGATTGCAAATTAAGTGGGTTTCCAACTGCAACTACCCATTCACCTAATTTTAAATCATCTGAATTACCAAATTCGGCATAAGGTAACTTAAAGCCATCAATTTTAATAACCGCAATGTCGGTTGAAGGGTCTGTCCCTACTAGCGTTGCTGTATATGTTTTATCGTTTAAAATAACAGAAATATCTTTGGCATCCTGTACCACATGGTTATTGGTTACCATATAACCATCATCTGAAATAACAACCCCTGAACCGGAAGACTTTCCATGTCTTTCTGTTGTTTTATAAGCGTCTTTGCCATAAAATAATTTCACCAATGGATCATAAGTTATTTCTGATCTCACAAAATGGGTTTGAATATGACCCACGGCCTGCACTGTTTTTTCTGAAGCCATGGTTAAGTCAATTAAACCACTTTGATGATTGTCAGCAATTAAACCCACGGGTTTAATGAACTTTGAATCCGGATTATTACTTGCTGCAATTTCAAGACTCGAATTGGAATGATTGGTTATTTGTTGTCCAGCGTATCCGCCACCCACTGCTAGTAGGGCGAATAAAATTATTTTTAATGCTTGTTTCATGTTAGTAGTATTTAGTTGTTTGTCTTTTATAAGCCTAAAATTAAAGAATGACTACACCTTAAATTTTTAAATAATGTTAATTGATGTAAAAAATTCTAAAAATTGGGCATTTTTAGTTGCTAGACAGAAGATAAAAGCGACATTTTTGATGAAAAAGACTACTTAGTTTATTTTTATTTGTATTATTGTACCACAATCAATCGTGAACAATGGTTCACATCCTATCTAATATTTAACTAATCAAAATATAATAGTCTGAATCGAAAGATTTATATTTCTTATTTATTTATATGTCACAATTATCTGAACTTAAATTAAAAAAAGTTGCTGAATTACGTGAAATAGCCTCTTCGCTTCAAATTCCAAATATGGAAACTAAAAAAAAGCAAGACGTAATTGACGCAATTGTAAGTGCAACCCAAGCCCCAAATGAAACCCAAGCCCCAAAAAAAGTGGAAGGTTCAGCGGAAAAAACAACAGAGAATAAGCCGGACGCTCAACCAAAAGAGCAGCGTACCCCGCGTCCTCGACCAAGAAAAAGAGAAGACAATCCAAATGTTGAAAACGCTACTAGTAGTGAAACCAACAATAAAAACACCCCACGTCCGAGACCAAATCCAAGACCGAATCCGAATCAAAAGAAAAGTAAGGACAACGCACCTAAAAATATAAATCAAAATTCTGAAAGTGAAAATCAGGGTGAGCAAAATCAAAAGCCGAATCATCAAAACAACGGACAAGCAAATCACAAAAAACAAAATAACCCTAATCAAAAAAGATCCCAAAAAGATTATTACGGCTTTAATTTTGACGGAATTATTATTAGTGAAGGCGTGTTAGATATGATGCAAGATGGATACGGATTCTTGCGTTCATCAGATTATAATTACCAAGCTTCTCCCGACGATATTTATGTACCTCAAAACCAAATTAAACAATATGGTTTAAAAACGGGTGATACTGTTCGAGGAGCAATTAGACCGCCAAAAGAAGGCGAAAAATATTTCCCTTTGATTTCAATTGAAAGTGTAAATGGACGTGACCCAAGTTATGTACGTGACCGTGTACCTTTCGAATACTTAACCCCGCTATTTCCGGATGAGAAGTTACATTTAACAGGACATAAAAAGGAAAGTACCTCTACCCGTGTAATGGACTTATTTGCTCCTATTGGAAAAGGACAAAGAGGGATGATTGTAGCGCAACCCAAAACAGGTAAAACTGTTTTATTAAAGGATGTTGCGAATGCAATTGCAGCCAATCACCCAGAGGTTTATTTGATCATTTTATTAATTGATGAAAGACCTGAAGAGGTAACAGACATGGCAAGATCAGTAAATGCTGAAGTTGTTGCTTCAACTTTTGACCAACCTGCTGATAAGCATGTAAAACTAGCCAATATTGTTTTAGAAAAATCGAAAAGAATGGTAGAATGTGGTCATGATGTTGTGATCTTACTAGATTCTATTACACGTTTAGCAAGAGCCTACAATACAGTTCAACCTGCTTCAGGAAAAGTACTATCTGGTGGTGTTGATGCCAATGCATTACACAAACCAAAAAGATTTTTTGGTGCAGCTAGAAAAATTGAAAATGGTGGTTCATTAACTATTTTAGCCACTGCTTTAACTGAAACTGGTTCTAAAATGGATGAAGTAATCTTTGAAGAATTCAAAGGTACCGGTAACATGGAGTTACAGTTGGACAGAAAAATTTCAAATAGAAGAATTTATCCAGCCATTGATATTTTATCATCAGGAACAAGAAGAGAAGATTTATTGATGCGTAAAGACTACTTACAAAGAGTTTGGGTATTGCGTAAATACTTGGCCGATATGAATCCAATTGAAGCAATGGAATTCATGAAGGAAAGAATAGAAGATACAAAATCGAACGAAGAGTTTTTAATGTCAATGAACGGTTAAAAACACAAAATCATATTTACTGAATCGCCTTTTTGTTCAATCAATAAGGCGATTCTTTTTTATTATTATTTTTTTATCATTGTAACAAATCACCCTTATTTCTGTCTTAACTATAAAGAATTTGAACTATGAAATTAATTTTTGCCCTCCTCTTGCTTTTATTTTCGAATGTACTGTTTGGGCAACAAGTTTTAAAAGGGATTGTTACCAATGAGCAAAACATTCCTGTTCCAGGCGTGCGCGTATTTATAGAAAATACTACCTATGGTGTAATTACCGATTTTAAAGGGTTTTATTTCTTAGAATTACCAGTAAAAAAAACCTATCCGATAGCGTTTAAAATGATTGGTATGAAAGATAGTATTGTTGAAATTGACATTACTCAAAAAATTACAAATTTTAATATACAATTGAGTGATTACATAGAAAAATTGGAAACGGTAGAAGTAAGCTCCAAAAAAATTGATGTCGCAAAACAAGTCATTAAAGCCATGCAAGACAATAGAAGTAACATGGCTAATCAATTTGAAAACTATGCCTGTAACACCTATTTAAAAACTAGTTTAGAAAAATCCATCAATCCAAAAATAGCTGAAAAATCAAAAGAAATTGATAGTATTATCCAAGTCGGACCTTCAAAAATGAACTTTATCGAGTCTTTTTCAATAACTAAGTTTAAAGCCCCAAATACTTATAAAGAAGAAGTAATTGCCCAGCATGATTATGCAGAAAAATCCAACAATAATTTCTCTGCCTCAGTTTCAGTTGATTTTGGAACTACAATCGTGCCCATTCAATACATCCCTACCAATCCATACATATTTTTTGAAAAAATACAAGATGGAGATTTTAATTTGTACCAAAGCATGTTGGATTTACCAAAAATTTCAGAACATCCCATTGTTTCACCAATTGGTTTCAATGCTTTTTTAAATTATAATTTCGACTTGGCAAATATATTTTACGAGCAGGAAACCGGGCATAAAATTTACGAAATAAAGGTCATTCCAAAATTCAAACAAGCCGCCTTATTTGAAGGCACTTTATTTATCATTGATAAACTTTGGGTCATACAATCCTTTGAACTCAATATCAATTCAGCCGCCATGCCTTTTTTTAAGGACTTTACAGTGTTACAGGATTACGAGCGCATAGATTCTAATTGGGTCCCTACTAGGAGAGAATATGTATACACTATTCAGGACGGAAAATACATCATCTCGGCCAATACCCGTGTCAATCAATCGAATTATACGTTTAATAATATTGAAAATAAAAATGATTTTAACAATGAGATTCTGGTTTACCAAGATGAAGCATTTAATAAAGACTCTGCTTATTGGGAAGGAATTAGACCCATTCAATTAAAATTAAATGAATTGGCTTTTATTCATGAACAAGATAGTATTGAGCGACATGTTAAAAGTGAAGCTTATTTAGACAGTTTAGACAAGGCATACAATAAAGTCACTTTTTGGGATGTAACCCTGAACGGCATGGGATTTCGAAACCGATTCAAAGGTGAAAGTATATATATTAAGTCATTGCTCAGTTCCGTTCGCGTTTTTGGTGTAGGCGGTTTTAGGTATGGCACAGGAGGATTTTATTCAAAGAAGTTTGAAAATTCACAAAAAATAAAAGTAGATGCCGATTTTGATTATGGTTTCAATAACAAAGATTTAAAATGGAAAATGGGACTAGAATATACATTTTTACCCAAGCGATTTGGTTTAATTGAATTGAAAGGTGGGGACACTTACGACCTAATAACGGATTACAATTCAATTTTAGGAACTTTTTCTAGGGGAAATTATGTTCGTAAACAATTTATTGAAATTGGACATAGAATAGAGATTGTAAATGGGTTTTACGGAAAAATAAATTTTAGTTATTCTGATAGACAAGGCATTGACAATTTAATACTTTCAGAATGGTCAACGTTATTATTCGGAGAACTCAATAAACCAAAGACTTTTGAGCGGTATATCATTTCTTTGGTAGAATTTCAATTTTTATATCGTTTTAAACAAAAGTACATCATCAAGCAAAATGAAAAACAGCTCATTGGTACCAAGTACCCTGAAATAGAGTTGACCTATAAAAAAGGTATTCCCGGTTTGTTTAACAGTGAAGTAAACTTCGATTTTATTGAGTTAAAAGCATCTGATGAAATTAACTTAGGAAATTATGGAGATTCAAAGTGGAGTGTGTTAGCAGGTTCCTTTGTCAATGAAGTAGACTTGCGATTTATGGAGCACAAATTCTTTAGGGGCTCAGACCGTTTTTTCTTTTCAAACCCTTTGCGCTCTCATCAATTGCTTGACTCTACGTTTAACACCTCTAAACCCTATTTTCAAGCATTTTACTTGCATCATTTTAATGGCTTTGTCATGAATAAAATTCCATTAATTAATAAATTAAAACTAGAATTAATGGTAGGCGCTAGTTCATTAATTATACAAGATATTGCCTATTCTCACGCGGAAGTTTTTGCAGGATTGGAAAAGAAATTTAGGATTAAGAAACAATATTTTAAAGTCGGCGCTTTTATGGTAACACGCGCCAATTCGAGTGAAGCAATTACTTATCAATTTAAAATTGGGTTAGACTTTTTCAATAGTTTTACCAATACTTGGAGTTACTAATAATTAAACTTAATATGTCGTTTCTTTTTTTGAATAATACTACTATAATAGGTTTTAAACTATTGGCATTATTTATATAAATTCAATAATAAATTGAATTGAATACTGTGTAGCTTTAATTATTTACAACTTTATTTTGAATTGCATCCTGACTATTACCGATAATTCCATACTTATGTGCAATGGCAACTGCTTGTGCCCTATTCTTAACCAATAGCTTTGCATAAATTCTGCGAAGATGAGTTTTAATAGTAGCCTTTGAAATAAATAGTTTTACAGATAATTGATCATCTGACAATCCTAAGGCTAAATTGGCTAAAACTTCCGTTTCTCTCTTTGAAAGATCGAGCAATTCTTTCGGTAAACTATCGGTATTAGATTTTGAAAAAACATTTTCTAGAATTTCGTCTTTTTGAAGGGCATTAAATTTTTCTGTTTTTAATTCTTCTCTCAATCGGCTATTAATATTATTGAGGGTTAAATTTTGTTGTTCAATCAACACTTTTTGACCAAGTAAAAGATCTGAATTTTGTTTATTCGCACGATATTTTATAATGAGGAAGACTGTGATTCCAATTATTATTAAAATTATAAAAGCTAAATACATAACCTGAACTTGTTTTGCTTTCAATTCTTCTTTCGTTTGGGCAACTTCCAATTCTGTGGCTTGCATCAAGCGCAAGTTTCTTTCTGTTTTATACTTTGCTTCTAGTTCTAATACAGCATTAATGTTGGCAGCAACTGATAAAGAATCGTAATAAAAATTACCTTGTTTTAAAAAATAAAGGGCCGAATCCAGTTGATGGAGATTTTCAAATATGGCCGACCTTGAAAAATAAACATCTTGAATAATTTGAGCTGCACCCGTTTGAATGGCAGCTGGCTTTGCTAAATTATTATAAAAAAGCGCTGTATCTAAATCATTAATTTTTAGATAGGTATTTGCTGTGGTATTGTACAATTCAATTTTCAACAACTCATCATCAATATTTTCAATATTTAATAAAGACTCTTTTAAATAACTTAATCCCTTTTCAGCCTTGTTTAGTTTTGTGTAAGTCCTGGCAATGTTAACTACCGCCCTTGTCCTACTGTTTGCAGATTTTTGATAAGAGATGGAATGATATGCAAACATAAAACGGTCCAGTGCCGAGTCGTAATTCCTTAATTTAAAATAAGCAATTCCCATGTTCAATGCGGTGGAAGCCATACCTGCACTATCATTAGTGATTTCCTTTATTTTTAAAGATTTTTCATAGTAGTCTATTGCCTTCAGATGGTCTTTTTGATCGTCAAACAAGGTACCAATGTTATTCAAGTAATAGCCTTGTCCTAATAAATTACTATCAATTTCCATTAACTTTAATGCTTCTAAAAAATTTTCAAGTGCAAGTTCTCCATTTCCTTGCATTTTATAGGTTTTCCCTAAATTATTATAGGTCAATGAAAGGTCTTTTAAATCAAGCCAATTCTTTTTATAAGTAAGACATTCTTTCAATTGTGCTTCTGCTTTATAAAGATTTCCTAAATACCGATTTAATTCACCAGCTTGGTCTAAAAAATAAGTTATGTAAAAAGTGTCATTCGCTACTTTACTAGCTGAAATTTTTGATTCTGAAATACCTAAAGCCAATGGTTTATCTGAAAAGAAAAGGGTGTCTACTGCCAACTTGGCTTCTTCCAAAAGTTCTTTTTGTGCAAATAAGGTGGTATTAATTTGAATGATAGTAAATACTAAGACCAAAAATTTAATCATACAATTTTAAATAGGGTTTAGAACAAATATATAATATGTAAGTTAAAATCAGCAGATTCAAGTAAAAGAGTATAAAATCAATTGAGATATCATCCAAAC
>CBDUKB010000079.1:0-12738 GCA_965367695.1 uncultured Putridiphycobacter sp.
CATGTTATGTGTACTTTATATTTTCGCTATGAAAATGACCACCGTTGCTGCATTAAATGTAGGATTCCCTCCTTTTATCGCGACTTGGATTCCAAATATTATTTTTTTAATAATATCATTAATACTATATAAGAACATCACAAAACAATTATGATTAAAAAAATACCATCAATTACAGCTTTAAATTCCATGAACAAAGACACACTCATGGAAACTTTATCTATTCACTTCACTGAAGTAGGTACTGATTTTTTGAAAGCAAGTATGCCTGTTGATAGAACAACTCACCAACCCATGGGACTATTGCATGGCGGAGCGAGTGCAGCTTTGATAGAAAGTATAGGTTCGTTAGGGTCTGCATTGTGTATTGACATGAAAAAAGAAGCAATTGTTGGATTAGAAATTAATGCGAATCACATTAAAGGTGTTAAAAGTGGAATGGTGCACGCCGAAGGGAAACTAATTCACTGTGGCAAATCGACTCATTTATGGCAAGTAGAAATTAAAAATGACTTAGGTGAATTGATATGTGTTGGTCGATTAACAATTATGGTCATCCAAAAAAAGAATTAACATTAAAGCATTCCTAGCATATCGGCACCCTAATTCAAGTATACCTGTTTATTTACAAGGTAATGCAAAGACTGTTAATGCATTTGATTTTTTGAACAAAGGAGCTGGCTTTATTTTTCATTCATTTAACTCAGAAAAAAACTTTTTTTTAAATGAATTGCGCCCGATACCTGTCAGTTCATTTGAAATGTTTTTCAATAATGATGAACGCGTCATCACTTCAAAATCGAATTACATTGAAACTTGCCAAGAAATCATTGATAAAATAAGCACTACTCCCATTCAAAAAATAGTATTTTCTAGAATACAAAAAGAAAAATACGAACAGGATGCTTTGTTAATATTTAGCAAATTAAACCAAGCTTACGCTCATAGTTTTAACTTCATTATTAGTATTGAAAATGTAGGCACATGGATGGGGGCAACTCCAGAGCAGTTTTTAAAAATTGAAAATGAAATACTGACTACGGTTTCTTTGGCAGGCACCAAATTAGATCCGAATTTGAAATGGGGAGAAAAAGAATTAATGGAGCAGCAAATAGTCAGTGACTTTATTGCAGCACAATTAAATAAAAATAAATGTGAAAACATTACAATTGAAGGGCCAAAAACAATTAATACCGGAGTTGTTTCACATTTAAAAACAACCTTCAATACAAATGTTCAATATTCAAACTTGAGAAAAATAATTAAAGACTTACATCCTACTCCAGCAACTTGTGGTCTTCCTAAAAATGCAGCATTAAAAGAAATACTAGAATTTGAACAACACAAAAGAAAATATTATACAGGTTTTTTAGGCCTAGTGGATTCTAACGAACTAGATTTATTTGTCAATTTGAGATGCATGGAAATTGATGAACACTATGCTTATTTATATTTAGGTGGAGGAATTACAAAAGACTCTGAACCTATATCAGAATGGAACGAAACCTTGCACAAGGCCAAAACATTGAGTCAATTTTTAAATTAATCAAATTCAAAATCAACCCTACGATTGAGTTTCTTTCCCATGGCTGTATTATTGGTTGCTATAGGATCTAATTCCCCACGATATTCAATCACTACTCTATCCACAGGCATCCCGTACCCTTCTAATATTTCCTCTACTCTATTTGCCCTTCTTTGAGACAATTTAATATTATATGCATTTGACCCATTAGAGTCGGTATGACCAATTATTTTTATTCTTAAATCTGAATGCGATTGTACAACATTCACCATTTGCTTTAAATACGCATCAAATTCTGGACTAACAATTGCCTGGTCATGTTCAAAATAAACAGGTTTGATCTCAAAATCACGCATATCTTTGGCACGTACATAATAGGCATTCCATCCCCTTTTTAAATCATTTTGGAAATTTGTAACCCAAGAATGGTATTTAGAAATAGAATCTCCTTGGGACATTTTATATTTTGACTTGAATAAAATAATTTCACCAGCATTCGATCGACAATCTTTAGAAACATAACGACCTCTTAAATATCCAGTAGAATCATTATAAGACAGATTTGCATTCAATAAACACCAGAAATTATTGCCTACATTTTTTTCATTTCCCAGCATGGTTTCTTCAAAAAACAATTCATTGATACTTTTTAGATTTCCTGTAAAAGTTTTTAAAGCATAGTTTTCAGTAAATGGTATTTCGCAACGGGAAGTACCCGAAATGAGCTTAGTTGATTCATCAATTTTAAAATCAATCCAAAAAGCTATTGGTTTTGGATTTGACATACCGCTTTGTTGTATAACACCTTGCCAAGTTCCTTCAAAAAAGTTTTGGCTATTTGCATTAAATTGGAAAATCAACAAGATTGCAAGTTGATATAACAGTTTTCTCATGGATTATTTATTTGCAATTACTATTCCAAAATTTGATAAATATTAATTGTCTTGAAGAATCTTCAAACGAATTCATTTAATTACTTTTAGTTTACGTAATATTACAAATAAGTTACAAAGCTGAATTTAAAATGACAATTACAGAAGAAGAATTCTTAGAAGTTTATCCACAACTTCATGACACGACCTTAGTAAAGGAAATAATAGAAAACTCTAAAATCATTCGTCTCAGAGAAGGAGAAATTTTAATTGATTTAGATGAGAAAATTCAATCATTCCCATTAATACTATCTGGTTCACTAAAAATATTGAGAGAAGACCAAGATGGAAATGAAGTGTTTTTATACTTTGTCAATGCGGGGAACACTTGCGCCACAACTGTTTCGTGTTGTTTAAATAAAACAAGCAGTAATATTCGTGCAGTAATAGAAGAAGACGCAGTTTTCTTAAGTATTCCAAACCTATTTATGGATAAATGGATACGGGATTATGCAGTTTGGAGAAATTATATATTTCAATCCATCACCCAACGATTTAATGATATGCTTGATGCAGTTGATCAATTAGCTTTTAAAAAAATGGATGAAAGAATTTTACATTATATTCAAGAAAGCGTTAAGCTTGCAAAAAATGGAGTAATTCAAGTATCACATCAAGAAATTGCAACTGATTTGAACACATCAAGAGAGGTTGTTTCAAGACTATTAAAGCAATTAGAAAATGAGGGAATTGTAAAATTGGGTAGGGGTAAAATTACGCTTATTTAGGACTTCGACTTTTTCCATTCAGAAAAGTTAGAAGTTATACTCAACATATTTGTACTTCCAGCTGGTGAGTCAAAAACCACAGAATAATTAAAGTCTAATTTCTTCACTTTAAAACCGACTCCGGCAGAAAAACCTGTTATACTAATTCTATCGGGAATAATAAAAGTTTGTCTTCTATTAAAGTTATAGCCGATTCGCAAGGCAAAATTATCTGTAGGGATAATTTCTACGCCCAAGTTAAGGTGACGAAAAGTTTTATCTAAAAATGAAATTTTTGGATCAGCCAATGTATCTTCTGGATTTAAGGGGTCAATGAGTGGACCTTCGAAAGGTGCCAAGTAAGATAAATCCCAATTTGTTAAGTCATGTGCTACTAAACTAAATCTAAATGGGGCATGATTCAATTTATAAGAAACGCCAGCCAATACTTCGATAGGTAAAGGCTCTCTATTATTTTTAGTATAACCTTTAAATTGAACTCCTACATTACGTGCAGTAATATGTGCAGTTAAATTTTCATCTTCACTTTGATACATAGCTGCAAAATCTACACCGAGTCCAAAAGCCAAATATGATTCATATTGAGAAAAGATAAGGTTTACATTTGCTCCTAAGCTAAATCTTTCGTTTAATTTTTTACCATAACTCGCTCCAATCGCATAATCACCTGCAGTAAAAGTACCTAAATCATTGCCTGCAGCATCTGTTCTATTAAACTTGCCATAAGCTACATATCGCATGTGCATGACCAACATGCCAATTTTTTCGAAATTATGCCCTAACATTAATTGTCCATAATTTATTCCTGCTGGATAGAAAGCATGATTTAGGGCAACATTTTGATTCATTTCTTCACTGATACTTGCAGGATTAATGATACTCAGATTGATATCCTTATCCTTTACCACACCAAAATCTCCACCTAATGCAGCGGACCTAGCATTAAAGTCTAAATCTAAGAATTGGAAAGCATGTTGTCCTCCAATTTGACTCATGACATTACTTGAAATAAATATGATCAAGCAAAAAAAGTTGGTTTTTATATTCATCATTTGTCTAAACGCAAAATAAATTGGTTTATTTTAGTTTCTTCTATCAATTCCCCACATCATTTTATTTCGGATGGTATTGAGGAAGTTTTGATCGTCCGTTTGAATGACATCAATATTATAATTTGCCTTTGAAATGATTAATTCAGTGGAAAATTCTACAGTTTCAGACCTTGAATCCATTGAGCATAAAAATTCATGGCTACGACCTTCTATTTTCAATGTTATTTTTCTTGAATCGGGAACCACTACTGGCCTGACATTAAGATTATGAGGTGCAATTGGCGTAATAATAAAATCTGAAGCACCAGGTACTACAATTGGTCCACCACAGCTTAATGAATATGCTGTTGAGCCAGTTGGTGTTGCGATAATCAAGCCATCAGCCCAATAAGAATTTAAATAAAGGTCATCAATATAAGTATGAATAGTAATCATACTTGAACTATCTTTTTTATGCACTGTCACCTCATTTAAGGCAACATTATTACCATTAAATAAGTTAATTTCAGAATTCACTTGAATTAAAGACCTAGATTGCAACCTATATTTTTTATGCTTAATCTTATCGAGTACGTCTTTAATTTCATCTTTTTGTGTAGAAGCTAAAAAACCCAATCGACCAGTATTGACTCCCAATATTGGAATTTGACTATTTTTTACAATATGAATAGTTTCTAAAAAGGTACCATCTCCTCCAATACTTATCAATAAATCGGTGTTTTTTGCTAAGTCCTCGTGATTGGTATATAGTTTTAAATTATCTTTAATGACCAACCTTTCTTTTAGAAACTGGTGAAAAGGCTTATATATGGTATATTCCCAATCAAACAAACCTAAAGTGTTGAATAAATCTTGAATGAAAGGAATAAAACTATCTTGAAAATTTCTTCCGTAAATTGCAACTTTCATATTTATAGCTTTAAATAATTCATCAATTCATCATATCGATTTTTCATGTCTTCGTAATATTCTCCTTCAGAATAGGATTCTTTAATTATGTAATCATAGCGCTCAAATGTTCTTAGAATTGTGTCGAGTTCTGTGGTATTAATTTTTAAAGTCACTTGCACATTAGTACTTTCACTTAAAGAAGATATATAACTACTCAATATTTTTGCGTCATTTTCTTCAACAATTCTAGCTATTTGTGTTAAGGTATAATCGTGTTTATTCATTTCCAGCACAATAATTCCTCCGGCTTCTTTCATTGAGCTAACTGCAGTAATTTGAGACATCAGAAAAAGCAGGTCTGTACAACCCATATATTCATTCTCTCTGTTTAAAATTGGCACAATTGTGATCTTTGCATTTGCAATGGTTTTCATCACGTCATAAACATGACTATCGCTATAAACAAATGGGTTTTGAAGAAAAGTTAATTCAGATTTCAGGCTGTTTTTAGGATCCTTCATATCGTAAATATCGTCATCAGAAACAATGCCGATATAATTTTTTCCTTCTACCACAGCCAAATGGCTCACTCTAAATTCATTCATCCAATTTAGTGCCTTTTCGCCTGACTCTGTGTACTTAATAGGGGGTATATATTCAGAAATTAATTCTTCTGCTCTCATGATGAAATGTAATTTATCCTCAATTGCTTATAAATATCTAAACAAAGTAAAGTATTTATTTTCTTTAATTATATTTTTGTACGGTAAATGTATATAATACTTTAAAAAAATGGGGACAAAACTCAGCGTAAATATTAATAAAATTGCAACGATAAGGAATGCGAGAGGTGGTAATACACCTGATTTAGTTGAAGCAGCAAAACAAATTCAATCTTTTGGAGCTGAAGGAATCACCATACACCCGCGCCCTGATGAAAGACATATTACCAAAAAAGATGTTTATGACTTAAAGTCTGAGGTCTATACAGAATATAACATAGAGGGATATCCCAATGAGCGATTTATGCAATTACTCAAAGATGTTAAGCCCACTCAAGCTACCTTGGTACCAGATCCACCGGGCGTATTGACTTCGAATGCAGGATGGGATACAATCGAACATTTTGATTTTTTGAAAAAAGTAATTCGTGAAATCAATGAAATGGGTATTCGTTCTGCCATTTTTATTGAAACTGATGATAAAATGATAACAGCTGCTGCGGACTTGGGTGTGAATAGATTAGAATTTTATACAGGTCCTTACGCTGAGCAGTATCATATAGACAGAGAAAAGGCCATATTACCTTTTAAAAAGTCTGCAATTTTAGCAAATAAGTTAAATTTGGGAATAAACGCTGGTCATGACTTAAGTTTAGAAAACCTAAAGTTTTTTAAGCAAAATATACCAGGTTTATTAGAAGTATCAATTGGGCATGCACTTATTTCGGATGCTTTATACCTTGGATTAGAAAATACAGTAAAAATGTATAAGGATTTATTAATTGATTAATCTTCAATTATCAATTTAAAACCCACGCCATGTACATTTGTAATGCTTACTTTTTCCTCTGGTTTTAAATATTTTCTCAATTTAGAAATAAAAACATCTAAACTTCGTCCAACAAAATAATCATCTTGGCCCCAAACGGCATTCAAAACGATATCTCTTGGTAATACCTTTCCATTATGCCTCATTAATAAATGTAAAATCTTAGCTTCTTTTTTGGTAAGTTTCTGTACTTCTCCATTTTTGAACTCTAGAACAAATTCTTTACTTTTAAAATTAATGCTTCCTATTTTAAAGTTTTCTTGCTCTTTTTGATTGAAATCAGGTACCGATCTTTTCAATAAAGCTTTTACTCTTAATAAAAATTCTTCAGCATTAAATGGTTTAGTAATATAATCATCCCCGCCTACAGTCAACCCTTCAATTTTATCTTCTACTTCTGCTTTAGCTGTTAAAAATAATATGGGAACATTAGACTTTAGGTTACGGATATCTTTCGCTAATGTAAACCCATCTTTTTTGGGCATCATCACATCCAATATACACAAGTGAAAAGTTCGGGCATTGAATGCTTTTAAGCCCTCTTCTCCGTTAATGCAAAGCTGAACCTGGTAGCCAGCATTCTTTAAATAATCATGTATTACAAATCCTAAATTTGTATCATCTTCAACTAATAATATTTGGATTTCTGCATTCATAGATTTTTATTATTTAAAGGTAATATAATTGTAAATTCACTACCCACTCCAATTTGACTTTTGACTTGAACAGTACCATTTAGCTTTTGTATTATTGATTTAACATAAAACAATCCCAATCCAAAACCTTTTACATCATGTAAATTACCCGTTGGTACTCGATAAAATTTATCGAATATAAATCGGATATTATCTTTTGAAATACCATTGCCATTATCTTTTATTTGAATAATTATTTTTTGTTTTGCGTTGTGTGTACTTATTTTTATGTGTGGAACGCGATCGGTATACTTAATTGCATTATCAAGCAAATTATAAATTACATTTGTGAAGTGTACCATGTCTGATTGAATAATTGTATTTTCGGCTTTAAAATCCAACTCAATTGTACCGCCTTCTTCAATTTGATTGAATTCAAAATTTTCTTTGGCTTCTTCAATTATTTCATGGACATCAAAAGTTGAAAATTTCAGCTTCACTTCACCTTTATCCAGTTTCGCCATGTTGAGTACTCTTTCAACTTGTTGTTCCAATCGTTTATTTTCTTTATAAATAATACTCGAGAATTTTTCTAATTTTTCAGGAGAATTATTCGCATCATTCAACAGGGATTCACTTGCTAATCGAATAGTTGAAATAGGTGTTTTTAATTCATGTGTCATGTTATTGATAAAATCATTTTTTATGTCTGATAGTTTTTTTTGACGTAAAATAATAAAGACTGTGTAAACGAAATAAGCCAAAATAAAAAGTAAAATACCAAACATATAATACCAAGGTGTAACATTTTCAGGCACATTTTCGATAGAATAGTTTTGACGGTTTGGGAAAGAAACCGCAAAGTAATGCACATCAGTGTCCAATTTCTTTTGAAGTTTCCCGTCGATATTTTTATTATTTTCAATTACAAAAACAGAATCACCTTTAAATTTTATAAAATCACCATAAATAATACTATCGGTAAAGCAATCATAAATGCCATATCGAAAATCGTCTTTAATATTTTGATTGTAAAATTCAGATTTCAACAGATTCTCTAATAAAAAAGGATGTAAAGTATCCTCTAATTCTACCGTAAAATAATTAGAAGATTGTTGTTTGACCTTTCCATATAAATCGCTTTTTTGGTTATTAATCCTTTGAATTTCAGACGCAACATTCTTGAGTGCTAAACTAACATTTTCATTGAACTGTTTGAAGTTAAGACTATCTTGAAAATTTTGAATGGTGATATTTGTATTTTGATATTCGATATTTTTCTTCACCCAGAAAAACTGAATTGTTAAAATACAAAAGATAGAAAATATGCCAAGAAATATTACGGTTTTAACCTTGTAATTATTCATAAGTTAAAAATAGAAAAAACATTGACACCAAATGTTTAATTTTATTTAATGTTTACTATATATATTTGTAAAAAATAAAATAAGCATGAAAAAAGTAATGATTGGGATTTTTGCTGCAAGCTTAATTGCAGTAAGTTGTAATTCAAATACAGCAAAAGAAGAAGTAACTGTAGACTCAACAGTAACTAAAGAAGTAGAAATAACCGAAGATGAGCCTGTTAACGAATTAGCATTCAACGGAGTTTCAAAAGGCGCTTACACTTTGTACGGTTTAGAAGATGTTGATGCAACTGGTGCAGTATCGAAGGAGGCAATGTTAGCGACATTTAAAAAAACTGGAGCATTTGAAGGTAAAGTAACAGTAAATATCAATGAAGTTTGCCAAAAAGCAGGTTGTTGGATTAATTTTAAAAAATCAGCAGATGAAAATATTATGGTATTCTTTAGAGACCATTTTACTATTCCAATTGAGGAATCTGCAGGTAAAGAAGCCGTTTTGTATGGAAATTTAATGACAGATACTTTGAGTGTAGATTTTCAAAGACACTTATTAGATGATGCAGCAGAAGCTGGAGAAGTAATTAATCAAGCAGATTATGATGCCATTACTACAGAAAAAATTGATTTATCTTTTGATTGTTTATCGATATTGATTAAGAATTAATAAACTATTAAAAACAAAAAAAGGCTGTTGGTTTCCAACAGCCTTTTTTTTTATCATTAAACTTATCTTAATCAGTTTCTACTTGTTTTAAAGTATCTGCTTTGTATTTTCCTGCAGCCAACCCTTCTTGCACTTTCTTAAAAGTTTCAATTGTATAAGTAACATCTTCTAAAGTATGAGATGCTGTTGGAATTAAACGCAACATAATTACATCTTTTGGCACCACTGGGTAAACCACAATAGAGCAGAAAATATTATAATTCTCTCTCAAGTCGAAAGTAACATTTGTTGCTTCAGCAAGGGTCCCAGATAAAAACACTGGCGTTACTGCTGTATTTGTTCTACCGATATTAAAGTTGTTTGCTTTTAAACCTGTTTGCAAAGCAGTTGCTATTTTCCACAAATTCTCTTTGTGGATAGGCTGTGTTCTCAACAATTCTAATCGCTTTCTTGCACCAACAACCAATGGCATTGGTAAAGATTTAGCGAAAACTTGAGAACGCATATTATATCTTAAATATTCAATAATATTTTCGGTAGATGAAATAAATGCACCAATTGAAGCCATTGACTTTGCAAAGGTCCCGAAGTAAATATCAATTCCATCATGACAACCTTGGTGTTCACCAGTACCCATACCTGTTTCACCAAGTGTTCCAAAACCATGTGCATCATCAACAAACAGTCTGAAATTATATTTTCCGTTTTTCTTATATTCAATTAACTCCTTTAACATCCCTTGATCACCTGCCATTCCAAAAACACCTTCGGTAATCACTAGAATTCCACCATCAGTTTCGGCTACTAATTTTGTTGCACGTTCCATTTGCTTTTCAAAACTCTCCATATCGTTGTGTTGAAAAACAAATCTTTTACCAGCATGCAAACGCACACCATCAATAATGCATGCATGCGATTCACTGTCGTAAACAATAACATCTTTCCTATCAACTAAACAGTCGATTGCTGACAGCATTCCTTGGTATCCAAAATTCAATAAAATAGTATCTTCTTTCTGCATGAAATCTGATAGTTCAGCTTCTAAGGCTTCGTGTTCTGAAGTTTGACCAGTCATCATTCTTGAACCCATTGGATAAGCAAGACCCCATTCTTTTGCAGCATCTGCATCAGCTTTTCTTACTTCAGGTGTATTGGCTAAGCCTAAATAATTATTGACACTCCAAACCAAACACTCTTTGCCTCTAAACATCATTTTATTTGCTATCTCTCCTTCTAATTTAGGAAAAGTAAAATAGCCATGAACACCTTTGGCATGTTGTCCTAAAGGTCCTCTATTTTCCTTAATTTTTTCAAAAATATCTTTTGCCATAATTTTTATTTAATCCGTTTAACGGATGCGCTAAGGTGCGAAAGTAGGAGTAAAATTCATTTTTAACCTAAAAACGCGCGACTTTTTATTCACATTTTTTAGTTTAACGCCTTTAATATTTGCATATTTTAACAAATCAAAGCGTATATTTGCCGAGCATTATGAAACAAAATTCGGTAAAAATTATATTTGCATTGGTTTTTTTGATGGGACTTACTGCTTGTTCGGACTTTAATAAAGTGATGAAAAGTGATGATCAAGTTTTTAAAAAAAAGCGGGCTATTGAATACTATGAAAGTAAGCAATATGAGAATGCAGCTGCGGTTTTAGAGGACATCATTCCTTATTTTAAGTTATCTTCTGATGGAGAAAAGCTATACTATTATTATTGTATGTCGAATTATTATTTAGAAGATTATTATTTAGCTTCTTATTATTTTAGACGTTTTATCAATCAATATCCAAGTAGTGTTCATGCAGAAGAATGTCAATTTTTAAGTGCCATTTGTTCGGTAAATAATTCTCCTGAATACTCTTTAGATCAAACAGAGACTTTAAACGCATTGGATCAGTTACAAATTTTTATTGATATGCATCCTAAAAGTAGTTTGATTGATTCCTGTAACCACATCATGGATAGGTTGAATTATAAAATAGAAACAAAACAGTTTGAATCTGCAAAATTATATTACAAAACAGAAAATTATAAAGCAGCTTTAACCGCCTTTCAAATTCATTTAGCAGACTTCCCAGGTACCAGTTATAGAGAAGAAACAATGTATTTATTAGTAAAAAGCAGTTATTTATTAGCTATTAATAGTATTGAGTCTAAAAAAATGGAGAGATTTAATGATACTATAAAAACTTATCGTAAATTTGTATCCCAATTTCCAAATTCTGAATATACCAAGGAATTGTCTGTTTTGAATAAGAAAGTGGAAAAAATAATTAACGGTCAAAACAGTTAGTTTTAAATAGAAAGAAATGAGTATAAGTTACAAAAACACAAATGCTGAGCGTTCTACCATCACAAGAGATGTAGAATTTTTGGATGCACACACTGGCAACATTTATAAATCTATTGCTGCTATTTCGAAAAGAGCAGATCAGATTAGTTCAGAAGTTAAAGATGAATTAATCGCTAAATTGGCGGAATTTGCTTCAACAACTGATAATTTAGAAGAGATATTTGAAAACAGAGAGCAAATTGAAATTTCTAAATTTTATGAGCAATTGCCAAAACCAGCAATGATTGCAATTCAAGAATTTATTGAAGAAAAATTGTATTTAAATGATTCATTTGAATCTGAAGAAGCTACGAAATAATTATTCAATTGCTATTGGGTAAAAAAATATTGGTAGGAGTCACAGGTAGCATAGCTGCATATAAAACTGCCATATTAGTACGAGAATTAATAAAATTAGAGGCAGAAGTCAAAGTAATTATGACTCCTGCCTCTACTAGTTTTATTACCCCACTTACTTTAGCGACGCTTTCAAAAAATCCTGTCGCTTTTGAATTTGTTAAAAATGAGCTAGGAGAATGGGAAAACCATGTAGAATTGGGACTTTGGGCAGATTTATTTATCATAGCGCCTTTAACCGCTTCTACGCTTTCTAAGTTAGCCAATGGGCAATCCGACAACCTTTTATTAGCTACTTACCTTTCTGCTCGTTGTCCGATTTGGGTTGCACCAGCAATGGATTTAGACATGTTTAAACATGCTACCACAACCGAAAACCTAAATAAACTTATTGCACACGGTAACAAAGTTATTGAGCCAAGGTCGGGTGAATTAGCTAGTGGATTAGAAGGTAAAGGAAGAATGGAAGAACCTGAACAAATAGCCGCTGAAATATTAGATTTTTTTAGTGTAAAAAGTAATTTGAAGGGTAAGAAAATACTCATCACTGGTGGTCCTACCTATGAAGCCATAGACCCGGTAAGATTTATAGGCAATCATTCAAGTGGTAAAACAGGAGTGATACTGGCGGATGAATGTGCAAAAAGAGGTGCTGAAGTGGTGTTGGTTTTAGGCCCATCAATTCACAAACCAAAACAT
>CBDUKB010000080.1:0-12661 GCA_965367695.1 uncultured Putridiphycobacter sp.
AACAGTCTCCCTGATTGCTATGACGGACAAAGGCTGCATGGATACACTTAAAAAGAATATATTCGTCAACCCTACCCCTATCATTAACTTTGCTTTCAATGACACTTGTCAAATGGCAAACATCACCGCTATCAATCAATCTACTCTTTCGTCAGGAACCATAGGTAACTATTTGTGGGATTTTGGAGACAATAGTAGCAGTACTTCTGTAAACCCAACACATGCCTATGCCAATCCTGGCACCTACCAAGTAAAATTGATCGCAATTACAGACTCTACCTGTACTGACTCCTTGACCCAGTCCATTACTATTCATCCAAATCCAATTTCAAGTTTTACTATGGATAGTTCTTGTTATCTACTTACCTTTAACAACTTAAGCACCATCAGTACTGGATCAATAACCAATACATTGTGGAGTTTTGGGGACAACAACAGTAGTCAATCATTACACACATCACATTTGTATCAAGCAGATGGTACCTACGCCTTAAATTTATTAAGTACAAGTGATCAAGGTTGCACAGATGACAGTAGCTTTCAAATCACCTTGAAACCCCGAATAGAAGCCAGTATTAAAAGTAATGAATTAGTGATATGTAATGATGAATGTGCTGTATTTACGAGCCCAACTATTTTACCTGAAGCAGGAAGTTACCAATGGAACTTTAGTAATGGGATTAGCAGCTCGGTACAAGCACCACAAGTCTGTTTTAATAGTCTAGACACCAATGAATACCTCATAGATGCTTCCCTTAAAATTGTAACCATGAATGGTTGTATCGATTCTATTTTTATACCTAATATTTTACGTGTGGTACCCCGACCTACTGCAAATTTTAGCTTTAGTCCTGCATCACCAAAACAATTGAGTCCAATTGTAACTTTTGTCAATCTTTCAAAAAATGCAAATGATTACTTATGGAACTTTGGTGACAATAGTCAAAGTACCCAAACAAGTATGATTCATCATTATCCCGAAATTCCTGGAACATATGCTATTACTTTAACTGCGTTCGACCAAATGCATTATTGTCCTAATGAATTAACAAAGACAATAATTATTGAAGAAGAAGTAATATATTATGTGCCAAATGCTTTTACTCCCAATAAGAATGGTAGAAATGAAATATTCCAACCAATTTTTTTTAGTGGATATGATATTTACAACTTCAAGTTTCAAGTGTTTAACCGTTGGGGAGAAATAATTTTTGAGTCAAATGATGCCAGTATTGGTTGGGACGGCACCTATCAAAACAAACTGGTAGCACCTGGCACCTATGTTTGGAAAATTGATTTTAAGGAAGGAATTAAAGATAAAGTACACATTGAACAAGGAACCGTTAATGTAATCAGATAAAGATGATTGAGTATAGTGATTTTTCAAAAATTGACATCAGGGTTGGCACCATTATCAGTGCCGAAATTTTTAAAGAAGTAAAGCGTCCTGCCATTAAAATGCAAATTGATTTTGGCCCATTGGGAATTAAAAAAACTTCAGCTCAAATAACCGACCATTATACACCTGTAGATTTGATTGGTATGCAAGTGTCAGCCGTAGTTAACTTTCCTCCTAAACAAATTGCCAATATGATGAGTGAATGCTTGGTTTTAGGTGCAGTGGATGATGAAAATAGGGTTACCTTGTTAAATCCTAACAGTCAGGTTAAAAATGGATTGAAAGTAAGTTAATCATTTTCCTATAAACATATATCATTTAATGAATAAGATTCTATTATTATTGCTTTTAACAATTAATTATGTTGCGTTTGGACAATCAGATACGCTTTTTATTAAAGATAAAATTACATTTAAGAAAACAAGTGAATTTTATATCCAACAAAAATTAATTTTTCCTACTGAAAAATTTACTGCTTTTGGCGGCACTATTCCCATTTTCACAAACTGGCTTATTGGATTTCCTTTCGCTCGACTTGAACAATCTTTTTATTTGTATTCACAAAGAAAGAAAAACTTAAGTTGGTATAGTAGACTAACTGTACCCTTTGTTACATATGATGTTAAAAAATATTCATTGCCATATAACAATGGAAATGCTGAACTTTTTATTATGGGAACTTTTTTCTATAAATCTAGTTATCTTCCTGAAGAACCCACTAGAAATATCATCATAGGTCGTTCTAATTCAATTATATACAGAACAAGACAAAGTATTCCTAAAAAAATGAAAAGAGGAATTAATTTTGGATATTTTGTAAGTAATCAAGCGACAATTGAAGACTTTTCGATTCTACATCATGGTTTAATTCTGGGTTTTTCTCAAAGAAAAATTGTAAAAATACAAAGCAAACTTGACCCTACATTTGATAATCCTAATTTTTACTCAATAGAATCAATAAGTCCAACTTTTAAAAGAATTGACAAAACCTTTTATACGAATTTAAATATTTCAATTTCTTCCCATTATCTCATGAATCAACTCATGACGGTTAAATATTTAAACTGGAAATCAATACCATTAGGTGCAAAAGTTGGATGGTTATTTTTAAATAAGCATAAAATGAAAAAAGGGTTTGTCGCTTGGAACCTAGAACTAGGCATAAAGGGACCTATAATCTATAATGTATCATCAAAATATGACAAAACTTATCCTTGGTTTTACTTCACTTTTAGAGGATTTCCTGGAGGAATGTTTCATAAAAAGAATTGATTTTTAAATCAATTGTAGTCCATATTGATATATAAAAAATGTTGAACCTTGATTGACGCACATTTTTTTATTTAATAAACTTTAATATTTCATTATATTTGAGAAGAACTCATTTCATGAAATACAGAAGTAATAAAAGTAAAATTGAAGCAACTTTTGAGCAACAAAAAGGTTAAAATAACAAGTAGACAACCTTTGAAATTTCGGGGTATTATTTGAAGGTTAATAAATTATGAAACAATATTTTTGCATTTTCACTTTGCTTATTTTTTTCTCAGCTTGCACGCACCAAGAAGTTTCCAATCAAATAATAAAAGAAACACCTGTTCGAGACAGTGTATTGGTTGAAACATTTCAAAATATTATCAACTCAAAAAAACTCATTGGAACCATATTAATATTTTCCCCAACAAACAATGCCTTTTATTCCAATGATTTTGATTGGGCATCAAAAGGGCAACTCCCCGCTTCTACTTTTAAAATACCCAATTCCATTATTGGCCTAGAGCTTGGAATTATTAAGGACAGCAGCACGGTTTTTCCTTGGAATGGCAAAAAACATTGGAATTCAAATTGGGAAAAAGATTTAAAACTGAGGGATGCCTTTCAACTCTCCTGTGTGCCCTGTTATCAGGAACTCGCAAGACAAATTGGCATTTCTAATATGAAAAAGTACTTGTCTGTACTCGATTATGGTGACATGCAATTCGACTCCACCAATATCGATTTATTCTGGCTGATGGGAGCATCAAAAATTACCCCTTTCCAACAGATAGCGTTTTTGCAAAATTTTTATGAGCGAAAAATAGCCTTGAAGCAAAACACCTATCTTACTATGCTCGAAATACTAAAAAGAGAAGTTAGTGAAGACTATGTGCTTTACGGTAAAACTGGTTGGTCGACTGATAACGATATAGACAACACATGGTTTGTTGGATTTTTAGTAAAAAACAATGAAGTGATTTATTTTGCGAGCAATTTAGAAGCGACTGATTCGACAGACATGAATAAAATGGCTGAAAATAGGGTTACAATCACTTTAAATGCCTTGGAATCTTTAAATAAATCGTCCATAATTAAAAGTTATTGAATGGGTAAACAGTCCATTTTTTTAAATAAATAATACAAATGAAATCAGTTACGCTTGGAGTGGATATCGGAGGAACAAATTCTGTTTTTGGATTAGTTTCAAAAAATGGCAACTTATTGGTCCACTTTACAGTTCCGACCGTTGCCAATGGCTCACCCACTCACTTAGCCAATTACATAGAAAACACCATTAACGATTACTTAAATGAGCACCCTGAAATAGACTTGAAAGGTATTGGAATAGGTGCGCCAAATGGCAATTATTTCACTGGTGAGATAGCATTTGCCCCAAACCTTCCCTGGAAAGGAGTGATACCCTTGGTTTCCATTTTTAAACAAGCTTTTAACTTACCTACTTTTATTACCAACGACGCAAATGCTGCTGGTATAGGAGAAATGTTGTATGGCAATGCAAAAAACACCAAAAACTTTATCATGGTCACCCTAGGAACTGGACTTGGAACTGGTTTTGTAGTGAATAATGAAATGGTATACGGACATGATGGATTTGCTGGTGAGCTGGGTCACGTAATTGTCGAAAAGAATGGACGATTATGTGGTTGTGGGCGAAAAGGTTGCCTAGAACAATATGCTTCTGCAAGGGGGATTGTGAAGACAGCAAAAGTGGCTTTAAGCAACAATAAAAATGAAATTGCACCTTCACTTCTTATGGAAAATAACTTAACTGCAATAAAAATTCATGAAGCTGCTTGTGCAAATGATGCACTTGCTTTAAAAATATTTGACACCACTGCAGATTATTTAGGAATGGCATTGGCAAACTGTGTAGCGATTACCAGTCCTGATAAAATAATTTTATTTGGTGGTTTAGCAAATGCAGGTGATGTACTATTGACTCCTTTGAAAAAATACTTCGAAACTTATTTGTTGAATATATACCAAAACAAAGTAAGCATTGAAATATCCAGTTTGAATAAAAAAAATGCCGCCATCCTAGGTGCAAGTGCCTTAGCTTGGAAAGAACTTAATAAACATGAAGAACAATAAAATACTTTGGACAATATGCTGCGTACTGATATTATTAAGTTGCAGTAAAAAAGCGGCACCAATTATTAATCCTTTAGATTATGTCAATCCATTTATTGGTACTGGTGGTCATGGACATACCTATCCTGGCGCAACAGTTCCTTTTGGGATGGTACAACTGAGTCCCGACACCAGACTTGAAGGCTGGGATGGCTGCAGTGGTTACCACTATTCTGATTCATTAATTTATGGTTTTTCCCACACTCATTTAAGTGGGACAGGCGTATCGGATTACGGAGATATTTTAGTAATGCCTTTTAATTCGGAAGAAAAATTAAGTCTACAGCAAGCCTTTAATCACCAATTAACACCTTCATTATTTGATAAGAAATCAGAGAAAGCCAGTCCAGGATCCTACAAAGTAGCTATTGATGCAGGCAAGGTAAGGTTAACAGCAACAAAAAGAGTAGGAATTCATGAATATAAATTCAATCAAAGGGAAAACAATAAAGTTTTTATTGATTTAAACCATAGAGATAAGGTATTAGATTGCGCGATTCAACTGAAAGACAATATGATTACTGGAAAGAGAATTTCACATGCTTGGGCCGAAGAGCAGCATGTATATTTCGCTATGGAATTCTCTCAGCCTTTTGAGTTCGAACCAATTAAAAATGAACAAGATACCTTTCCATTATTTACAGTTTTAAATTTTACTAATTGTGAAAAATTAATGGTGAAAGTAGGTATTTCGGCCAGTAGTGTTGAAAATGCAATCTTGAATTTAAAAACAGAGGCAGGGCATTGGGATTTTGAAAAATATTTAAAATCTGCCGAAGAAACTTGGAAAAAGGCCCTATCAAAAATTGAAGTTTCAGGAACAAATGAGGATGAAATCAGTATATTTTACACTGCATTATACCACAGCATGATTGTGCCCAATACCATTTCTGATGTGAATGGAGATTACCGGGGAATGGATCAAAAAATTTACAAGGAAAGGCACCATACACAGTATACCATTTTTTCATTGTGGGATACTTTTAGAGGCGCTCACCCACTCTATACAATCATTGAAAGAAAAAGAACTTTAGCATTTATTGAAAGCATGCTCAATCACTACAAACAAGGCGGTCGTTTACCTGTCTGGGAATTAAGTGCCAATGAAACCGATTGTATGATTGGCTATCATTCCGTATCTGTAATTGTTGACGCGTACAACAAAGGGATTCGAGGTTTTGATACAGCACTTGCTTTAGAGGCTATGACCCACAGCGCTAATCTCGACCATTTAGGATTAAAAGCTTATAAAGAAAAGGGATTTATAGCTGCTGGTGACGAAGCTGAGTCCGTTTCTAAAACATTGGAGTACGCCTACGACGATTGGTGTATTGCATTATTTGCTAAAAGTATGGGCAAGGACTCCCTTTTTAATGAATTTATCAAAAGAGCCCAATATTATAAAAATTTATACAATCCAAACAATGGGTTTATGCAAGCCAGAATGAATGGAGGATGGACGCAAAACTTTCAACCTTCTGAAGTTAATTTTAATTATACGGAAGCGAATTCATGGCAATACTCCTTGTTTGTACCTCAGGATATTGAAGGATTAATAAAATTACACGGAGGTCATGAAAGTTTTGAAGCCAAGCTAGACGAACTGTTTAGTACGCAAATGGAGCTGTCTGGGAGGCACCAGGTGGACATTACTGGTTTAATTGGACAATATGCCCATGGAAACGAACCAAGCCACCACATGGCTTATTTATACAACTATATTGGCAAAGCATATAAAACCCAAGAAAAGGTACACCAAATTTTAAAAGAACAGTATCAAAATACACCAGATGGGCTTTCGGGTAACGAAGATTGTGGACAAATGTCAGCTTGGTATGTTTTAAGTAGTATGGGATTCTATAGTGTAACACCTGGTTTACCCTACTACACAATTGGCACCCCAAACTTTACCAAAGCCAATATTCACCTTGAAAATGGTAAAAACTTTGTGATTCAAGCCAATAATCTTTCAGCTGATAACTTTTACATACAATCAGCCACATTAAACGGCAAGCCATATACACACTCCTTTATTTCGCATGAAAATATAATGAAAGGTGGAACATTGGCTTTTGAAATGGGCAACAAACCCAATAAAAATTGGGGAAAGGAAAAAGAAAACCAACCAATCGCCACTATTCAAAAACAATTTAAAACAACAGCAGTTCCAGTTATTGTGGCAAAAAGCCAGACATTCATTGATTCATTGAAGATTGAAATTCAAAGTATTGATAAGCAATCAGCTGTTTATTATCAATTAAACGAAGGGGCATTTAAAAAATACATGGGACCGTTTTACATTAAAAAAATGTGTAATATCAAAGCTTTTTCAGTTGAAAAAAATATTCAAAGCCAATTAATTGAAGCCGATTTTTACAAAATAAAAGGCGGCAGAAGTATTCGTATTTTAACTCCCTATAGCAATCAATATGCAGCAGCTGGTGACCAAACTTTAATCGATTACCTAAGAGGATCAGAAAATTACAGAACTGGTTATTGGCAAGGTTACCAAGGCACAAACGTTGAAGTAATCATTGATTTAGGAATACCCACAACCATTAATAAAATAAAAGTTGGCACTTTACAAGATATTAAATCTTGGATCTGGTTTCCAAAGTCTGTAGACCTTTACACATCAGTAAAAGGAAATAAATTTGACAAACTTGCCCACCTTAATAATGAACATAGTAATGCGCAATATGGTGCTTATTTACAAGATTTTGAAGCAACAAATAAAAGTAAAGCGAAAGTGCAATTTGTGAAAGTAATTTTAAATTACCCTGGAGATTGCCCTCAATGGCATTTAGGCGCAGGTGGTAAAGCTTGGATATTTGTGGATGAAGTTTTTATAGAATAATAAAAGTCTGACATTTATAAATATAAATACTTAATCTACTATTATAACTATGATGGGGCGGGGAACTATCCACCATTTAACCAATTCGTATTTATAAATGTCAGACCCTTTTTCCTTTTCAACTATTAAACTAAAAAAAATAAATGAATGATTTAAGGAACTATTATAAATGTATCAATTTTTTTGAATTAAGATTCATATTTTCGACTAAACTAAAACATTAATGAGTAAAAACTTGCAAAAAAACAACTATAACTAACTGACCTACAAGTAGTAGAAAAAATTATAAAAAATAATATTTTTTTTCTTTAATTCCAGATTTAATCGACGAAATTAATTCACTGTTTTTGAAAATTCATGTTTGACCATTTCAAAAGCTTCTTTTTCTTCTCCATAATAATCGATTATGGACCAACTTGGCCCAGGCCAACAATCATTCAATTGCCAAAACAAAGTGCCCATGCATTTTGGACTATTCATGTGTGATTTTATGGCCATTTCTAACCCTATTTTCTGAACAGTTTGACTTTTAGCTATAAAATCTTTAAAATTGACAGCTGCTCCCAATCGTTTGTTAATCTGTTCAATAATCAGTTGATTCCCTACATAGCTCTTTTGCCGGTTCTTCATCACCAAGCTATTCAAGTAAAGACTGCTATCCTGTGTAAACTTCTCTATACTTGCCCAATTTGGATAAGACTGAAAACCATATTCCACCATAAATCTCCCAACATTTTCTGGGTAATCTTCAAAATCATCTTTACCGTGCCATACCCCCCAATAATGCATAGATGAATGATTAAAATTTGCTGCCTTTCCCCAATTACTCAATGGAGATGTTGGCGTATATGCAATGCCTTGGCTATATTTGGAAATTAAACTTGGAATTAATTCATGGAAAATACCCAAATAGTTTTCCCATATTGCTGTAGAGTCGGAAACTGAATAATTGTATTGTTTTTGCCAGCCCCAATTCTCCCATGCTACTGCTATTTCGTTATTACCGCACCAAAGCGCTAAGCATGGATGATTTCTGAGTCTGATTACATTATCTTTTACTTCAGCTGCAATATTATTTTTAAAACTTGTATCATTTGGATACATTGAGCCCGCAAACATAAAATCTTGCCATATCAATATGCCATTTTTATCACATAGTTCGTAAAACACATCACTTTCATAAACACCACCACCCCACACACGCAGCATATTCATATTTAAGCGTTTCACCTGTTCAATCAGCCTAGCTGTCCCACTTGAGTCAACCCGATTTAAAAATACATCTTGGGGGATGTAATTCGCTCCTTTCATAAAAACAGGCTTTCCGTTCAATTTAAAATAAAATGATGTTCCTATTCTATCTTTTTGATTGACCAACTCAATGGTTCTGATTCCTACCTGTGTATACAAACTATCAATACACGCTGTTTTATTGTATAACCTGACATCAATATCGTACATATTTGACTCACCTAAACCATTACACCACCACAATTTAGGATTCTCTATTTCGAGTTCAACTTCAACAGTAGTTATCTTTTCTTTTAACTCCAACAGTAGCACTTTATCCTGCACTTTTAATTCAACTGTTTTATTTTTTTCAAGCGCTTTTTCTATTGCTACTTGAATGTTTAAAACAGCAATGGTATCAGAAATTGAAACAGTTTGGCTCCAAACATGCTTTATTTTAGCTTCATTCCAGGAATGAATGCTTACTTTTTTCCAAATTCCTGAGGTCACAAATCTAGGCCCCCAATCCCAACCAAAATGATAAGCTGCTTTACGGGTGTACGCACTCACTTTTTTTGAAACCGTTTCATTTCCTGAAGGCAATTCGTAAGCAGCGTTTTCGAGGGTAGCAACGTGTTTATTTAAAGGAGATGTGAACCTTACTTTTAATACATTATCACCAATTTTTAAATATTTTTTGATGGGAATATGCCAAGACCTGAACATATTGTTAGCCCTTAATATCAATGAATCATTGAGGTATACTGCTGCATAAGTATCAAGTCCTTCGAAATCTATTTCTATTTGGTCGAATTGTAATTGTGATTCACTTACTTTAAATTCATTTTTATACACCCAATTTTCCTCTTCAATCCATACTTGTTCAATTTCATTATTTTCCCAATAAGGATCACCAATCAAATGATTATCGAATAAATCGGTATGTACCACCCCTGGCACTGTTGCTGGATACCATTTTTCTTTGTCAGCTTGTCTAAACTCCCATTTCGAATTCAATGTTATTTGACTTCCCCTGTTTTTAAAGTACTTTGTACAAGCCAAAGCGAAAAGAAACATAAATATGATTAATCCATTTTTCATTTACAATTCATTTAATATCGATTGTATTTTTTCATGATTGGTCGTATAATCTTTTCCCATATCAATATCACTTTCAGCCTTAATTACCTTGTCGCCAGAAAAATGGATTGCATTGACATTGACTGCTTTAAAATTATTTACTTGAAGCGCATTTATTCCTGCGCCAGCCATAATTTCTATGCGACCATTTGCTTTTTTCACCAATGCTTGAATCAAATCAATTCCAGCTATAGCTTCGCTTTTTTGTCCAGCGGTTAAAATCCTATCCACCTTTAAAGCTATTAGTTGCTCCATGACATCAAATGGATTTTTCACAAAATCAAAAGCCCTGTGGAAAGTCACCTTTAATCCTAAGGTTTGCGCTAGTATACATAACTCACTTGTATTTTTAATAGCCAAGGCACCATCCTCATTCAAACAACCAAACACTACTCCTTTCGCCCCCAATTTTGCCGCAACCTTTATGTCAGACTTCATGATTTGAAGTTCACTTTCACTCACCACAAAAGTTCCTGCTTTTGGCCGAATCATGACATGGGTTTCTATATTTTTTACAGCAGCACTTGCTTCAATCAACCCATAACTTGGTGTCAAACCGCCCAAAACTAAGGCTGAGCACAATTCAATTCTATCAACCTTTAAAGAAGCTGCATATTGTATGGTGTCCATATTCCAGGTACATATTTCTGTTTTCATCTCACCTGTATTTCATCAATAAACAGCCATGCATCCGCTCCAGCAGCCTCATGCCAATTCGGTACCTTACCAATATTCTTGGCTACAACTTTAATGTATTGAAAAGTTTTAGGTTCAAATTTTACTTCAAATTTTTCGATTTTCTTCCCCCGCTTTTCAGGAGCTGTTTTTGAAGTAATTACTGCTATTTCTTCGAAAGTTTTTCCATCTTTAGAACCACTATACACGACTTGAGTAGGCATAAAAATCCAAGAATTATTGTATTGATAAAAATTACATTCCAAACTTTCAATACTTTGCAGGTGATCGAATTTGAGTAGAATCTCCAAATCTTCTCCCCAGAACCCTTGCCAATTTCCGTCCCTAAAATCTAATGAACCAATTTTACCATCAACCAACCCCAAAGTTTCACCTGCTGGATAATAGGCAGAAAAATCATTTTTATAGGTTACCATTTTTCCAACACCTTGATGAATACTAAAAATTTGAAAAATTGGGTCTCCAAACGGCTTTTTATTCTTATAAGCCTGCACCCATAAGGTATCACTTTGATTCAAATCAATTTGCTGCTCATAAGGAATCCATTTTTCACTTGAGCCCCACCGATACTTAAGGACCAAGGTATTATTACCAGGAAGCAGTTCAATTTGCGCATACTTTTCATTCTGATGCACTTTAATAGTGGCGGCTTGACTTTCCATTCCATAATTGACTCCAAGTTCATCCAAGATGCTTAAATGGCCTTGAACCCGTTTAAAAAAAGCATCATAATCGCTAACAGTTGGTGCCGACCAAAGCACTTCAGACATGGCCAACAATCGAGGAAACACTTGTTGGTCCAGTTTATTTTGTGTAGGAATATGTTCTGACCACAAGTTGCATTCACCGCCTAATATAAAAGCATGTTTATCTATAGGCAAACTATCCGGAATGGGATTGAATTCATACACCTTTTTTAAATCTATGGCTTGAATATCATAATCAAAATAGGCATGAGAAGTGGGAGACATAATAGCAAAATGCGCTGAATTTGCAGCAGCAAGTCCGCCTTCCATCCCTCTCCAGCTTTGTACCGTTGCGTTTTCAGACAACCCACCTTCTAGAATTTCATCCCATCCAATAATTGATTTACCATGTGAATTAAGGAATTTTTCAATGCGTTGAATAAAATAAGATTGTAATTCATGTTCATCTTTTAAATCATTATCCACCATTCTTTGCTGGCATTTTTGACAATGCTCCCAACGGTACTTTGGTGCTTCATCTCCGCCAATATGGATATACTTTCCAGGAAACAGCGCTATCACTTCGGTTAATACTTGCGTTAAAAAAGTAAAAACAGAATCATTTCCTGCACAATAAATTTCTTTAAAAACACCCCAATCATTAGCCACATCAACTTGTTCTTGGTTGCAGGACAAGTATGGATAAGCAGCAATAGCAGCTTGTGCATGACCTGGTAATTCAATTTCAGGAATAATTGTAACATGCCTTTCTTGTGCATAGGCAACTATTTCTTTGATGTCAGCTTTGGTATAAAACCCCTCATAAACAGTTCCATCTCCTTCAATTCTCTTTGAACCTATGGTTGTCAAGTTAGGGTATTGATCTATCTGTATTCTCCATGCCTGGTCCTCTGTTAAATGCCAATGAAATACGTTCATTTTGTAAAATGCCAAAAGGTCGATATACCTTTTTATGGTTTTGACTTCAAAAAAATGCCTGGCGCAATCTAACAACATTCCACGGTGTTGAAACGCTGGGGCATCTTCAATTTCGAGTAAGGGTAAATACCAATTATTCCGTTTTTCACCTTTAAAAAAATCGACCATGAACAACTGCATCAATGTTTGAATCCCATGAAAGACACCTTGATTAGTCATAGCAGAAATAGCAATACGGTTGCTGTCAATATTCAAACTATAAGCTTCAACACCAATGGTTTTTGATTCATTATTAAGCATAATATA
>CBDUKB010000081.1:0-12586 GCA_965367695.1 uncultured Putridiphycobacter sp.
GCTCTTGAAATTACAATTTTTTGAATTTCAGAAGTTCCTTCATAAATCTGAGTGATTTTTGCATCTCTCATCATTCTTTCTACATGGTATTCTCTCACGTAACCATATCCACCGTGAATTTGTACAGCTTCTGATGTTACGGTTTGGGCAATTCCTGAAGCGTATAGTTTTGCCATTGAGGCAGCCAATTCAAAGTCTTCTCCAGCATCTTTCAATGCTGCAGCTTTAAGGCACATTAATCTAGCTGCTTCTACTTGAGTAGCCATATCAGCTAATTTAAAAGCAATGGCTTGGTGCTTGTATATTTCTTTACCAAATGTTTTTCTTTCTTTAGCATATTTAATGGCTAATTCTAAAGCCCCAGAAGCAATTCCTAAAGCTTGAGAAGCAATTCCAATTCTACCGCCGCCTAAAGTTTGCATGGCAAATTTAAAACCAAATCCTTCTTCACCAATTCTATTTGCTTTTGGTACTTTAACGTCATTGAATAATAATGTGTGTGTATCAGAACCTCTAATACCCATTTTATCTTCTTTTTCTCCAACAATAAAACCTTCCATTCCTGGCTCTAAAATTAAAGCGTTAATTCCTCTGTGTCCTTTTTCACGGTCTGTTTGTGCCATTACAATGTATACACCTGCTGTTCCACCATTGGTAATCCAGTTTTTAGTACCATTCAATAAATAATGGTCACCCATATCAATTGCAGTAGTTGTTTGTGATGTAGCATCTGAACCAGCTTCAGGTTCAGATAAACAAAATGCACCTGTAATCTTACCGCCAGCAAGACGTTTTAAATAATTTTCTTTTTGATCTTCTGAACCAAATCTTTCAAGTCCCCATGCTACTAAAGAATTACATACTGACATTACAACTGCGGTTGAAGCATCTACTTTTGAGATTTCTTCCATGGCTAAAACGTAAGACACTGTGTCCATACCGCCCCCATCATATTTAGGGTCAACCATCATACCTAAGAATCCTAGTTCTCCTAATTGCTTCACTTCTTCAGTAGGAAACCTAGCATGTTTATCTCTGTCTGTTACTTCAGGTAATAATACATTTTGCGCAAAATCTCTTGCTGCATCTCTTACGGCTAATTGCTCTTCTGTTAATTTAAAGTCCATGCTGTTTGAATTTATGAACTCACAAAAATAGTGCTTTTATTCATTTATTTCTAAAAATTGAAAATTTATCGGTTCTAAATTATAAAATCTATCTTTTTATAATTTGCATTTCTATTTTGAAACCGTGAATATTGAATTATATTTAGCATTCATTAATATTAAAAAATGAATATTTTAGGACTCATGTCAGGTACTTCCCTTGATGGATTGGATTTGTGTTTAGCAAAATTTGAGTCCAAGGATGATAAATACGATTTTATTATTATTCAATGCGAAACCATTCCTTACCCTAAATTATTGGTGGAAAAACTTAAAAAAGCGGCTGATTTATCGAGTGAAAATTTATTTTTATTAGATGTTGAATTGGGTAGATACTTTGGTGAAAAAGTGTTAGCATTCAAAAATAAACACAAGCTTAACATTGCTTACATTGCTTCTCATGGTCATACGGTTTTTCACCAGCCCGAAAAAGGTTTTACTTTGCAAATAGGGAGTGGGAATCAACTTTTCGCTGTAACAAATATACCCGTAATTTACGATTTTAGAAGTAAAGATGTGGCTTTGGGTGGACAAGGAGCTCCCTTGGTACCTGTTGGCGATTTACATTTATTTCATCAATACGTAGCGTGTATAAATTTTGGTGGAATCGCTAATTTGTCTTTTCAAGTTGAAGAAAAAAGACTGGCTTTTGATATTTGTCCAGTGAATATGGCTTTTTCATACTTGACTAACCAAATCAACTTGCCATACGACGATCAGGGTAAGATGGCACAATCAGGCAAGCTCAATCAAGATTTGTTGAATCAATTAAATAAGTTGGAATTTTATCAAGAAAAAGGACCGAAATCTTTAGGACTAGAATGGTTTAATACCCATGTATTGCCACTTATTAAAAATGAAAAAATTTCAATTCCTGATAAATTGAGAACTTTGGTGGAACACATTGCTATTCAAATAGCCTATGTTTTAAAAGATTTAGGTGATGGAAAAGTATTGGTGAGTGGTGGTGGTGTATACAATACTTTCTTAATGAATATTATTCAAAAAAAAGTGCAACAAGCAATCGTAATTCCAACCAATGAAATAATCGAATTTAAAGAAGCATTGCTATTTGCTTTTTTGGGATATTTAAAAGTAAAAGGAAAGATAAATGTTCTTCAATCAGTTACTGGTGCCAGAGAAGATTCTGTAAGTGGCATTTTAGTGAACTAAAAACACCAACATCTAAGTATGATGACAAGTCAAAAAATGTTGGTGCTTTTTATTTAAAATTTTTATCTATTAATGATGCGTATTGGTAAATTATAGTTGACGGCAACTGGTTTTCCCATTTGTTCACCTGGAAGCCATTTCGGCATTTTTTTCACTACCATTAGGGCAGCTCTATCATGTTCTGAATCGATTCCTTTTCCAATCACTACATTAGAGATGTTACCTTGCTTGTCTACAACAAAATTGACAATGATAGTGCCAGATGTAGGAAATCCACCTTCGGGTAATTGAATGTTTTTCGCTATCCATTTACCCATGTCGCCAGGAAATTTAGGCATTACATCAGGGGTGTCGATTCCGCCAACGTTGGGCGTTGTAAAACCAGGAGTGCTGTCATTCAATAAGTCTAAAACACCATCCACACTTAAATCTATTTTATGATCATTGATTGGTTCTGAAACTGTTTTTAAAGGTAGTTTTACAACTAATTTCACTTCATTCACCACTTTTTGAATTGGTTGAACTTTTTGTTTGGCTGAAAACACTATTTCTTTAGGAATCTCTGGATACGTGAAAACAGTGTCCTGTTCCCATGCTGTTTTATTTGCTTTCGAAAAAACAGGTGTGATATACTCAAATGCTGCTAAACAAATGGCGCTTGCTAAAATTAAACCAATTTGAAAAAAAGCGAAGCGCTTTCTCTCTAAGTCTGCTTTGGGGTGTTTTTTATCTATCATTTGCTTAATTATTTAATGAATACTTGAATTCAAAAGTTGCAAATGTTGTGCCAGAAAATCAATTTTATTTAAGGTGTAGGTTTTGTTGATTGAACAGTTTGGCGTTGGTTATATTCCCCATAAGTTAAATTAATTAGCGATTAATTATTTTGGACTGTAATTAAATGATATGTAATATTGTAACTAATGTCATAATATTATTATTCTCATTTAAGAGACCTATAGTTAAGCATGCTTATTTAATTGACAAATTCTATTACTATGAAAAAAATGCGATTTTTACTTGGTTTTTTATTGGTGCTGAATACATTATATTCTCAAGATTATACCAGTTATAATAACTTGGTTACCCTTGCCAATAAAATGATGGTTGCAGAAAGATATCAAGAAGCCAACATAATTTATAAGGCGGTTGACCAAGAATATGGCTTGCTATATAAATCCTTAGATTTATATTATTGGGCAATTTCAGAAGCTAAAGTAGGAAACGAATTGATAGCTTATGATTTACTTTTAAAGTCGAGTAAAATAAGTAATGATGGTCATGATATATTTTTGGCTTTGATGGATGAAAACGTATTTAGTTTTCTAACTGAAAAACAATTGAAAGATATCAATGCGGTGAAGCGAAAAATAAAACAAAAAAATTTAGATTTAGTTTTAGTTCAAAAATTAGCCTATATCGACTCCATTGATACTTATTGGCACAATTATTTGGATTCTGTTACCCGATTTGAAAGCGATCAATATATTTTGAAAAAACATAAAACCTTATGCCAGGAAAACCTCCAAGAAAATAACAATCATTTTACTGAATTTATTTTAAAATTTGGATATCCTGATTTTTTAAAGACAAATATTGCTGTTACCCATTTATTATATCAAATGAATAATAAAGACTGGAAACAGGCGGAAAAAATGCTTTTAAAAGCATTGTCAAACGGATATTTATCTTCGTTTGACTATGCGTATACTTATTTTAAAACACATGAAATAGATAAGTACAAGGCTACAACATTTAAAGAATATTCTGACAGTAATCAGCGCACTGAGGTTGAATTATTGAAAGAGAATGGGCGGATTGGTATGGGACTTTAATGATAAATTTTATTTCCGAATAAAGACAGCTACAGAATTTCCAAAAATTAAAATGATGCTTAATACTACCCAAATCATTCCAAAAGTTTGGAAGTCTCTATGTTCAAGATCGAGCATGACAAAAATTGAAAATGAGAGTAAAATACCATAAACAGCGAAAAGAAAAACAAAAAGAATTTTTTTGGAGTTAATGGTGTTTTTTATAAAAGTAACTACTTGTAAAATTAAAGCGATAAAAAGAAAAAAACCACTGATAATAACCCCTTTAGCTGTTAATACAGGAATGTCTTCAATTGGGCTATAATTATGAGAATCAAATTCATTTAAATGGCTAATCAAATAATTATCCCCAGCATTAAAAATTTGTACACCAAAATAGAGAGCGACCAATAGCGCAATTCCGCATAGGACATTAATAGCAATATGAAACTTGGTCATTTTTAACTTTATTTTAGGTTATGTTCACTAGAATACGCATTAAAAGTACAAATATTATTTATCAATGTATTATATTTGCGGCAATATGGAAAGCGCAAATAAAATTAATGCAAGTAATGCTCCTAAGCCGGTTGGTTTATATCCACATGCTAGAAAGGTCGGTAACTTGTTATTTTTATCAGGTGTTGGTCCAAGAGTGGCCAAGTCGAACGAAAATGAGTCTGATGTACCTGGATTAAAATTGGATCACAATGGAAATTTTTTGGAATTTGATTTTGAAAAACAATGTCGCTCAGTATTTGACAACGTAAATGCTGTATTAGAAGCTTCAGGTTCTTCATGGGCAAACCTAGTTGATGTTACCGTATTTTTGGTCAATATGAAACGCGATTTTGCCATTTACAACAAGGTATATGCAGAGTATTTTAAAGACAATCAACCTTGCAGAACTACAGTAGAAATTAATAGTCTACCTACGCCCATAGCCATTGAATTAAAATGTATAGCAACAATAGATTAAAATAAATTATGATTGGATTACTCGTTAAAATATTATTGTCATTAGCATCATTTGCTTACACCATTTACTTATTTGCAGTAGGTTCATGGGGTTGGGCTATTATGATGATTTTTGTGACAGCAATTATCGTATTAACTATTTTTAGAAATGAATGGATATTGATGGCATTTAACCAAATGCGTTTACAAAATCAAGAAAAAGCATTGAAGTATTTAGGTAGAATTAAACAACCTCAATACTTAGTAAAAGGACAAAGGGCTTATTATTATTACCTTTCGGGATTAGCTGGTGGTAATAAAGCAAAAATGTCAGAGTCGGAAGGATATTTTAGAAAAGCCTTAAACATAGGTTTAAAACAAAGACACGATCAAGCCATGGCCAAATTAAATTTAGCCGCAATTTGTATGGGATCAGGTCGCAGAAAAGAGGCAGAATTAATGCTGACTGAAGCTAAAAAATTAGATGATAAGGGTATGTTGACGGAATATATTAAGGACATGCGCAAACAAATTGGTCGTTCTACTTCAAAAAACCAAATGCGCATGGCGCAAATGGCAAATGGTAAAAAAGGAAGAGTTCGTTAAAAATAGCAATTGATTTAACATTAAAACCGAAGCCAATTTAACCGAGTTAAATTGGCTTTTGTGTGTGCAGGAATCTGTGATTATCGACTAATTAAGTCTATTTTTATGGCTTAATTAAGCAATACTAAATCAAATTAGGAATATTTAGGATTAATTCCCGAATTATATTTTTAAATTCGCAACCATAACATGAAATCTTATGGACTACAAGAAGCTGAATAATTATATCGGATGGGCTGTTTTTTTAATTGCTACATTGGTTTATGTACTGACTTTAGAGGGAACAACTTCATTATGGGATTGTGGTGAGTATATCACAACGGCCTACAAACTTGAAGTAGGACACCCACCCGGAGCACCTTTATTTATGATGTTGGGAAGACTGTTCACAGTTTTTGCTTCACCTGATTCGGCAGCTTACATGGTAAATTTAATGTCAGCCTTAAGTAGTTCATTTACCATTTTATTCTTGTTCTGGTCAATCACTATGATTGCTAAACGAATAATTCTAAGTCCAAATGATAATTTATTTTCAAAAGCAGATACTACCGATAAAGAAAGAAGAATTTCTTTATCTACTGGTGAAAAATGGGCTGTTTTAGGAAGTGGTATCATTGGTGCGTTGGCATATACTTTTACCGATTCATTTTGGTTTTCAGCAGTAGAAGGAGAGGTTTATGCCATGTCTTCATTTTTTACAGCCTTAGTTGTTTGGGCCATTTTAAAGTGGGAATCAGAATTAACAGCGCAAGAATATTTTCCTGAAGATGAAGAAGTTCAATCGAAAAATGCAAACCGTTGGATTGTATTTATATTTTTTATGGTTGGGTTATCAATTGGAGTTCACTTACTGAACTTGTTGTGTATTCCTGTATTGGCTTATGTGATTTATTTTAAAAAATACAAAGAAACAACTTGGTTAGGTTTTATTTTAACTGGTGTAATTGGAGTTGCAGTGTTGGGAGTTATTCAAGCTGTAATAATACCAGTGACTATTAATTTGGCAGGGACCATGGAAAGAGTTTTTAGAAATTCTTTAGGGTTGCCATTTAACTCAGGAGCCATCTTTTTCTTTATTCTTATTACTGGAATTATTGTTGCATTATTGATGTATTCAAGAAAAAACAATAAACCAATTTTAAACATTATTACTTGGAGTGGATCAATGTTGTTGATAGGTTATACTTGTTTTGCAATGATTGTAATTCGCTCAAATGCCAACCCCCCATTGGATGAAAACGATCCAGAAAACTTAGTTAGTTTAGAATCTTATTTGAAGCGTGAACAATATGGGGATTGGCCAATATTATATGGTCAATATTTTAATGCAAAAACCTTGAGTAGAAATCAATGGGGTGATCGTTCTGATGTTTATTTAAGAAGATTTGTTGTAACGGATAAAAGTGGGTTAAAAGATATTGCTGGCTTCGAGACAGAAGCTGAAGCAAATGAATTTGCTGCAGGAAATAAAGGAAAAGTAGTAGAAAAATACTACAAATCATTTGATGGAAAAAACCAAAAGCCAAAATATAATCCTAAGGAATCGACTGTTTTTCCAAGGATGTATAGTGCAGAAGACAGACATGTAAGAGGATATTTAAGCTGGTCGGGCGCGACAAGTAAAACCAGAACTCCTGAATTCTCAGAAAACCTGTCCTATTTTGTAAATTACCAAGTTAATTGGATGTATTGGCGTTATTTTATGTGGAACTTTTCTGGCAGACAGTCAGATGAACAGGGACACGGAAATGCAAGAGATGGAAACTGGATTTCAGGCTTAAATTTTATTGATAAACACCATGTGGGGGACCAAACTTTGGTGCCTTCCATCATTAAAGATAACCCTTCTCACAATAAATTCTATATGTTACCTTTGATCTTAGGTCTTATTGGTTTCATTTTTACCATGTTAAAAGCATCAAGGTCTTGGTGGCTAATTACCATCTTATTCTTATTAACGGGTGTTGCAGTTATCATTTACTTGAATCAAAAACCATTTGAACCAAGGGAAAGAGATTATGCATACGCTGCATCTTTCTATGCTTTTTCGTTTTGGATTGGACTGTCAGTTCTAGGGCTCTTTAAAGCATATAAAAGCATGGAATGGAAAGAATTGAGCAAAATTGCAATGGGATTAGGTGTATTTACACTTATTCTGTTTGTTGGTGGTGTCGCTACAGGAATTAGTATGTTATACATTTCAGCTATGATTGTATTGGCTTTTGCATTGATGATTGGCTTGAAAAGCTCCATCAAAAGTGAAGCACAAATGGCAATTTTAGCGACATTAATATGTTTACCGGTTCCGATTTTAATGGGGATGCAAGGTTGGGATGATCATGATCGTTCAGGCAGATATACCGCTAAAGCTTTAGCAAATAACTACATGATTGGTTGTAGTACGAATTCAATTTTATTTACAAATGGGGATAACGATACTTTCCCTTTGTGGTATTTACAAGAAGTAGAAGGACAACAAACTGATTTAAGGGTTTGTAATTTGAGTTTATTTAGCACAGATTGGTATACTGCACAAATGAAACGTAAAGCATACGATTCTGAGCCATTGCCAATTAGTTTTGAGGAAGAAGAATACCGTCAAAATAAATATTTGGACGTGGTTTATGTGCAAAGTTCAAATCAATTAACTATGCAATCTGAATCTTTAAGCCAAAAAGGGAAAGATATCATGAATTTGAAAATGCAACATAACCCAGCACTTTTTGCTAAAGGATTTAAAAATGCATGTGGACAATTGTATGCAATTTTAGCTCAAAGTAAACTTGCAGCTACCCAGCCAGAAGTAGTGGCATCAGTTCAAACTTTTAATCAAACTGGGACTTACTATAAATTCAGAGACTTTGTATTTAAGTTAATTAAGAGTGGGAAACAGTTGGGATTAAATGATCAACAATTACAAGGTATTCAAAAGGTGCTTCAAGACTTTAATGATAGTTTTGATTATTTGCCATTGAGTTATGTAATGGATTTTTTACATGATGAAAAGAACTTGTATGATAACCAAGGAAATAAGTTGTTCTTATTGCCATCTCGTGGATTTACAATGCCGATTGATGCTGAACACATCAAAGCAAATAAGATTGTTGAAGAAAAAGATTTTGATAGAATTGCGAAAGAGTTGAGATGGAAATTACCAAGTGGTAAGAATTATATTACCAAAGCTGAAATAATGGTGATAAACATCATCAGTAATTTTAATTGGGATAGGGATTTATATTTTGCAGGTGCTGCATCACCATCCACTTATTTAGGATTACAAAAATACTTTTTCAACGAAGGGTTGGTTTACAAATTAGTTCCATTGGAGATTAAGAAAAACAGAAACCCTAATTCATTTGGAGAAGTGAACAAAGCGGTTGCTTATGACAATTTAATGAATAAGTATATTTGGGGTAACATGGAAAAAGAAGGCGTATTGGTTGATTATTACACTAAGAGAGGTGTAAGCAACTACAGAATTCAATTTAGTGTTCTTGCAGATGCTTATGCTGAAGATTATGATATGGCCAATCGTAAACTTGATTTCTTTAAAAATATTGATGGAGACAGTGCCTCTGTTGAAATGGAAAAATTAGAAGCCATTAAAGCCGAAGCAAAAGAAAAAATAATTAGCTTATTTAATCGTGCTTTAGAAGTAATGCCTAGTCATAAAGTACCTTTCGGAAGATTAATCCCATATTATGTGAGCGGTTATTTGAGTGTTGAAGCCTTTGAAGAGGGTGAAGCTTTGGCTGCAGAAGCCATGAGTGCTTATGAAGAAGAGCTTGACTATTATTTGGATGTGGATGCAGAATTTTCAAAGTCAATGCTGGAAGATGCTTCCAATGTTTTAAGAAGTATGTTGACGATTTATCAATCTGTAAATGTGGTTTACACTTCAACAAACGAAGCCTTAAAGACACGTATTGAAAATTCCGTTCAAAAATATATGATGGCATTTGAAAGTAAGAAAAATGAGTATAGAAAAGCGGATGCTTTGAATGCTTATAATGGCACTGTTGGCGGATTAATAAATCAGTTTACAAGACAACAACCATAAAAAAAGAAAAGTGAAAATATATAAGTACCCCAAATGGCTTCGGAGATTCTATCCAGGTTCTATTTGGGGTATTTTTCATACTGACAACACCTTGTATTTGACTTTTGATGATGGGCCATCCATCCATAATACTTCTTGGATTTTACAAGTATTAAAACAATACAACGCAAAAGCAACTTTTTTTTGTCTGGGAAAGAACAGTGTCGAATATCCTCATTTAATGAACGACATGATAGCAGCAGGTCATTTGATAGGGAATCATGGCATGCAACATTTAAACGGCCTTAAAACTAACACTAGCACCTATGTAAATGATGTGGAAACAGCCGCAAAGCATACTTCTTCTAAACTTTTCCGCCCACCATACGGAAAATTAAAAATTAAACAATTCAACCAACTTAAAAAAGCAGGTTATAAGACTGTTTTTTGGTCTTTTTTGACCTATGATTTCGACCCAAAAATTCCTGTTGAAAAATTAATCTTACAAGCCAAAAAAAAGATAGTTGCAGGTGATATAATTGTATTGCATGATTCAGAAAAAGCAATGGAAAATTTGCGCTCATTACTCCCTGTTTTATTGCGATATTTCACTGAAAAAGGGTTTCAATTTAAAGTAATCCCTGAGGAATTGAGGGTATAAAAAAAGTCCAGACCTTTATAGCCTGAACTTCAAATTGATAAATAAAAATTTTAATTAAAAAGGTAAATCATCATCACCTTCGGCCACAAAAGTTTCTGCATTTTCAGCACTAGCTGGAGCAGCACTTGATCCTTCTGAAGCTGGATTAATTTTCCAAGCATCTAATGAGTTAAAGTATTTTACTACACCTTCTGGATTTGTCCACTCTCTTCCTCTTAAGAAAAACACTACTTCTACCATATCTCCAACTTTTACAGCGTTTAACATATCGCATCTGTCTTGAACAGCTTGAAACATAATCGTCTGTGGATATTGTCCTGAAGCATCTAATACTACAAATTCTCTCTTTTTAAAAGAATCTGTAATGTTTTGCGTTTCATTTATTACTTTAATTTCACCTTTTAACGTATACATAGTTTTTATTTATTTAATTATTAAAGGATAATAGCGTTTTCCATGCCTCATCCACTTTATTCTCTTTTAATTTTTCTTGTGCTAATTTGTGTAATTTAACTTCCAATGTTTTTTGATCGTCTTCAAATTCCATGAAAAGTTCACTTAAATCTAATAATTTATATTCATTCACTTCCGTTTCATCTGGAATGGATTCGATATTTCCTAATTGTCCAAAATCGTTTTTTGTTAAGATTGTTGAAGCTAAAATGTCTGCTGGAATGGCATCATAGCCTACACCTATAGTTGTGATTGGTTTCGCAATTTCAAACATGGAATTTTTATCAGCTCTACAATACCAATTACCACCCATTCTTGCTACTAAGTCAATTTTATGTTGGTCAATTTTACCGTTTTCATCTAAAATTTCTTCAGCAATGTGAATGCGTTTTACTTCACAAAACACCAAGTTACCTGCACCACCATTTTGTCCCAATTCTTTTACTTCTGTGACAACACATTCGAATTGTACTGGTGCTTCAGCAACGCGAAAAGGGCGAATTGTTTCAGCAGCAATTTTAGTAAACCCAGTTTTGGTAAATTCATCTACACCTGGCGCAAATGGCGAACTTGCCAAAGACATCTGATGCACCATATTATAATTAACAATATTGATTACCACCTCTTTTACTTCTTTTACATTGTTGTAAGTATCCTTCGTTGTATTGGTTCTACCACTTCTTGCTGGAGAAAAAATTAAAACAGGAGGATTGGCACTAAATACATTAAAGAAACTAAATGGCGCTAAGTTAGCATTCCCTTCTTTGTCTACCGTACTGGCAAAAGCAATGGGACGGGGACCTATGGCACCTAATAAATACCCATGAAGTTGAGGTACTGGAATGGTATTTGGATCAATTGTTAACATCAGTTGCAAAGGTATTAAATTTTTATGTGGACTTAAAAAAAGTAATTCACAATAAGCGATATTTATCAAGAATTAACGCACTCAAAAAAGTATTGCAACATTAATTCATTTTTTATCGTTTTATTGATACATGTACAAAATGTTGTTTTTTATATTTTTAATGTTGCTTGCAAAGGAGAATATTGCACAAGCTATTGCACCTAATATTACGGTACAACCAGGTTATTGTCGGACTAATTCAACGCAATTTTTCAACGCAATTGTTGCAGTAAGTCCTACTGGTGGCGAAGGATCGGAATATACAATTGTATTCTACAATGAACTAAATGATACCGTATCCACTTTTCCTGTTGCAGTATTTTCGGCACCTGGAATTTATTCAGTAAAAATTACGGATAGTATTGGACAATATTTAACCACTTATTTTTTAGTTGACTCTATAAATCCTGTTGCCGATTTTGAAATCCTATCGAATCAATTTGCAGTTAATTCACCAGCAATTGGTGATTCACCATTAAGTATTAGCTTAAAAAATAAATCGACTGGTATTATAGAAGGCGTTTTTTTTGAAACCACTTCAGTCCTTTGGAATATTAAAAATATATTTGAACCGGAAAATGATGAATGGAAATTAGGCCATAATTATTTTCAGCAAATTGATTCCACTTTAAATAAACCGGGGACCTACCAAATCACTTTAGCGATTGAAAATCAAAATGGTTGTGTTGATACTACTACAAAAACTCTGGTTGTAAATAATAGCGAAGCCAATCAATATTTTTTAATATATCCTAATCCAGCCGCAGGTAAAATTTATATTGTAAACCCAAATGCTATCGAAAATGTTCA
>CBDUKB010000082.1:0-12361 GCA_965367695.1 uncultured Putridiphycobacter sp.
GACTTTTTTGGAAGCAAAGGTTGGTCTTTGGTAAAATATAATGCGCTCATAATGATAAAGCCTATTCCTAAAATAGCAATTGAGAACCATTGAAATTGAAATTTATTTTTGTGTAAAATGTTTCTATTAAAATATTGTAAAGCACCAGGGTTGTTTTCGTATCCATCCATGGCATCCTTTAAAAATGGATCCGACAAGGCCTGTTTTTCTAAATCATGCATTTCGGCAGTATTCATTTTACCCCCAAAATAACGGTCCAATGCATTGCTCATATTTTTATTATTTAAAGACATCTTTCTCGGCTAAAATCAATTTTAAATTTCTTTTTCCATTTTGAATAAAACTCTTCACTTTTTTCAATTCAAAACCTGTTTCTTGGGCTACTTCATCATAGCTCATTTTTTTTAAATAAAATAAGTCAATACACAACTTTTGCTCACTTTTTAAAAAACCTATGGCCTTTTCTAATTGACTTAATTTTGCATCTAACAAATAAACAGCTTCTAATTGTTCGTTTGCTTGGTTAGGCATTACATTCAAAGAAGCTACTATTTCTTGGGTAGGTTTCTTTTTTCTGATAAACTGCAAGCAATCATTTTTTGCTATGGTGTACAACCAATTCCTTAAGTTTTCTACTTTCGATTTTGCTAATTTAAAAGGAAGATTCTCAAAAGTTTGCATCAAAATATCTTCAGCATTTTCTTTGTTCTTTAAATACTTTAAATTAACACCAAAGATCATTTTACCATAGCGTTCAAATATTTCACCAATAATTTTTGGCGATTGATGCTGTGCATAGGCTTCTAATAAGTCTTTATCAGACAAACTACTCAGTCGTTTTTTATAGCGTATTCCTATGCGCATATTTAGTTTTAGTAAAGCTTATTTATTGAATAGATGAAGGAACAGATTACATTCCATAAAATTACTTCCTATTTTTTTTCTTTTTTAGCCGCATCCCAATATACGTCCATCTCTTTTAAATCCATTTCCCCCATATCTAAACCAGCTTCTTTCACCGATTTTTCCATGCATTGAAATCGATTAATAAATTTTTTATTGGTTCTTGCCAATGCCATTTCAGGGTCAATACCGATCCAACGTGCATAATTGATCAACGAAAACAAAACATCACCAAATTCGGCTTCCATTTTATCTTGATCGCCTTTTTTTTCTTCTACTTTTAATTCAGCAATTTCTTCTTCTACTTTTTCCCAAACTTGCTCTTTATTATCCCATTCAAAACCAATACCCTTAACCTTGTCTTGTATGCGCGTTGCTTTCACTAAAGCTGGTAATGATTTTGGAACACCTTCTAAAATTGAACTCTTGCCTTCTTTTAATTTTAGCTTTTCCCAATTGGCTTTTACTTCTTCTTCATCAGCAACTTTTACATCTCCATAAATGTGAGGGTGACGGTGAATTAATTTTTCGCAAACAGTATTGAGTACGTCTGCCACATCAAACTGACCTTGTTCAGATGCTATTTTAGAATAAAATACCAAGTGTAACATAATGTCACCCAATTCACCTTTAATTTCAGTCATATCTCCATCCAAAATAGCGTCTGTTAATTCATAACATTCTTCAATGGTTAAATGTCTTAATGACTGCATGGTTTGCTTTTGATCCCAAGGACATTTTTCTCGCAGTTCATCCATGATAATCAAGAGTCGTTCAAAGGCTTTTAGTTTGGCTTCCATCATTCTAGTACTTTTTCTTCAAATTTACACTAAATTCGTAGATTTGTAAGTCTAATATGCTAATCCGTTTGATTAAATTGCTTAATCTTATAAAACCAATTCTTTCCATTTGGCTATGTTGCCAGCTTATTACTCCTGTTGGATTTGCGCAGCCGCCCAATGATATTGGATATTACGCACAATTAAAAGGTGGTTATTTAATGGCCCACCGTGCAGCCATGTCTCATTTAGTCCGCAATAACGCTTATGGATTTGAAGTTGGAGTAATCAAACATTTACATAGTACTGAAAAAGACCCAGATTATCATTTTCCAGCACTTGGTTTTAATATGGCGTATCAAAATTTTGGCTATGATGCCGTGCTTGGAAAGGCCCTTTCTATTGCACATTTTTTTGATGTTCCATTGCTTCAAAAAACTGACTTTTTTATCGATTTTCAATATGGTATGGGTTTGGGTTATATTTCAAAAAAATACAATCGTGAAAGCAACCCTACCAACAATGCCATTGGCTCACATTTTAATGCAAAAGTATCCTTGAAAATATTATTTACAAAATATTTTAAACACTTGAATTTGGGTGCTGGTATTGAATTTACCCACTTTTCAAATGGAGCTATTACTTATCCTAATTTAGGCCTAAATACACCAAGTATTTTTATGCAAATTGGTTTTTTACCTAAGGAAAGAAAAGCATTTAGAAAAGACATTGCGTATGCGCGAGAAGTATTTACAAAACCCTTTCGTATGCGCATGCTGGTCTCCTCCATTTTATCAATCAAACAAGTAAGTGCCAATCCAAATCTCCCAAAAAGGTATCCTGTCTTTGGAGTAAGGGGTACCTTTCAACATAAAATTGGAAAGCTTTGGCGTGCCGATTTTAGTGTTGATTTATTACATAACGAAGCTAATTTTCATGTGTATCCTGATGCGGATTATTCAAGAACAGATGTTTTACAAATTGGTTTGTCCTTAGGAGCTGCATACAAATTTTATAAAAGTGAAATTGTGTTGGGATTGGGTTATTATGTCCGAGATGTTATTAATCCATTGGGTAAGTTCTATAATAAAATTGGTTACCGCTATTCTTTTGGTCGACAATGGTATGGACTTTTTAATGTGCGGGCTAATTTAGGCAAGGCCGATTTTTTTGAGTTTGGAATCGGTTATCAAATTAAATCATGGTAAGGAATATAATTCACATATTTTTTATTTTCAGCATAGTAGCTTGCAAAAAAGCTACCGATCGGCGTTGTTGGAAAACAGTAGGGGAGTCAACTCAATTAACGGTCCCAATTCAAGGTGTTGAAAAATTTATACTAAACAAAAACATCACTTATATTATGCATCAAAATGATGAAAATAAAGTAGTGATTGAAGGAGGTGAAAATATGGTGAATCTGATTGATGTAAGTCTTGAGGCCTCAATTTTAACCATTACTAATACCTCTTACTGTAATTTTTTAAGAGATTTTAATAAAAAAATAAAGGTCCACATTCATTATCCTGAATTCAGAAATATTTACGCGGAAGTGTCAGATTCTATTATTTTTTTGGATACTATAAAAGGTGAATCTTTAGCATTAGAGATGAGAGAGGCTGGGGGAGTGACTGTTTTAAGGACTCAATTAAACGATTTACGGCTTTTGGTTTCAGCAGGGCCTGGAAGTTTTGTCGTCAATGGTTTTGCTAAATACGCCACTTTAAAAATACAAGGTCAAGGGTTTGGGAATGCTTTAGGTTTAACGACCAAATACTGCAACATTTATCAAAATTCATATGCCAACCTGAAAGCAAATCTAGAAAATACAGCGGTGAATGTATTAATAGATGGGGCGGGAGATGTACTTTATAAGGGAACACCAATATCGGTTGAATTGGTTGAAAACGGGGCGGGTAATTTTAGTCAATTTTAACACCCTAATTAAAGGTTTTATTGTAATTTTGTAAAAAAATTATAGTCATGAAATTGATATTACTCACCACTGGATTATTAGCGTTAGCATTTGCAGGAATTGCTATTAAAATTTGGGCTAAAAAAGGCGGAGAATTTGCCGGTACTTGTGCCAGTAATAATGCTAATTTTAATGAAAAGGATGAGCCATGTGGTTTTTGTGGAGCTCGTCCAGATGAAAAATGTCAAAGTGAAGAAATGGCAGTATAAATCATATTGCTGGTCCCCAATTGTAACTTTTTAATCACCCACGCGTCTTAGTTTTAAATCTTATTTGTAGATTTAAGTCAATTGATTTTAGCATTTACCATGTTGAAAATTAACTAAGAATACGTGATGTTATGGGTGAAAAAGTAATTGAAATAAATGGTTTAACAAAAAAATACGGCAGTTTTATAGCGGTAAATGAATTGAGCCTTACTATCGAAAAAGGTCAAGTTTATGGCATCTTAGGACCAAATGGGAGTGGAAAAACAACCACTTTAGGAATGATTCTAGATGTGATAAACCCTAGTAGTGGATCATATACTTGGTTTGATACCAAACCATTTGAAAATCATAGAAACAATATTGGCTCCATTTTGGAACAACCCATCTTTTATCCTGATTTAAGTGCTTATCGCAATTTAGAAATTTCCTGTGCCATAAAAAAAGCCCCCTTAGAAAGAATAGACTTAGTGCTTGAAAGGGTCGGTTTATTGGAAAGAAAACACTCTAAATTCAGAACTTATTCTTTGGGGATGAAACAACGATTGGCCTTGGCATCAGCTCTCTTAGCAGACCCTGATGTCTTGGTTTTGGATGAACCAACCAATGGTTTGGACCCACAGGGAATTAATCAAATGAGGGGGTTAATCAAAGGGATTGCAAGTGAAGGAAAAACAATTATCATTTCAAGTCATTTATTAGATGAAATCCAAAAAACTTGTACCCATGTTGCAATTTTGCGAAAGGGTACATTATTAAGGGCTGGAGAAATTGGAGAACTGATTAAAACCCCGAGGAGTTTTGAAGTTAATTCTATAGACAGACCCGCATTAATTGAAGCATTAAAGTCATGTCCTTTTGTCGTTAAATATGAAGAGAAAGGAGCAAACATATTGGTTGTTTGTGAGCGCTCGACTACAGGAAGCCAATTAAATGAATATTTGGTTTCAAAACAAGTTTATTTATCTCATTTAAATAAATTTAAAATATCCTTAGAAGAAGAATTTTTAAATATTGTAAACAATTAAACGTATGACCAAGCAAATTTTAAAAACAGAATATTTAAAGCTAAAAGGAAATACATCATTTAAGGTGTTTTCTATCTTTTTTATTGTTTTCTTACCTGTGATAATTTTTACAGTACCAAGTATTATTACTGATGGAATAACAGGAACGAATACCTATCCTTTTTTACCAAGAGATTATGAAACCACCTGGTATTTTACAGCCTATATTGCCAGTTGGTTTAGCTTGTTTATTTTATCTTTTATCCTAATATTTCACATTACCAATGAATACACTTATAAAACAGTGCGCCAAAATATTATAGATGGTTATAGTCGAATGGATTTCTTTAAATCAAAATTATACATGCTTTTAACTATTGCCATTATTGCAACAGCTTATGTTGCCTTAGTTGGGTTTGGTGCCGGTTTATATTTTCAAACTTTTGAAGTTTCAGCTGGTTTAGGATTTAATCCAATGGACATGATGGGTGGAGGAGAAGGAATGCCAAGTTCTTCAGATATTATAGATGGATGGAATAATACAGACCTAGAAAGTCTTGATTTTGGGAGTCCCTTAGTGGGAATAACAGCTGTGCTTTCTTATTTCGTGCAAGTGTTAGCTTATTTGGTTTTTGCCATATTCGTCGGTTTTGTGCTAAGAAAAGGAGCCATTGCAGTGATTGTTTACTTTGCAGCTTTTGTTGTAGAAAGAATCATTGGAATTCAATTTGAAGGAAATGGCATGGCGTGGATAGGGGAACATTTACCATTGAGAATATTCTCACAAGTATTGCCTCATCCAAGTTTTACAGATTTGATTATGGGATTGCAATCCGTGGATAATTTAAATGGCACTAAGGTGATTTTAAGTTTGGTGTATATTGTATTATTTTTATTTCTTACTAAGTTGATTTTCTTTAGGCGAGATGTGGCTTAGCCTGTTAAAAAACGTTAAGGTAAACATGGGGTGGGATTACAAATTGTATATTTGAAAAATTAACCACTTACCCTATCAAAACAAGACTTAAAATAATTATTGTACTCATGTCAGTTTCACTGATTGGGTTATTATTGTTGCAATTTTTTTGGATAAAAAATGTATTGCATACCCGAAAGGATCATTTTGAATCTTCAGTTCAAAAAGCCATTGGAACGGTTTTACAAGATTTGGACAAAATTGAAAAAAATGTTTTCTATACAGGTTTAAAAAAGAACAAGGGAAGCTCGGTGTTTCTTAATAATAATAAGCTCGATTTTAGCAGTGCTATCGGAGATGAAAATACCATTAGAATTAATGATACCATCATTAATTCAGGAAATAAAAAAACAGATTATATCGTTGTGTCAGGTTCCACTGTCGATAGTGTGACCGGAATTATTGCCGAACACAAAGTGGTAACCCGTAGCTTAAATGATTTATTAGAATTCCCAAAAAAAGGTGACTTAATGGGAATTCATGATACCACTTTTTGTTTTCCAGTAAAATATGGAAATGCTTATGAAAAGAACCTATTGGTGAAGTCACGCTACTTGAATGAAATGATGTTGAAAATGTTTACAACAAATTTATTTGACGACATTACAACCAGGTTAAATTTAAAAATTTTAGATACATTAATAACCGCCAGGTTAAGGTCAAATATGATTGATACTAACTTTGTTTTTAATGTCGTGGACAAGGCAGGAAAAACAGTCGCGTTTTCAGGAGAGTCTGAAAATTACAACCAAAACTTAAAAAGTTCTTTGTTTACTTACAAGTTATTTCCAAGCGATTTTGTGAGTTCGGGTTATAAATTAATCATTGACTTCCCAAACAAACAACATTTTTTGGCCAAGCAAATGTGGCCAAGTTTAATGGCATCTATCTTATTGATATTAATCGTGGTCATTGCTTTTTATTCTGCCGTAGCAACTATTTTTAGACAGAAAAAAGTGTCAGAAATTAAAAACGATTTTATTAGTAATATGACCCATGAATTAAAAACACCTATATCCACTATTTCTTTAGCTTGTGAAGCCATTGAGGATCCAGATGTAGCCAAGAATAGTGATAGCATGGCTGGGTTTATTAGTATGATTAGTGACGAAAATAAGCGTTTAGGTAAATTAGTTGAAAAAGTATTGCAAACCTCGTTGATTGAAAAAGGAAGTTTAAAAATTCAAAAAGAAATACAACCCATACATACAATTGTACAAGACGCCATTAAAGCTTTTAAAATACAATTTCAACGAAAGGGTGGAACTATCGAAGAAGGTTGTTTAGATGAGGTATTTATGGCAGTGGACAAAGTGCATTTTTCGAATGTGATTATTAATTTACTCGATAATGCATTGAAATACTCTAAATCATCTCCATATGCAAAAATTGATTTATTGAAAACCACGGATGGAATGAAATTATCGATTACTGATAAAGGGATTGGAATTAAAAAAGAAGAACAAAAAAGAATATTTGATAAACTTTACCGTGTTTCAACTGGTGATGTCCATGATGTGAAAGGATTTGGATTGGGACTCGACTATGTTAAATCTATTATTACATTGCACGGCGGAACCGTTTGTGTAAAAAGTGAACTTGGTAAAGGATCCACATTTAAAATTGAATTAAAAGATGAACGAAAAAATTAAAATATTATTGGCCGAAGACGATTCGAATTTAGGAAACTTATTGTCAACATTTTTAAAAGCAAAAAACTTTGACGTGACTTTGTGTATCAATGGTGAAATTGCATTGGAACGCTTTAAAAGTCAAGTATACGATTTTGTTATATTAGATGTGATGATGCCAATTATGGATGGGTTTTCAGTTGCTAAAGAAATTAGAGAAACAGATCATGAAACACCCATTTTGTTTTTAACGGCTAAGTCAATGCAAGATGATAAATTGAAAGGCTTTTCAAGTGGAGCTGATGATTATATGACCAAGCCATTTAATATGGAAGAGTTATTGGCTAGGGTCAATGCAGTATTAAAAAGAACATACAAAGACGGCAATAAAAAACAAACCGAATATGAAATTGGAGATATCCAATTCGATTATACCCGTCAGATTATTAAAATCAAAGGGGAAGAACAAAAGTTGACAACAAAAGAGAATGAATTGTTTTATATATTAATTCGAAACAAGGACGAAATATTAGATAGAAATGCCGCCTTAAGACATGTTTGGGGTGATGATAATTACTTTAATGGAAGGAGTATGGATGTGTACATTACTAAGTTGAGAAAACACATTAAAACTTCAGACCATGTTGAAATATTAAATGTTCATGGTAAGGGATTCAAATTGCTAGAAAAGTAATTTTTCTAATTGATTGAAAAATTTGGAATTAAGAAAAGAATAAAAAAAAACCAACGGTCAGTTGGTTTTTTTTATGTTCATTCAATTATGCTTTAACTACCAATTCTTTTACTGGTTCGTTGTATTCAAATTCTTGAATTGCATGATTTAATTCAAGATTTAAATCATTTTCTAAATCGTGAATTAAATTATACACTTTTGTTTGCACATTAATATCTGCATGTTCAGGATAAGCAGGGGTCATTGATAGCACTGTAGACGGGAACCTTTCTTCTGGATAAGGAAAATCTCCGGTTGTGCCAACTGATTCTTCAATACAGAATCCCATTTTTCTTGCCACTTTATAAGTGTGCTTACCTACAAAAGAAAATAAAGTCGTGATGTCTAGTTGGGCAGACATAGCAATGGCAGAAATCACTAATTGTTCTGTTATTGCGAAGCTTAATCTTCCTCTTTGGTTATTCCATAATCCACTAATTTCAGCGGTTAATCCTTCAGAACGATAATAATTTACTAATTTATTTAAATTTGGGTCCAAGTGGGAAACAGCATTTTCTACTGGTAATAAGTCTTCCGTATTCGATATGTGAATTCTTGTTCCACCTAATAGTTCATTCGTTTCTTTATTTCTTGCCGTCAATAAATAGATTTTATCATCTTGCATCCATTTACTGCCTGAACTTTTAATTTTATCAGCATCCAAATAGCTAATTTTCGACAAAGACTCTTTGTGATAAAAGTCATACTCTAAACATAATTCTCTGTTTGCTGTTGCTTTAAAAATTTTAATTTCTACTTTCATAATTACGGGGTTTTTAATTTATATTATTATTTATTTTTTACTATGCTTTCCATGTCGACAAAAAACCGACCTGATTCTGTAAAGAATCCTAAGAACATTCTTCTAACTGAATCGGTTACTACACCACCACCTAATGCTACGGCAGAAGCTAATTGAGGCCATGTTCTCAAAGTTTTACCGACTTCTTGCAAGGAACTTTTTGCTCGAGGAGAAATAGTATCAGGTGAAACTATGGCCATGACATAAGGTAATTTTTGCTTATTGGTTTTTAAACTCGCTAACTTTTCAAGGCTTAAGTCTTCTACTAAACCATGCAAGATTGGTCTGTTTTCTTCTAAGTCAAATCTTTCGACATCTAATAAACCTCTATCACTTGTTTCCATGATTACTGGAATTTTTAATTCTCTTGCCATAAAACGAGCTTTAATTTTAATGTCTAAACTATCGCATTCATCTATCAAAACATCTACATTTCCATCAGCAGTTAAAAAGTCCCTTAAATTGTCGTCATTAATACCTTCGGTGTAACATTTTAAGTTTAAGAAAGGATCTAACTCCATAATTTCTCTTGCAATAGCAACTACTTTTGAAACTCCAATATTATGAACACCAGTTCTAATTCTGTTTAAATTTGATAAATCCAAACTATCAAAATCTGCAATTCTCAACTCTCCAAAAGTCCTTTCCATGGCCATTGTTACAGCTACAGCTGAACCAACAGATAAACCAATTAAAGCCACTTTTTTCTTGGATAAAATCTCTCTTTCTTCAAGGGTGATTTTATTTTGATTTCTATTGGTTCTTAGTGTAATAAATTCTTGTTCAGGAACAATATGAACCAATCTATTCGACCAAGGATAATAAACCCAAACACCATAATCATCAATAGAATGATCACCTATGAAATCACCAACTGCTAAAGTTGTATCATTGTGGTCGTATTCACTTACAGGATTTATAATTTCAGTCAATTCAGCTATTTGGCTTAAAATTGAGTCAAAAACCTGCACTTTAGGGTTATTCATTAATAAGTCAAGCTCCACTTTATCAGCTTCATTTGTCGGATTTAATATAACGGGTTTCCAGTTCAATGCTTTTTGAACTAAGGTTTGACGAGGATTCATAATTTATTTTTATTTAAAATTTATACTTATTTAATTAATATTCATGCAAATATGAGTTTTATACTTCGTAGTGCAATTATTGTGAAGGTATAAAATATTCACCTTACAAAGTGAATAAGATGAATTTTGCAACAAAATCATCTTTTTTTTTATTAAATTTTCAACTCGTATCTAAACACAATTTCATTGGTATTTGGCAGTTTAAATTTTTCTTGAAATGTTAGACCAAGTTTTAAAAGTAAGTTTTGAGAGGCAATATTATTAGGGTGGGTAATGGCGTTTAATTTTTTTATATTAAAGTTATTAATGGCTAGTTCTTTAATTTTATGACTGGCTTCATACGCATATCCTTTCCCTTCAAATTCAGGCAAGAATGCAAAACCAATGTCAATTCCTTCAATGCCTTCCCGATTGTATAATCCACTAGAGCCAATTGGCGTATTGTCAGATTTGCGAATGACGGTGTAATTCCCATAACCAAGGGCAATAAATTGGGGTATAATTTTAGACTGAATATAGTCTTGTGCAGCCTGTAAATTGTTGATTTTTCGATCACCAATAAATGCTAACCATTTTGGCGTATTCATCAATTTTAAGATAAATGAATTGTCCTCAATACTGGTCGGTTTCAGAATTAATCTTGGTGTTTCGTATGATTTTAATTTTTGCAATTTAATTTTTTGATGTTCAATTTAATCATTTTTTGTTCTTCTCAGCCAATTGAAAAGTTGAAAGTATACATTTTTCCTTGCTTGAGTAGGTGATAAAACCATGTCGTGTATTGCATTTTCAACAGCTATTATTTGTACATCTCCAATGATTTTTAATGCGTTTTCGCGAATGTGTTTTACATTTAAAATTGCATCTCCTTCAAACATATTAGCCGACCATTTTTTACATTTGACAGATTTTTGAGCATGCATGATTAAGGTAGGCACACCAAGTGTTGGTCCTTTTTGAATGTTCAATTGTGCTTGATGGATTGCACGAATAAAACCCAGGTTAACCTTTGGCGCTTTATCTGGTTTCCATTGCTTATTATATTGCCATTCACCATAATCACTTTGATGTAAACTTTGTCCATATAATTTTGAAAAACCACCTTTTATTTTAATATTCGGAAAATACTTTCCAAAAAAAGAAAGGGTGGGGATGCCAATTTTTCTCAAGATGAAGGATTCGTTAAAGTCGAAAAAAGGACTATTTAAAAAAACACGGTTAACTAAAGAATTGTTTTGATGTCTCGATAGGTAATCCATTACAATTAAACCACCTGTTGAATGGCCTGCCAATAAAACTGATGTTATACCTTCGGAAGCTATTTGTTTAAAAGCAGCATTAATATCTGCATCATATTCATTTAAATTACGAACATTATTTAACTTTTGGTGCGGTAAGTAAGAACGTCCGTACTTTCTTAAATCAATTGCATAAAAATGATATCCTTTGTTATTGAAGGATTTTGCCATTTCTGTTTGAAAGAAATAATCGTTTAAGCCATGAATGTAAAGGACCGCTTTATTCCCTACAAGTGTTTTTCTCCTCACTAAGGTACTGACCACTTTTCCTTCATAGTCATCATCTTGTTGCATGGAAATGAATTCGAATCCATCCTTAAGTACGTCTGTTGTATAATATGGGGCCATTGCGGGTATTATCATGCCTTCTTAAGATACGTTATTTTTTTTTATAATCCAACAACTTTGAAATCAATACATAAATTATTAAAAGTTAATAAGTGATATGGGTTTTCTCAAGTCATTATTTCTTCAATTTTACCAGCTATTTCTACAGCGGTGTGTGGGCTAACATCATCAATGATTACTGTATTGGTTTTTTTATCAATTAATTTTAAATGAAGGGTGGAATTCATAGATTCAAATATTCTTGCATCCATAAAACCCAAGATGGGAGCTGCTAAAGCAGTGGCTTCTTCTCTTTCAACTTCAATATTTAAAATGTATTTTTTATTTTCCATTGTAATCAATACATGTTTTTTGTCTGCAAAAGAACGCGTAAGTTTGGTATTGTTATAGGTAGTAAATTGAATGATTTTATTTTGAAAATAGACTCCAGCGATAAATCCAACAAAGGAACGCTTTAACCAAGGTATTTTTGCAACTGAAGCTTTGATAGCGATATCTTGTGAAAAATGATTGGCATGCATCCAGAAATATGCACTCGGAAATGAATGGCCCCAGTCTTTTTCTGTATAGCCTTTTCCTCCTGTAAAATCAATGCTTTTTCCATCAATTATTAATGTG
>CBDUKB010000083.1:0-12196 GCA_965367695.1 uncultured Putridiphycobacter sp.
GTGTAGTTATTATCAGGTAAATTCATATAATTCACCTTATTGTCGTCATCTAAATATGTATATTCATCATCATACCCTTCCAATATATATTTGTAGGCGTTTTTTTCAGGATTTGAATAATGAGAACTAAAAAATTCAAATGAAATATCATTTTGATAATAAGGTAATACCAAGGAAAGTGTATCGCTATAATTGTGCGTTACAATCTCTTTTTGACGGGAGTTTTTTCTTTTATTATGAATGGTAATGTTTGAAATAACCACCTTTGGTTTAATCGGATTGTTTTTGATGTTATTTGCTTTGAACTTCATGTATCCTTTAATACCACCAAAGTATAAGCTCTTATCCGAAGATTTAAAATATGCATTGGTATTGAACTCATTGCTCGAAAGACCGTCGTTAGTTGTGTAATTTTTAAAAGTTTTTGTTTCTGGATTAAACTTTGACAAGCCCTTATTGGTACTAATCCATATATTATTTTCTTCGTCTGATAATAACCCATAAACCACATTGTTTGCCAAACCATTTGATTCTGTATAATTGGTGATGGCCATTTTTTTCAAATCCAATAATTTTAGACCCTCTCCATAAGTGCCTAACCAAATATTGTTGGTGTCTGTTTGAAGAATAGAAGTAATGTGGCTATTCGTTTCTATTTGACTATTGGTTAAAAATGGAATAAATAATTCATCTTCGTCCTCTACTATAAATTTGTACAAACCGTCGTTATTGGTGACAAACCAAAAATTCCCGTTTAAATCATTGTAAATCACTTTTACAGCGCCATCTCCAATGCTATAACTGAGGTTAGATGGATGATAGAATTTGTATTCCTTGGTTTCCATGTCTATCAAACTCAAACCAGATCTTGTTCCAATCCAAAGTTTTCCATCTTTATACGGTTTAATTTGATAAACTCTAATAGATTGATCTATTGTGTTTTCTTGAAATTCAACTTTGGTGAAACTATAGTCATTGGAAGATTCGATATTTAATAAGAATAAACCATCATCATATCCTAACCAAATTTTATTGGGTGTTTCAGGATAAATACTCATTAAATAATGTTCGTTTTTTTCAGGCCGATAGAAATGCGAAAATATATTTCGATAGGGATGGTAAACGGTTAAATCTTTCTTGGTACCAATGTAAATTTTATTGTTTTTATCCTCATTAAAGGACCAAACATTTTGATCTATCAAGCCTTGGTCTGAATTATTATTAATTCCAACTGTAATAAACCCTTGTTTATACTTATCAAATTTTGCTACCCCTTTTTCTGTACCTATCCATACGTTTCCCGAAAGGTCTGAAAAAATGGTATTAATATGGTCGTCACATAAACTATAAGGATTATAGGGGTTCGTTGCATATTGGTATAAAATTGGGTTAAGGGTGAAATTGTCTTTAAGTAAGTACAAACCATAATCTTTTGTTCCTAGCCAGACTTTATGGTCGTTTTCGATATAAATTGAGGTGAAATTTTGATAATTAATGGCAGCAAATTTTGAAAAATTTTTGATTTCAAGATTTTGATCAATACTATAAACACCCGCTGTAGTACAAACAATAATGCTGTTTTTATAAAAGTAAAATTCATTGATTTCACCTGTTATTAAAAATTCAGGAATATTTAGTTTTTCAAAACTGTTATAAGGAAAATTAGCATGAAAAATTTCTCCTTTATTATTACCTATCCAAAGCTTATTTCTGGGATCAATATAGATGGTAGTAAAATCTTTAGCTCTTTGAATGGAACGAATATTTTTTACCGATTTTGTTTTGGTGTTGATTACATTGATGCCATTTTTTTCAGAAAGTGCCCAAATGATATCTCGCTTATCTATTACTAAACTTGTAAATATGTAACCTTTTAAATCAGGGTATGTTTGTTTGTTAATTTTGTTTATTTCCCCACTTAATGGGTCAATACTTCCAATCCCTCGATTTGTACCGAACCACAACATTCCTTTGCTGTCTTTTACCAGTGAATGTACATAGTTGTTGGGGATTGATGAAGAGTCGTTTATTTGGTTTTTGTAGACTTCAAATTCGTATCCATTAAAGCGGTTCAAGCCATCTTGTGTAGCCATCCAAATGTAACCGAAATTGTCTTCTAAAATTGCTGTGACGTGACTTTGAGATAAACCATCTTCAATGCCATAAGAATCAAATTTAACACTTTGTTGGGAATAAGAAAAATGTGTGATTAATGCTAAAACCGTTAAAATGTAAAATTTAGTCATGTTTAAATTTTTAAACCTATCACTAAAATATCATCAATTTGATCCATTTTACCTTGCCATGCCATCAAGCGTTCGTTTAATAATTCTCCTTGATTTTCAATTGGATCATTACATATTTCCAATAAATACTCTCGGAAACGATTGTACATTAATTTTCTACCTCTTGGTCCACCGAATTGGTCGGGATAACCATCTGAAAATATATAAACGGCATCTCCTTTTTGTAATTGTACTTTATGGTTATCGAAATGAGCTTCACCTGGAGCAAAAGACCCAATGGCAATTTTATTCGCTTTTGTAATTAAAAATTCACCATTTCGAACTATATAAAGTGGATTGTTTGCTCCTGAATACTCAAGTTCTAAGGTGTCGTGGTCAATAGTACAAAGGGCAACGTCCATACCGTCTCTTACCTCGTTGGTGATGTCACTTTTATTTAAAGAATCAAATATACTCTTGTTTAAATAATCAAGCATAGCTGCTGGCTGACTGAGTTTACCTTCTTTTAAAGCGGAGTTTAATCCATTTGAACCAAGCAAACTCATAAATGCTCCTGGCACACCGTGTCCGGTACAATCTACAACACCAAAAATTGATTTATTTTCAAATTTTTCGAACCAATAAAAGTCACCTGAAACAATGTCTTTTGGTTTATATAAGACGAAAGAAGCAGGGCAAATACTTTTTACTTTTTCCTTTGTCGGTAAGATAGAGTTTTGTAGGCGTTTCGCATAAACAATACTATCCCTAACATCTTTGTATAATTCTTGAACTTTTTCTCTTTGCTTTTCTATTTCGTCTCTTTGCTTTACAACTTCTTCCGTTCTTTCTGCTACTTTTTGCTCTAAGTTTCTTTCCGTTTCTTGCAATTCATCCCTCATGACAAGCAATGCATGTCCTAATTCGTCTTTGTCACTCAATGGTTTATAGGGTGAATCAAATTTACTTTGTCCAACATCCCTAGCAAAAGAAGTTGTTTTTTTCAGACCACTGACTAAATGATTTAAGGCGTCCGACATTTCACCAATTTCATCATTACTTACTCTAGCCGATTGATTCGGAATGATTCCCTTACCCAGTGCCAGTAATATTTTTTTAAGGTATCGAACGGGAGTAACAATTGATTTGGTTGTAAAAATGGCGACTAATGTGGCCAATATAATTGATAAAGCACCTAATATCCAATAGAAATTCAGCTTTGAAAAAGTTTGAGTTGCTATGTTGAATGATTCGGAATTAATTTTCAATAACTCCTCCTCTTGCTTTTCAAAATTAATTTGTAAAGTTCTTAATTTGGTGTCAATTTGTGCAGCTAATACACTAACCGGACCATTTTGATCAACCAAAGGACCAGCGTAAAACATGGCGAAAATATCATCATAACTTGCAAAGTCTGGCAAATACTTCATGATTTCTGAATAACTTACTAGTAGACTATCAATCAAGGGCAGTACTTCGAAATACAAAGTGGTGTTTTCTTTATTGGTCCACTTACTAGAACGTATTTTTAAATCTTGAATCGCATCTGGAATCCTATTCTCCATGATAGATTTTAGCTGCACTTTGAATGGTTCCTCTTCTTTAGTTTGCTGAGAAACCCATTGAATAGCATACTGCTTCGAATCTTTTATGATTAGCCTTAATGAACTAATTTTTTCCTTTGAAGGTGTGATGACAGAAACCAACACATTGTTCATTTCTTTACTTTGCTCAAAGGTATTTACACCTTTGTTAACAGCTAAATAAGTTGCACCGAAAACAACCATTATCAAGACAATTAATATCCCGAAACCAAGCCCAATTTTTTTACCGATTGTTAATTTGAAGTTCATAGGATATAATTAGTCATTTTCTAATTTATTACCTGTAACCTTTTCATAAAGCAGCTTGAAATACTCTTCTTTTTCTTCATCTTGCATGGCATGATGAATATTTCTAAGACCTTCGATTACTTGTGGATTCTCTGGATCCAATTCAAATGCTTTCATTAAAAAAGGAAGCCCATTTTTGTAAAGTCTTAAAGCAGTGTTTTGCAATTCTTCAATTCTTTTTAAATCTGCCAATGGATCTACATGGAGAATGATGTCAGTTCCCAAGTTATAATATGCTACTCCTATATTATAATTCGCATCATAATTTTCAGGATCAATACTTAAAGTTTTCTGAAACTTTTCTACCGCAATGTTTAATTGTTTTTCTTGCTCTTCGAATCCTGCTAACTCATTGTTGGCTTGCCAAGCAGACCCTAAAGAGTTAAAATAAGTAATGTCAAGCTGATCAAAGTTATAAGTCGGGTCATTGTATTGCAAGTACTGTTCTTTATATTTTAAATACCTGGCTTCACTTTTATTTAACTCACCATTTTTTAATAAATCAATTGATTCATTATAAGTTTTCATTACTGTATTTTGAGTAACAATACTTATTTGTTTAAGTAAGGCAGGGTCAGTAGTTAAAGTTTTTGCTTTGCTAAATGAAACCAAAGCAACCAACCTATTGTTATTTACAGTTGTACTTTCTAGCTCCCTGTATATCAGTCCACGTATAAACCAAACCTTATCAGTTTTCACCTGGTTATAATACATGGCAGAGTCTATCCAAATCTTGGCATTGTCAAAATCCTTCTGTTGATAGAATTCATATGCCTTCAAAGGATAATTTGTCGTTTGACTTAATCCAACATGTGGACTGAAGCTAAGAACAAATAACGATATGTATATTAATATTCTCATTCAATTTTTTTTATGGCCAATTCAATAAGTTTTGATGCTAAAATCAATTTTTTCTTTTTTGCATTACGTACATTAATTTCGTATGATTGTTTATTATTTACTTCAACAAAATTAATGATGGCACCTTTGTTCAAATAACCAGTCTTATTCGTTACAAGCAATGTGCTTTGTGATTTAATTTTTTCGTTAACTGAATTTATCAAACTGCTTTGGGATTTATCCAAAAAGAGTAAATTTACTTTATCTATCTCACCAACATTTGCATAGTTGACTATTCGAATGTCTTGACCACCAATTCTTTTGTCTTCGTATTTTTTCTTTAATTCGCCATACACTTTATTATCTTTACTTAATACGCCGATAATAAAGTCCCCTTTTTTGTAGTTAGATGGCCAGTCAGTTAAAGAAGCGAAGTTGTATAAATACAAAGATTTAAGAACACTTTGTGTATCCTTAAATTTACTATCACCTGTTTGGTTATTAACCGAGGTAAAAATAAACAATGAAAAAATGGATAATATAAATATCTTTAAATTCAAATCTCTTTAATATAATTCCAAGCCCTAACTTACTAAAATAATGCCAAACTTTTTAATTTTATACAGGTGATTGTGTTCCAACCATACTCACAATGTCTCTATCGAATAAGTATAAGCCCCCTTTGTCGTTCCCAATCAACTTGATTTTGTCTAAAACATTTCTTGCCAAAGCTTCTTCTTCAAGTTGCTCTGCAACAAACCATTGCATAAAATTATGTGTCGTGTAATCTTTCTTTTGAATACAAATATGAACGATTTCATTAATTGAATTTGTAACCATTATTTCATGGTTCAATAAATCAATAAATAACTCTTCTAATGATTCAAAATTATCCTTTGGCGTGTCTAATTTTGGAATTTTTGCCTTTCCACCTCTTTCATTGATAAACTTTACTAGCTTTAACATGTGAAGTCTTTCTTCATCCGAATGTGCATAAAGAAATTGTGCAGTACCACTCAAACCATTTTGGTCCGCCCAACTTGCCATAGATAAATATAATTGTGAAGAATTTGCTTCTTTCTGTATTTGTGAATTTAAGGCTTTTTCAATTTCTTTATCTGGCATATTACTAATATTTTGTCCTACAAATTTAACCCATAACCTAAATTATACCTAATTTTAGTGAGAATATTTTTTACATGAATCAAACTACAAAAAACAAGCCTGTGAAAAAAAAGGGAATTTTGAAATCAGCCATCATTAACCTTTTTAAAAAAGAGCCGAGGAAAACCTTTAATTACAAGCAAATCGCAGGACTTTTAAACGAAAATCAAGCAGCAGACCGCAAACTTATTTATACAATTTTATTGGAGTTAAGTGAGGAAGGGTTATTGAAAGAAATGCAAAAAGGAAAATTTAAAAGTACTTATGTTGCTGATTTAAAACAAGGTAAAATTGAGTTTACCAGAAGAGGTGCCGGCTATGTGATCACAGAAGATGGAGATATTTACATTGCACCAAAGTCAACAAATCGCGCGATACATGGGGATACTGTATCGGTAAAAATATTGAAAAGAAAGAATAAGAATAAGAAAAATGAAGAAGGGGTTGTTGTCGACATTTTAGAACGTGCGAACGAACAATTAGTGGGAACGATTGAAGGAAATGATAAATTTGCATTTTTAATTCCAGACAATCCAAAAATAGATATTGATGTTTTTATTCCACTCTCTAAAATGAATGGAGCCAAATCGGGTTACAAGGCAATCGTAAAATTATTAGAATGGCCAGAAGATGCTAAAAACCCATTTGGAGAAGTAGTAGAAGTATTGGGTAGACCAGAGTCGAATGAAGCCGAAATGAAATCAATCTTGATTTCTAACAATATTCCATTCGTTTTTCCTGAAGAAGTATTAGCAGAAGCTGCGGGAATTTCCACTGCTTTAGATCAAGTGGAAATAGATAAACGTAAAGATTTACGTGGCACACTCACAATGACTATTGACCCAGTTGATGCCAGAGATTTTGATGATGCAATTTCAATAGAGTTCTTAAAAAATGGTAATTACAGTATCGGTGTTCATATCGCAGACGTAAGTCATTATGTTGTTCCAGGATCCGAACTTGATAAAGAGGCTTATAAAAGAGGAAACTCCGTCTATTTAGTTGATAGGGTGATCCCTATGTTACCCGAACATTTATCAAACGGGGTGTGTTCATTAAGACCAAATGAAGATAAATTTACCTTTTCTGCTGTTTTTGAAATGGATAAAAAAGGGGATGTTTTAAAAGAATGGTTTGGCAAAACTGTTACTTGCTCCGATAGAAGATTTACTTACGAAGAGGCGCAAGAAATTATAGAAAATGGAAAAGGGGAACATGATCAAGCGCTATTAACGATTGATGGCTTAGCGAAAATTTTAAGAAAGGAAAGATTGAATAATGGCGCACTTGAAATACAAAGTGAAGAATTAAGATTTGAATTGAATGATGAAGGGGTTCCGATAAACGCGTACAAAAAGATTACAAAAGACTCAAATAAACTTGTGGAGGAATTTATGTTGTTGGCCAATAAAAAGGTTGCAAAGTATGTGGGTGATGTGAAAACGAACAAAAAAATAACGCCTTTTATTTACCGAATTCACGATAAACCAGACAAGGAAAAAGTAGAATTATTTCGGGTGTTTTTACAAAAATTTGGTAAAGAATTCAATTATAAAAACGAAAGAGACATTGCGCATCAAATGAACAAAGTATTTGAAGAGATGAAAGATGAAGCAAGTTTTTCAATGATTCAAAGCATGGCCATTCGCACCATGTCAAAAGCGGTGTATGAAACAGAAAATATTGGACATTATGGGCTAGGCTTCACTTATTATACGCATTTTACTTCACCAATCAGAAGGTATGCAGATTTATTAGTACATAGAATACTATTTGAGACAATCCAACATCAGCATAAACAACATCCAGGATTATCTGAAACGGCTTTGCATATTTCTCAAACCGAAAGAAGGGCTGTGAATGCAGAACGAGATTCTCAAAAATTCTTTCAAGCATTTTATGTTAAAGATAGAATTGGAGAATCATTTACTGGGAAAATTACCGGCATTACAGAATGGGGAATGTATGTTGAAATGACTGAATTGAACTGTGAAGGAATGGTTCAAATTAAGTCTATGAAAGATGACAAATACTATTTTGATGAAAAGAAATTTTCAGTAATAGGTGCCAGGTATGGAGAAGAGTTTAACGTTGGAGACCAAGTGATTGTTATTATAGAAAAAGTTAGCTTAACCAGAAAACAAATTGATTTAAAATTGATGGAATAAGTTGTTATTTTAACAATTTTCCCTTTAATTTATAATTAACAGTTACGCTATAAATATGGTCTATTTCTAAAATTTTATTGTAGTTCCGTTCGTGAATATACTTGAATGAAAAATTAATTCTTTTGTTAAATTTATAACTAAAACCAGGGCTAATTCTAAGGGTTTGAAAGCCCCAAGAGTTATCGTATTTACTGTAAAACCATTCGTTTTCTATAAAAGGTTTAATTTTTTTAAAGTCATATTCTAACTCAATCTTAACGCGATTTGTAGCAGACATTTCTGGTTGAATATATTCATTGATTGCAGTTAAACGATCAAAATCATACTGGTATTTGTATCGCACTTTTAAGGTTAAATTTTCCTTTTCTAAAAAATCAATCTTATACTTCAACACTAAAAACAAGCGATTATCTAATGTGTAATTAGGATAGGTTTCTCTTCTGCTAAATCGATAGCCTAATCCAATATCTAATGACTTTACTACATTATAGTCTGTCGAAATTTCTAAGTAAGTTGTCTTTAACGCTGAAATGTTTTTGTTAAATCGACTTTGGGCTTCAAAAGCAGCCGACCAATTTTTTAGTAATTTACTTTCAACGCCAATACCAGTCCATAAATTGGCATCTTGAATTTGTGAAAAACCAATCTTTAGAGACAGACACAAAAAAATGATAGTTATTAGTTTAATCATATCGGATGATTTCGCCAGCATCTACAACTTCTTTCTTTTCAGAAATAATAACTTGTTTTTTAATTGCATTATTTCCGTCAGGACAGCTGTCGCACTTCGAATAAACATACAAGGTATAGGTTCCTGGATTTAAATACGAGAAACTAAATGTGCCATCAAAACTGGTTGCTATTTTGTCATTGTAAACATTGTCTTCCGTACCATAAATAATAAAAACATCCTCATCAGCTGCTGGGTAGGTTTCAATGAGTTCACCTGCACCATTTAGATTATACGTTGTCACCAATCCTTTTATAGTAGCAAATCCTCCTTCACCTTCAGTTTTATTACATGATATTAAACTTATTAGTGAAACAAAAATCAATGCATATTTCATATTTTATCTTTATTTAAACGCCATTAAGTTAATTATTAATTTAAAATTAACATATATTTAATGTCATGATTTCAAAATTAAAATTTATCATATTATTTATTTCATTTCAAGGGTATGGTCAAATTTTTATCAATGAATATTCTTGCTCGAATTCTAATGGTCCCACCGATAGTTTTGGGGAGAGAAACGATTGGATTGAATTGTTCAATCCAACCATAAATGCATTTGATATCAGTGGTTATTTCTTATCAGATAAAAGCTCAAATCTTACTAAATGGGAAATTCCAAATGCCGTGATACCATCCTTTGGACATCTGATTATTCAATGTTCTGGAAGAGATGGTGTTTTTAATGGTGAAATACATGCTGGATTTGGTTTAACACAGACAAAAAATGAATGGATTATTTTAACAGCTCCTAGCGGCAATTTAGTTGATAGCCTAAAAATTTTAAAACCAACTCAAAATAACCACTCTTATGGTAGGACCAATGATGGGAATCCAAATTGGAGTGTATTTATAAATCCAACTTATGGGACAACAAATACCAATGCTTTTAGCTATTATGCACCCAAACCAATTTTTAATTTAGATGGAGGATTTTATAATGCCAATCAAGCTATTGCTTTAAGCACAAGTCAACCTAACACCTCAATATATTATACTTTAGATGGCTCAACACCATCAAGTGCTTCTTCCCTTTATAATTCACCTATTAATATCAGTTCAAGCACTGTTTTAAGAGCAATTACTTACTCCACTGACCCACAAGTTCCACCAAGTTTTATTGAAACCAATACTTATTTTATTAACACGTCTCATGTTTTACCAATTCTATCAATTTGTGGAGATGAAATTTTACCTTTTATTCAAGATACCCATCCATTTGCTTTTTACGATAATTTTGATGGTGCCATTGAATACTATGGTAACAATCAACAGCTCATAGCAGAAGGAAGTGGCGCTTATAACAAGCATGGAAATGATTCTTGGGCTTATGGACAAAGAGGTTTTGACTTTATCATGCGAGATCAATATGGCTATAATTATGCTATTCAAGATCAAATATTTAAAAATAAGTCAAGGGATGAGTATAAGCGAATTATTGTAAAAGCCGCAGCAAATGATAACGTTTCTTTTGAAAATGGTGCCCATATCAGAGATGCATATGTTCACACCTTATCCCAATTGGGTAAATTGAGAATGGATGAAAGGTCTAACCAATCTTGTATTGTTTATGTGAATGGACAATATTGGGGCATATATGAAATACGTGAAAAAGTAGATGATTTGGATTTTACAGCATACTATTATGACCAAAAGGATATTGATTTTATTAAAACTTGGGGTGGTACATGGGCTGAGTATGGCAACATGAACCATTGGAATGCTGTTTCATCTTATATTTTGAATAATGACATGAGCGTGGCGTCAAATTATGATTCGGTAAAAGCAATGTATAATGTTGGAAGTTTAATAGATTATGTAGTCTTGAATGCGTATACGGTTTGTTCCGATTGGTTAAATTGGAATACCGCTTGGTGGCACGGTCACAACACTAACGGTGATAAAAAGAAATTTAGGTATGCACTATGGGATATGGATGCCACCTTTGGTCATTATATAAATTATACGGGTATACCAAATACAAATGCGAATGCCGACCCTTGTGATCCTGAATCTTTAGCCGGAACCTCTTCTGACCCCCAAGGTCACATTGCCATTTTGAACAAATTAATGGACAATGAAGTATTCGAACAAGCATATATCAGTCGCTTTATTGATTTAGCAAACGGACCATTGTCTTGTGCCACAATGATTGCCGTATTAGATAGCATGGTGAACGTTATCAGGCCCGAGATGCAAGGTCAAGTTAACAGGTGGGGTGGAAGTTTGAATCAATGGGAAACAAACGTGCAAACTATGAAGAATTTTATCAATAATCGTTGCAATGCATTGAGTAATGGCTTAATTAGTTGCTATAACCTGACAGGGCCATATCGAATTGTGGTTGATGTTCAACCAGTAATGGCTGGAAAAGTTAAATTAAATTCATCTTGGATTCCATATTATACTTGGGAAGGAACATTTTATGGTAACATAAAAACGTACCTGGAAGCGGCTGCTTTTCAAGGGTATGAATTCGATCATTGGGAAGCAAAAACCCATATTTTAAATCAACCCAATTCAATCACTGACACCTTAAGTATAGTTGCTGACGACACCTTGATTGCAGTGTTTAAAGAAGTTCCAATAATTATAGAGCCAACTGATTCCATTCAAGTGGACAATAAAAATTTCGAAGGTTTTCATTTGCCAAATGGTTTTTCTCCAAACGAAGATGGAAAGAATGACTTGTTGGAATTTTTTGTCGGAAATGATGTGTTAAATTTTGAATTATTGATCTTCGACCGTTGGGGAGAATTAATGTTTCAAACAAAATCAGAAAACGAATTCTGGGATGGGACATTTCAAACTCAAAAAGTGAATGTAGGCATTTATGCATATGCTTTGACTTATACGCTAAAAACAGGACAAAGCGTTAATAAAACAGGAAATATTACCTTATTAAGATAACATGTTAAAGACTTTCATTTTTATTTTATGTTCATTTGCTTATTCAGTTGTTGGTCAAGACATTCACTTTTCTCAATTAGATATTAATAATACTTTATCTAATCCTGCTGCAACAGGTTTGTTTTCTGGATTTGAAAGAGTGATGGTGAATCATAAAAATCAATGGTTAAATGCGAACACAAGTTTTTTTACCACCAGTATAGGAGCGGATTTAAATCTATTTAAAAAACAAAAAGGTGGATATTTGGGTTTTGGTCTCCAATT
>CBDUKB010000084.1:0-12060 GCA_965367695.1 uncultured Putridiphycobacter sp.
TAATCAATTTGAAAAGTATTGACTTGTGGGACAATCCTTTGAGTGGACTTCCAGAAAGTGTTCAATATTTAAAAAAGTTGGAAATGCTAGATTTACGTGGAATAAATCTAAGTACTGCAACAAAAGAAAAGTTAATGGCTTTGCTGCCTAATACAGAAATTCAATTTGATAATGGTTGTGATTGTGGTGGAATTTAATCCTCATTTTTCATTTTTTGCTGTATTGCTTCTAGGGCTAATTTTTCATTCTTAAATACTTTGATTTCGTATTTTGGTTTAAATTGTCTAATAAAGTTTTTTACAATGATTCGAACTGGAAGTGAAGTGACAATAATTGCTTCGAATTTTATTAAATCCGTACATTCACACTCATGAGCCCAATATACTTGTGCTTCTTTTGAGACAGACCCATAAATTCCAGCGATATTTACGATACTATAAAATGGGCGTCCTTTATTTAATTGTTGACGTGCAAAATTCATCTCATGCATGTTGCTTTTATCAACCTTTACCTCGTTTTTGAACTTTGTGTACGTAATTCCTTTTTCAATTTCATACAAAGTTGCGTAAGAAATTTCAACCCCCGTCATACTTTCCATATTTCAAATATAGAAATTTTAATAGATTAATTGTGTTAATTGTCAGGATAAGAAATGATTGTAGATTGAAATTTGGTCTTTTTCAATGGTTGGTTGATGTATAGATTCAAGGTATGCCTGTTCATATTGATTTTTATTAGGAATAAAAAGCACTTTTTTTTGAGCAAGATAAAAATCCATTACACTTGAATAGCCACATTTACAAATTACCAATGCTGATTCAGAGATAATTTTTTCCATGCTGCTTGAATTTGGGTGAAAGAAAAAATCGGCATGGTTCATATTGGGTGGTGAATTGTCAACGTAAGTTGAAACAACCGCACACTTTTCATTTAACTGGTTAATATATTTTAATACTTTTTGATATGATTGAAAATTGTCTGGATACGGACCACTAATAATGAACAAGTACTTGTAATTAAAATTATTGTTTTTGGTTATAGATTTGGTGAATCTAGAGAGTGGCCCAATAAAATAGGTAGGAATTGATAAATTGTTGTCACTTAATCTTCCTGACAAACTTTGGTCTTCAAAATCAGGGATCCAACAAGTATTAAAATTTTCTAACTTTTTTTTTAGAAAGTAATTAATAATTTTTTTACCCCATGGAATCTGCAAATTGGTTTGATGGGTTAAAATAATACTCTTTACGGTAGGATGATAAAACCCATATCGATTGTCGGAAATAATATAATCTACTGGATGCGATTTAATAAATTCCGCGAGCCATTTTTTTTCATTTTTCAATGCTTTTGAAAGTAAAGGCAGTTGCTTTAATACTTGTAAATAGAGGGACCTTTGTTGGTTAAAATTAAAGTTGTACCCTGCTATTTTAAAAGTTTTTATTTTCGGTAACTCCGTATTTATAAAGTCAATTTGACTTTGATTTCCAGCAAAATAAATGCGGTTTTGTTGTTTGATTAATTTTTGAATTAATGCAATGCTTCTAGTGGTGTGACCAAAACCCCAGTCCAGTGGTGATATTAAAATTGTGGCATTTTTTATATCTTGAAGCTGATGCATTGGATTGGTCAGCCTTAAATTATTTAAGCTTCATTTTTTCAAAAGCTTTTACTTGGTAGATGCCATTTGCAATGTCTTCAATTTCTGCTTTCATTTGATTGCCTTGGATAAAGTTACTGTCAAATTCTACAATGGCATAATCAACGGCTCTTGCTGTGTCAAAATCCATTTTAATATTCGTAATGCCTTCCATTTTTGATAAGTGGCTTTTAATAGTTCTTACACAACCTATCTCGCACATCATTCCACTAATTTCCATAGATACTTTTGAATTTGCATTCACGGCTACAGCAGGAGTTTTTTCAGATATTGAACTTGAATTTAAAACCTCTGGATTCGTATTGTTCTTTTCTTCATTACAAGAAAAACAAAGCGTAAGGCATAACAATAGGGGAAGGAATAATTTCATAAAAATGATTTATTGCAAAAATAGGGTGTATTAATTCTATAGGTAAACATTTATTTCGGTAAATTTCAAAAACATAACCAAATACCAAAAACCGAATATGCCTACTTCCAAAAAAACTAAAATATTTGTGATTGATACTTCTGTTATTTTACACGATCACAATGCAATTCATAATTTCGACGAACACGACATTGCAATTCCTATTACTGTATTAGAGGAACTTGATAATTTTAAAAAGGGTAATGATACAAAGAATTATGAAGCAAGAGAATTTATTCGATTCTTAGATAAATTATCGAATGAGAGCACTTTAGATGATTGGATTCCTTTGGATGGAAAAAATAAAGGAAAAATAAAAATTGTATTAAATTCAGAAATAAAAGACAAGGATGCCACGGTTATTTTTGGAGACAATAAAGCAGATCACCAAATTTTAAATGTTGCATTGGGATTAAAAGAAACAATGAATGGTCGTCAAGTGGTAATGGTGACTAAGGATATAAATTTGCGATTGAAAGCAAAAGCTTTGGCTGTGATTGCACAAGATTATCAGTCGGGGAAAATAAATGATGTGCACACTTTGTTAAAAGGAGCTAATATTATCAAAGAGGTTGAGTCGGATTTAATTCAAGAAATCTATAAGAATGGGTACACTGAAGATATTTCTGTTTTAGGCGAACACCCGGTAAAGAATGAATATTTGATTTTGCAAAATGGAAAATCTTCAAGTTTGGCTTTTTTTAATGGTGTTGAAAATAGATTAGATAAGGTTGACAAGAGCTATGTGTATGGTATTAAACCAAAAAATGCAGAACAAACATTTGCTGTAAATGCATTGTTGAATGATAATATTAAATTAATTACCCTACAAGGGGTTGCAGGAACTGGTAAAACTTTATTGGCTTTGGCAAGTGCTATAGAACAAAGAAATCAATACAATCAAATAATTTTAGCCCGACCAATAGTCCCTTTAAGCAATAGAGATATTGGATTTTTACCAGGAGATGCCAACGAAAAAATCAATCCATATATGCAGCCTTTGTTTGATAATTTAACCTTTATTAAAAATCAATATCGCTCAAGTGAAAAAAAGTATAAACAAATAGAGGACCTTCAAACGGACAATAGAATGGTGATTATGCCACTTGCATTTATCAGGGGGAGAAGTTTGTCAAATGTATTTTTTATTGTTGATGAAGCTCAAAATTTAACACCACACGAAGTAAAAACGATTATCACGAGAGCAGGGGAAGGGACAAAAATAGTTTTCACTGGGGATATTCATCAAATTGACACGCCTTACTTAGATGAAAACTCAAATGGACTTTCATATTTAATAGATCGATTGAAAGGCAATGAGCTATATGCCCATATTAAGTTAGAAAAAGGGGAGCGTTCTCAATTGGCTAATTTGGCAAATGAGCTTTTATAAGTTACCATATTTTCGCTTAAAAATAGTGTGGATAGCCCTGATTTAAAAGGAATTTATATCTTTGGTACGAAAAATGTATTTGTGTACTAGAATACATAAATAAATGCCATATGAAAAATTTATACACGCTCATAGCCCTCATCTTATTCACAAGTTTAACAGCATTTGGTCAAGGAAAAGTTGACTATGACTCAAGGTCGAGATTTTATCTTGGGTTTAATTTCGGTGGAACTTACCATAGTAATACAGAAGTTGCAGTTAATTCATTGTACCGTGGAGGTGCAGGCTTTACCTTTGGTTATTCATTTGGAATGAAACCGAACAGGTTATTAAGTTTAGATCTGCAACTGCGTTATTTATTGGCTGCATATCGAGGACAATCGGATGAAAAATATGCTTTGGATTCAAGTTCAATCAATATACTTGAAAATAATAGTAAAGCAGCCCTTCCTTTGAATGATTATAAAAATGCATACGGCTATTACGCGCCTAATTTTCATACATGGGTAAATGATTGGAGTTTAGAATTAAAGCTAAACACGAATCGTTTGCGTGAAAGAACTGGATGGAACTTTTTTGCCTTAGGTGGAATTGGTTATAATAGATATCACACTGAGGTGGATTTCTATGATAATTCAAATCTTACTTTGGTAAAAGCGGAAGCAGATTTATTCGACAAAGATTTGAGTTTAATTGATTATGAAACAAGCATTGTAAACAAAAGAGATTGGATGCCAAGTTTTGGAATGGGAATTGAAAAGCAAATCACACCCAACGCTGCATTCACAATCATGGGAAGAATGACTTGGACCAGAAATAACGATTTTGATGGCTTGGGTAATACTTTTAACGGTGTTGCCTCTGATAAAAACGATCGGTATCACTATGCTTCGGCGGGCCTTAAATTTTATTTAAGAGGTCATAAAAACCAATATGTTAAGGAAGAGGATGATGATGTGAATTTGAATAATAATCCAGTAGTAGGCAAAGCTCCCACTGTGAAATTTAATCAACCCAACACCAGTCCTTATGTGTTAAACGCAGCTACATATGACGTCCTTGCTGAAGTACATTATGTGGCGGGAAAAGGTAATATTACTTTTACTCAAAATGGATCAATTATTACAAACTATGTTTATAATGCTAATACTGATAAATTAAATTATTCGGCCAACCTACAAGTTGGTAAGAATGTATTTGTAATTAATGCAATTAATGATTTTGGCAAGGCAAGTGCACAAACGATTATTGTGTATGAAATGCCTTCACAATTGCCGATTGTTCAAATCACGAACCCTGCCGCAACCAACCAAGTAGTTAATCAAAGTAGCTTTAATTTTAATGCTAATATTCAACATGTTGTAGGGAAAGAAAACACAACACTAAGTTTGAATGGGGTTAATCTTCAAAACTTTAGTTTTAATAATGTAAACTTAAGTAGTATTTTGAATCTGGTTCCAGGTAAAAATGTTGTGACAGTGACTGGTAAAAATGATCAAGGTGTTGATTCAGAATCCACCATTATCATTTATCAAGTTTCACAAACACTTTTACCACCAGTAGTAAACATCAATGTGCCTTCAAGTGCAAATACTACAGTCAATGTAAATCAAGTGAATGTTGTTGGACAAGCACTATATGTGACGAGTAAAAACAATGTTGAAGTCTTAATTAATGGTGTAAAAACAAATAATTTCGCTTTCAATAATAATTCAAAACAAGTACAATTCACTGCAACATTGGTTCCAGGTTCAAATAATATTACGATTAAAGGTTCAAACAATGATGGTCAAGACCAAGCAAGTGTTACAGTATATTACAACCAAGTTGTGGTAAAAAACCCACCCCTTGTTAATATTATAAATCCGGCAACAGACAACAAAGTATTTAAAACACAAAATACAACTTTGAATGCTTCTGTTTTAAATGTAGCAGGTAAAAGCAATATTACTGTAAATGTAAATGGTAATAACACCAACAACTATTCATATAATGCGAATTCAGATGCATTGTCATTGCCATTGAGTTTAATAAGTGGAAATAATGTTGTTACCATTTCAGCGACGAATGCTGATGGGTCAGATAGTCAATCAAGGGTGTTAATTTATAAAAAAGCGGTAACGATTAATCCGCCAACTGTGGTGTATTCTAATCCATCTAGCTCCCCATTGAACGTGACCAATAGTAGCTTTAACTTGGTGGCACAAACTACTAACATTGTAAATCAATCTCAAATCACTTTTAGGCAAAATGGAAATCTAATTAATTCCAGTAATTATAGCTTTTCGAACAATACACTCAATTACCAAGGAGCACTTGTAGTTGGCGCAAATGTATTTGATATAACTGTGTTAAATGGAGCTGGAAGCGATAGTAAGTCGACTGTAATTAATTATACAGAGCCGAATATACCATGTACAGCACCCACTGTTGGTTATGTTGCACCAACACCAAATTCAACCGTAAATAGTGCTACTCAACTGATTGAAGCACAAGTAAACAATTACATTCCTGGAACTAGTGTCAATTTAACCTTAAATGGTGTTGCATTAGGTGCTATGTCATACAATAATGTGACTCAAATAGCAAGTAAGACAGTATCTTTAAATGTTGGAAATAACACCTTAGAAATTGATGTAGCCAATACATGTGGTACTAATAAGTCAACTTTTGTTTTAAATTATCAAATAGTGGCCCCGCCTTGTAGCACACCTGCAATTAGTATAAAGAGTAGTACAAATCCAATTAGTACAAGCAACTATTCATTTTCTGCTCAAGTTTCAGGTAGTGTAACCGCCAGTCAATTGACATTAACAGTAAACGGACAATCAAAACCATTTAACTTTTCAAACGGAAATGTTAGTGCAAGTTTGAGCTTGAATGCTGGGTCAAATAGCATTGTCTTAAAAGCGGTCAATGCCTGTGGCAATGATTCAAAAACAATCACTGTTCAATCGAACCCATGTACACAGCCAACCCTTTCTGCAGTTTCTCCATTGAAATTAATCAACAGTACTACATCAGCAACTTTTACTATTAAAGCAAGTGCATCAAGTAATATTAGCCTGCAGCAAATCAGTGTGAAATTAAATAATGTAGCAATTCCTTTTGTGTTTAATGCAAATACCATTACAGTAAACGCTAATGCATTGAACATTGGTTTAAACCAAATAGAAATTGAAGTAGTGAATACTTGTGGAAAAGCAAGTTTAAAGTACGAGATTACAAGAACAGCATGTGTTAAACCAGTAGTACAAATAAATAACAAACCGGGTACAGTTACAAGTTTAACTTATCAATTGTCAGCAAACATTACTGGTGTGAATAGTGCAAAAAATATAGTATTATTGATTAATGGACAAAGCACGCCATTTAATTATTCTCTTGCTAGTAAGCAATTAGTCGCCTCAGTAAAATTAAAAGAAGGAAGTAATACTATTGTGTTGAGCGGTACCAATAATTGTGGAACCGTTAAAGCAAATTTAAGTGTCATTGCTAAAACTTGTACAAATCCAAAACTGACAAGTATTAATCCAAGCAGTTTAAAGCAATCAACACAAAGTGCTACTTATACATTGACAATAGGAAGTGTTGGTGTTTCTAGTGTTAAAGAAATAGCTGTGGTATTGAACGGTAAATCAATTCCATTCACATTTCAATCGAATAAAATCACGATTAAAACACCTGTCTTAAAAATGGGTTCAAATAATATTAAAGTGGTTGCAACAAACGCCTGTGGTTCTGTAAATCTTTCTTATACCATTACGCGCTTAGTTTGTAATAAACCAAGTATTTCTATCTTGAGTAGTCAGGGTTCAGTTACGAGCTTAACTTATCAGTTTTCGGCTTCTGTTAGCCAAATGAATGGGAAGAAAGGAATCACATTAAAATTGAATGGAAAATCAGTTCCTTTTACTTTTGACACAAAAACAAATAAAGTTGCCGCAACGTTAATTTTAAAAGAGGGCGTTAATAATGTGTCTCTTTTGGCTAGCAATACTTGTGGTTCGGGAACCAAAACTTTTAATATTACAGCGAGTAACTGTCAACCACCAACTGTAACTGCAGCTTACCCAACAAATTTAAATGTGACTACAGCAAACAATGTATTTGTATTGACTTTGAAAACCACCAATGTGACCAATCAAAATCAAATAGTAGTAAGTAATAATGGTACTGCAATTCCATTTACCTTCAATAGTAGTACGCAACAAGTTTCGATTTCAGTGAGTAATATGACGCCTGGCAATAATAATATAAAAACAACTGCAAATAGTGCTTGTGGAAATGCTTCAGTAACTTATGTATTAAACTATACGGGAACCGGATCTAAAACACAACAAAGTGGTGGAACCAAAACACCGATAAAAAGAAATTAAAAGTAAATTTAGCAGGCATAAAAAAAGGCAACTGATTCAGTTGCCTTTTTTTTATTTTTAATTTCCGCAGTCATTAAAAATCCAAATTTTTCGATTGTGTATACGTTTTTTCATGTGTGTGAGCTTTATGATTCAAATCTAATTTACTGAGAATTCAACTGCTTTAAGCTTGAAAAATAATTTTAGGTAGTCATTATTTACTAAAATGTAGCTAATTAAGATTTAATGGGATTGTAAAAACATCCTTATTTTGTATCTTTATACATAAAATAGAAATAGGATGACATTAAGGGCTTTAATTATTGACGACGAAGAATTAGCAAGAAAAAATCTTGAAATGATTTTGCAGGATAATTGCAAAAATGTTGAGGTGATTGGTGAAGCCGGAGGTGTAGCTGAAGCAAAGGAAAAAATTGAAAAACTCAACCCCGATTTGATTTTTTTAGACATACGAATGCCAAGGGGCTCAGAAGGATTCGATTTACTGGAATCATTAGAAAAAAGAGATTTTTTTGTCATTTTTGTTACTGCTTTTAAAGATTATGCATTAAAAGCTTTTAATGCAAATGCAGTACATTATGTATTAAAACCTATTGATGAAGATGAATTGATTAATGCAGTTCAAAAAGTGGAAGAGTCAAAAGCTTTATTCCAACAATTACCAGAAAATTATTCTACTTATTTCGACTCCATTCAAAATTTATCAAATAATTTGAAGCAAAAAGGATATGGTAAAAAAATAGCTATTTCTCATACCAAAGGAATTAAGTTAATTGAAACCAAAAATATTGTTAATCTGGAAGCATCAGGAAATTGTACCATGTTGCATTTTACTGATGGAAAACGCTATTTAGATACTAGAACATTAAAAGTCTACGAAAGTATTCTTAATCCGGATGAATTTTATCGCATCCACAAATCGCATATCATAAACTTAGAAGCGCTTAAGGAGTATTTAAATGATGATGGACACATGGCCATTTTAAAAAATGGAACTGTGCTACCTGTTGCAAGAAATAGGGTTTCTACTTTTGTGAAAACATTAAAACACCTGTGATTTTGAGAGTTTTTATACTTGCTGTAATTTTAATTTTAACGGGTACTTCTTTAAATGCACAACAGTATAGTTTTATTACATTTGGTGTAAAAGAAGGGTTAGCCCAATCTCAAGTGACTGATATTTGTCAAGATGATTTGGGTAATCTATGGCTTGGTACACAGTCGGGATTAAGTCAGTTCAATAGTCAGAAGTTTAAAAACTTTTCAATAGATGATGGTTTAGCGGATAATGTAATTACACATGTTATCTATAATAAAAACAACGACTTGTGGGCAGTCACTCCAAGGGGATTGTCTAAATATATCAATGGTAGTTTTTTGTCTTTTTATTTTGAAGATTCAGAAAAAATAAATGACATTGTTGAAGTCGATAGTAATTTTATCCTTTGCACCAATAATTCTCTTATTTTATTCAATGGGGAAAGTTTCAGCACAATTTTTTCTACCAAAATTGAAGGTTTAAAAATTAGGGCTTTGAGTCTGGGAGCAGCAAAGGAAATATATTGTGCGACCAATTTAGGCTTGTACATTTTTAAAAATGGCAACTTTACCTTATCGGAAAAAACTTTTGACACTTCATTAAATTTAAGTGATGTAATTTGGCGGAATGATGTCCTTTATTTGGCCACTTTTAATGCAGGTATTTATACCCTAAATTTAACTAATGATGCAATTAAGCATTACCGTGTACAAGATATTCCAATTCGAAGTTTATATGTTGATGATGTCAGTATGTGGGCTGCTTCAAATTTTGGGGTCATTGAAATTATGAATGACTCCGTAAGTTATTTTACTGAACAAAACGGCCTAGGTATTAATTCAATTAAGACGGTCTATAAGGATGTGGAAGGAAATGTTTGGATTGGAACTTATGGAAAAGGTTTGTTAAAGTTTTCAGGAAAATCATTGCTCACTTATACGGTAAAAGATGGTCTTAGTTCTGACATTGTAATGAGTATCGGTCAATATAAAGATGGTGCCTTATTATTTGGGACATATGATAAAGGACTGACGATTTATAATCCTCATCAAAGCTCGACAATTATTGATAATGAATCTATTTTAAAGCATAATTCGGTGTGGGCAAATTTTGTTGATCATAAAAACAATGGCTGGGTAGGAATGACAAATGGATTACAGTGTTTTAAAGGAACAGTAATTCAAAAGGAAAAAATGACAAAGCAAGTGAATGGTAAAATCCGAAGCATTCATCAATTAAAAAGTAAAATTTTATTGTTTGGTGGTAATTCAGGCCTTTGGATATGTGGGGGAGATTCAATATATGCTTTAAAGTCAACAAGTGATTTGGATATTAATAAAATTACGAGTCTGGGGAATACGATTTATTTAGCAACGAGAGATGGATTGTATTGGCAAGATGAAAGTTTATTGGAGCTTCCATTTAAGAAAATTGAACTGCCCGAAAACAATATCAATTCAATTTGCATTGATAGTTATGGAAATTGTTGGGTTGGAACTACTAATGGATTGTTTATAGTTTCCGCCAATTTTAAAAGTCATGTTTTCGAATTAGATGAAAACAATTATAAGGCTAAAAATATAATGGGCTTAATCAAAGATCAATCCAATAGAATTTGGGTAAGTACCACAAATGGGGTATATATGATCGCTGGCTTAAACCCTTTGAATTCCGTTCCTGGAATTTATCACTATACTTTGTCTGAAGGCTTGGTGGATATGGAATCAAATTTAAATGCCTTATTCGAAGATAGGTCTCACTTTATTTGGTTAGGTACCTCGAGTGGATTAGTGAGGATTGACCCAAGTTTAAACCCAATATTTTTTAGTTATAGTTTGCCAAAATTATCCATTACAGGTATTCGATTGTTTAAAGAAAGTTTTCAATATAGCGACTATAAAACCAAAGGTGTTTTTCCAACAGGTGTCCCGAAAGAAATTGAATTTCCATACAAAAAGAACCATTTAAGTTTTGATTTTATTGGGATTAACAATAAAAATCCTGAGAATGTTTATTATACCTACCGCTTAATGGGCGCAGAAGAAAACTGGTCACCGGTCACCAAGGAAAACTCAGTGAGTTATTCCTTTATTAGTCCTGGCACTTATGAATTTCAAGTTAAATCGGCGAATAAAAACCTGGAGTGGACCAATCCAATTGTGCTAAAGATTGTTGTATTAAGACCATACTGGCAACGGTGGTGGTTCATTTTAATGTTGGTCTTGGCTGGTGTCGGAATCTTTATTTATCTTTTTAATTCACGTATTGCCACCATTAAACAAAAGCAAGATAATGAAAGACTGGTTTCTGAAAATAAACTTAGAAATCTAGAACAACAATCATTGAATGCAAGTATGAATCGTCATTTCATTTTTAACTCATTGAATTCCATTCAATATTTTATTAATAGCTCTGATAAAAAATCAGCCAATAAATATTTGACCAGTTTTGCAAAACTAATTCGTAAAAATCTTGATTCCTCTACACAGGCTAATTTTCTAGTTAATTTAAATGATGAAATCGAAAGGATTAACTTATACCTTTCATTGGAGAAAATGAGGTTCAATGAGAAGTTTGATTATGAAGTTGTGGTAGATGATAATGTGGATGTTGAAATGGTCCATGTTCCTTCAATGATACTACAACCATTTGTTGAAAATAGTATTATTCATGGGGTATTGCCTAAGACTGAAAAAGGTTTTATTCATATTCACGTGAAAATGGAGCATGATTCTATTATTTTTGAAGTGGAAGATGACGGAGTCGGAATTGATTCTAGCTTAAAAGAAAAAACATATTTTGATGGAGATCATAAGTCTCAAGGTATGGAGATAACTGCAAATAGAATTGAACTATTGCGTAAAATAAATGGAGAAAAATTAATGATTATTGGTCCCTTTCAAGTTAATAAAGACGGACATTCAGTAGGGACGAAGGTCATTATTAAACTACCAATTTATTAATAATGGAAATAAAGGACTTAAAAATTGTTGAATTAGCAAGTGTACTGGCTGGACCTTCAGTAGGGATGTTTTTTGCTGAGTTAGGAGCAACAGTTATTAAAATTGAAAATAAAAAAACATATGGGGACGTCACAAGAACTTGGAAACTACCCACAGAAACTACCCAATCGATCAGTGCTTATTTTGCATCAATTAATTATGGTAAAAAGCATTTGTT
>CBDUKB010000085.1:0-11999 GCA_965367695.1 uncultured Putridiphycobacter sp.
TATAAGGAGCAAATATCTTCATTGGATACTTTTTTAAAGGTTCAAGTCATATATCTTATTTTGATAACTTATATATTATATATATATTTGTTAAAACTCAAACAAGCTAATACCAACAAAATATGAAAAAAGTAATTTTAGGCTTTGCACTTTCTTTCCTAGTTATAGGAGCGACTAGCTGTGGAGGAGGATCAACTTGTGATGCTTATAGAAAAGCTGATGTTTCTAAAAAACAATCGAAAAAAATGATTGTTAAAACAGCAGTTAAAAAAGTGATTAAAAATAAATAACATTAAAATAGACTTTTATTAAGTCTATTTTTTTTATTTTTACTTTACTTCAATTTCCCAATTATACTTAAAATTACAGTATTTATATTTTCCGTCAATGCGGATATAAGCGCTGCTAATTTTACTTTCAATCCATTTATCTAAGATGACTTGTTTCTTAGTTTCTGTACATGCTTTTTGAATTAATTGATAATCATCTTTTAGATTCGCTAAATGTGGGTCAGTTTTAGCTAAAAGCTTTACAATTCTTAATCCCAATTTTTGTTCTTGATAATTTTCATATAAAGAAGGTGTAGAAACTTTTCCAACAGCTAGTCCTTGAATGACACGATATAACTGTGGATCAATTTCATTAATGTTGTTAATATCCCAGAAAAAGTCATTCGTATAAGGGTTAACTATTTTTCCTCCATTAAACTTTGATCGTTCATCATTGCTATATTTTTCTGCTGCCTTTTCAAAAGTAACACTTTGTGTTTTTAAGTCGGCATAAATTTTTTCAATTTTATTTGAAGCAATGTCTAATGAATTATCATTTGCTTTTGTTGAAATTAGTACATGTCTCACTCGATAGTTATCACCCTTTCTATCCAGCAATTCTAAAAAATGGTAGCCATATTGAGTTTCAAAAACAGGTGATAATTCATTTTTTTTAAGTGCAAAAGCTGCTGCCTCAAATTCAGGAACCATGGTACCTTTTGTTTGCCAACCCAAGTCACCATCCTGCATTTTACTACCAGGGTCATCAGAATACTTAATTGCAGCGGTGGCAAACCGCATGTTTCCTTTTAATACATCCTCTCTAATTTCAGAAATAAGTTGCATTGATTTCTTTTTGTCAGCATCAGTAATTTCGGGATAAATTACTATCTGGGCAACTGATATTTTAGAGTTGATATAAGGGATACTATCCTTTGGAAGACTATTATAAAATTGATTGATGTCTTTAGGAGTAATTACCAGATTTTCAGTTATTTTATCTTGCATTGATTCCGCTAACATGTTGTCCTTTATGGTTTTAAAAAACTCTCCTTTAATTTGAGCAATGGACTTCCCATAGAATTTTTCTAATTCTTCTCTTCCACCGATTTGTGCTTCAAAGTAACGGATTCTTTGGTCGAGATTTGCATTTACCTGTTCGTCGCTTACTACAACAGAATCAATTTTAGCTTGATTGAGTAAAAGTTTTTGAAATAATAATTCTTCTAAAATTCTACAATCATCTGACTTGCTAACTTCCATACCTTCTTGGATGAGTTGAAGTTTAGCTTTTTGAATATCTGAAAGCATGATAATTTCTTCGCCAACTTGCGCTACAATTTGATCGATTACTCTTACTTGAGCATAAACTGAATTTAGACTCAATGCAAAGATGCAAAAAAGGAAAAAGTTAATAATATTTAATTTTGTTTTCATTTTTAGCTTTTTGAATAAGTTGGTTTTTAATGTTCTCTCTTAAAATTAGTATCCTATTATTGATGATTCTTTGTTTAATATTATTCTTTTCAAATTCAATTGGAGATAATGCATTTTTTAATTTATAATCCAAAATATTGATAAAATAATAATAACCATCTTCATTAATTTTTAATTCAGATTTTCTTGTGATAAATCTATTTTTATCAATGTCGTTGAGTGGTATTTCTTTGGTAATGTCATTGAAGTAAATCCAATTATCTAGGTCGTAATAAAAATTACTAGCATAAAGTCCTGCATATTGTACGAGGTCGCTCAAGTCTTTCTCAGAGGATAGTTTATACCACTTGGAAAGTTTCTCAATGTCAGGCGCATCTTCTGCTACTTTTATGTACATTACTTTTACCAAATAATCTTTCAACTGAAAATCATTTTGATGTTTATTGTAATATGATTTTAGTTCTTCAAAACTTACAACAGTATCAAGTTTTTCGCTGATTATTTTATTTTGGTGATAATGTATTAATAAATTGTTTCTGTATTCATTTGTTTTCCTTTCAATATCATCTTTTTCTGGAATGGTTTCTATTTCAGCTTGATGCACTAAAATGTTTTGATTAATCCAGTTATTAATAAAATCATTGGCGAATGATAAACTGTCTTTATATTTATCTTTTACTTTAATGTAAGCAGTGTTTAATTCGCGTTGAGTTAAAGTTTTATCGTATACGCTAACAATTTTCACATCTTCTTTATTTTGCTTACATGCAACAATAAGTAAAAAAGTAAAAATGTAAAACAAAACTTTATTCATCTCTTTCAAAATTAAACTAAATTATCGGCAATCTTGAAAGTAAAAGATAGTTGCATCATAAATTAACAATAATTAAAATTATTTAAAGGTTTCTGCTTTGAACAATACTTCTTTATTGATTTTAATATCAGCTTTTTCTCTTAATTCTTTCATCCATTTTTCTTGGAGTTCGTTTTGGTAACCTGCGGTTGCCAAGCCTTTTGCTTCTGAAAATTTTCTGACAGAAGAAGGTAAGTATTGTTCATTGTTAAAGATATAATATTCTCCGTTTTTCTTATAAAGTTTGGCTTTCCCTTCTTTAAATTTAATGGATTTACCTTTTTCACTTATCAAATCTTTATTGTCTTTATTGAAAGTGCCTTTTTTGAAGTCAATGTTTAATGCAGATGATTTATTTAGTGAATCTTGAATTTCAGCATTTGTTAATTTTTTATTTTTCAATAGTTTTAATGCTTTTTTCGCGGTGTTTTTATCTTTACAGCTATATAATGTTCCTCTATATCTTTCAGGATACGTATATTCATCTTTATGAGCTTCATAGAAATTTTTCAATCCGGTTGTATCTTTACTTGCTTTGTTCCAAATTTCATTTTGCATTATTTCAAAAATTAAAACACCTTCCTCATATTCGCGCATTAAGTTTCTAAAATCAGGATATTTAGACTCTAACTGACTGTCTTCATAATTTAAAATTAATTTGTTGATCCAAGTAATGTATTTGTAATTAACATATGAAGTAATCGGCTGCGGTTTTTCTCTTCTTTGTTCACTAGCAACATGTTTAATAAAATCACCTAAAGTGAAAGCTTGATCGGCGAATGAGACAAATATTTCATCATTTTGAATGTTTAGCGTGTCTCCTCTCCAATTTCCTCGAAATACATTTGAATCAACAATAGCGTATGCTTGAATTAATAATTTGGAATTTGCCTGAAAGTTATAGTTTAATTTTAGCGTATTAATGAAAGACTGTTGGGTACTTTGTGCACGTTCGTCTTTCTCTACTTTTAATTTTAATTCTCTTCTCAATTTTTCATATTCCGGCACATCAGATTGATGAATTTTTTTCACAATATGCCATCCAAACATGGTTTCAAAGGGTTTTGAATAATCACCTTCATTTTTTAATGCGAAAGCTTCTCTTTCAAATTCTGGTACCATTCTTTGTTTTGAACCAGCGCCAAATTCAGGAAGAAGACCACCTTTAGTATTAGAAGATTGGTCATCTGAATATTTTTGAGCTAATTCTTCAAATGATTGGCCACTTTGAAGCAATTCGTAAATTTCATTTATTTTTTGATTAGCCACTTCATTTTTTTCATTTTCCTTACTGTTCATGATCATAATATGAGCTACTTGCATTTTTCCTTTAGCAGCTCTTTTGTCTGTTACTTTAATAATGTGGTAACCGAATTGGGTTCTTACTGGCATGGAAATTTCCCCAACTTCTGTTTTAAAAGCAGCATCTTCAAAAGGGTATACCATTTGAAGCGCAGTAAAATAGCCTAAATCTCCGCCATTATTTTTAGCAGATGGATCTTCTGAACCATTTGGTCCTGCAGCAACTTTATTAAAATCTTCACCATTAATAACCCTATTTCTAAGTGCTATAATTTTATTATATGCAGTGAGTGTGTCTTGAGCGCTTGCGTCTAAACTGACTCTCACTAAAATATGACTGGCTCTAATTTCATTCACAGTCCTATCGTATGCTTCCTTAATTAATTCCTCGTTTTTTTCAATTAAGTAAGGTCTAGAAAGTTGTGTACGATATTGCTTTAATTCATTTATTAATTGCGGAATGGTATCATAGCCCAATCTTTTTGCCTCAATTATTTTAAGTTTATAATCAATAAAATACTTATTGACGTAAGCCAGCAGTGAATCATCATTATAACTAGCTTCTGGGTTGTTTTTAGTATATATATAATTGAATTCCTCTACACTGTATTGGTTGCCATTGACTGTTAAAACAGTATTGTTTTGCGAGAAAATAATAGTAGAGACTAATAAACTTAAACTTAAAAATAAATGTTTCATTTTAATTTGTTGATTTTTTATTTAATACTATAATTTGGAGCTTCTCTAGTGATTGAAATATCATGTGGATGACTTTCTTGCACACCAGCAGAGGATATTTTAATAAATTGTGCACCTTTTAAAGCTAATATATTTTTGGCACCACAATAGCCCATTCCGGCTCTTATTCCACCAATTATTTGAACCATTACTTCGTTCAAATTTCCTTTATAAGGCACCCGTCCAGAAATTCCTTCTGGGACCAATTTTTTTACGTCATCTTCGGCTGATTGAAAATAGCGGTCTTTAGATCCCTTTTGCATAGCTTCAACAGACCCCATTCCTCTATATTCTTTGAATTTTCTTCCTTGATAAATTATTGTTTCTCCTGGTGATTCTTTTACACCTGCAAACATGGAACCTACCATAACTGTATCTGCTCCTGCTGCTATTGCTTTAACAAAATCTCCTGTATACCTAATTCCACCATCTGCAATTACGGGCACACCAGTTCCTTCTAGTGCGTTTGCTACATTATTAATAGCGGTTAATTGGGGAACACCAATTCCAGCAATAATACGCGTAGTACAAATTGAACCAGGCCCAATTCCAACTTTAATTGCATCAGCTCCTGCATCAGCCAAATATTTTGCCGCCTCAGCAGTTGCTATATTTCCAGCGATTACATCTATATTCGGAAAGTGTCTTTTTACTTCTTTTAGTTTTTCAGCAAAACTAACAGTATGACCATGCGCAGTATCAATCACAATTGCATCTACCCCTGCTTTTTCCAAAGCCTTCACTCTTTCAAGTGTGTCGGAAGTTACTCCAACTGCAGCAGCAACTCTTAATCTACCAAATTTATCCTTACATGAATTAGGATGCTCTTTTACTTTGATTATATCTCTATAAGTGATTAATCCGAGTAGTTTATTGTCTTTTCCTATAACTGGAAGTTTTTCAATTTTATGTTGTTGTAAGATTTCTTCTGCTTGTTCTAAACTCGTTCCTTCGGTAGTTGTAATGATGTTTTTAGAAGTCATTACATCCGCAACGTCTTTGTCATTATTTTTTTCAAATCGCAAATCTCGGTTGGTGATAATCCCCTTTAAAGTTTTGTTTTCATCAACTACTGGGATTCCACCAATTTTATTTTCTCTCATTAAACGCAATGCATCTCCAATTTTTGAATTTAAATCAAGTGTAATTGGGTCCAGAATCATGCCACTCTCAGAACGCTTTACTTTTCTAACTTCCAATGCTTGTGCTTGGATACTCATGTTTTTATGAATGACACCAATACCTCCTTGTTGAGCTATGGCAATTGCTAATGCTGATTCAGTAACAGTATCCATTGCTGCTGAAATAATAGGTGCATTCAAAGTAATATTTCTTGAGAATTGCGTGTTTAAAGTTACTTCATGAGGAAGTACATTAGAGAATCTTGGAACGAGTAAAACATCATCAAATGTTAAACCTTCTTGAATTTGAGAGAAATTGTTAATTGCCATGATGAATTTAATTTTAAAATAAATTCGTGCAAAGGTAGTAAAAATGAAAAATATTTGGAAATAAATAGGTGTATTAAGTCTAATAAATGTTAAATAAGGAATAAAGCGCCGTTTTTTTTTAGATATTTGTAATATGAAATTTAAGGTATCAAAACACTTTCTAGGCTTGTTGTTGTTTATGTTGATGATCAATATGGGCTTTTCACAAAATACAAACACAAGTAAAGATTCTATTAAGTTTGTGCAATTAACAGGAATTGTAGTAAATGATAGTATGGAAAGGTTGCCCTTTACAGCGATTTATGATAAAAGTACAAGAAGAGGTGTAATTGCTGATTATTATGGGTATTTCGCCTTAGTGGTGCATCCTGGAGATACCATTCAATTTTCATATATTGGGTACAAACAAAAGACATTTATAGTTCCTAACCCTGACAAAAACAATGAGTTAAGCATTGTGAGTTTATTAGAGAGCGATACCATACAATCTTCTCCAGTTGATGTTTATCCTTGGCCTTCCCGGGATGAATTTGCAGATGCTTTTATTAATTTAAAAATTGATAATGATGCCATCAATAGAGCAAAAGAAAGATTGTCTCCCCAAGAAATGGCTTTTGTTTATGGTGATGTAGGAAGTGATCCTAGTTTATCTTATAACGTTCAATCACAACAATATTTAAATCAAGTATATTATAGGGGTCAACAACAACCCAATAATTTGTTAAATCCATTGGCATGGTCGAACTTTCTGAAAAGTTTAAATAATGGTGATTTAAAAATCATGAAATAATTAGTTCCTGCAATTCTTGGGAACTTGGTAAGGCAGGAATAAAATCAATTTTATTTTCTTTTTGATTGATCAAAGCATGGATATGGTGGATACCATTTGTTAAAACTAATAGGTTGGCATTGAGGGTAGCATGGTATTTTGCGATTTGATAAAAAGTATCTTCTGTTAAGCGTATGTGTGGTGCTTTGCATTCAACTATCACCGTTGGTTTGAGATTTTTATTAAAGAAAACAATGTCGCACCTTTTGGAAAGTGTATGATATTTTACTTGGTATTCAGATTTCATTAAATTTTTTGAATAACCTTGATTCATAAACATGTAGTTGATATAATGCTGTCGAACCCATTCTTCGGGTGTGAGCGATACATATTTTTTCCTAAGAATATCCCAAATTTTTTGATCTTGGATTTTCAGGTCAGCCGTGGGTAAATTTAATTTAGGATACATGTTTTACAAAAGTAAAATAAATTTATGGTTTCGTAATCTATATATTATCTTTGAGTTTTGTAACGAAAATATAACATGCATTTAAAGCAACTCCAATTAATCAATTTTAAAAACCACAGGGAATGTCAGTTTGATTTTACTGCTGATATCAATGTATTTATCGGCGATAATGGGGTAGGTAAAACAAATGTATTGGATGCGATTAATTACTTGTCACTTTGTAGGTCTTTTTTAAATGCTGTAGACCGACAAAACATAAAAATAGGTGAAACTTTTTTTATGATCCAAGGAGAGTTTGAAAGAGAAAGCAAAGTGCATAGCATCATGTGCAGTGTTCAATCAGGACAAAAAAAGAAAATAAAAAAGAACAAAAAGGAATATGAAAAGCTTTCGGACCATATTGGAGAGTTTCCTGTGGTAGTGATTTCACCCTATGATTCAAATTTAATTTCTGAAGGAAGTGAAGTTAGAAGAAAGTATATCGACAGTATCATTTCGCAGCATAATAAGCATTATTTAGAAACGCTGATACGATATAATAAAGTGTTGGCTCAAAGAAATAGTTTGTTGAAAAAATTTCAAGAGTATAGAATTTTTGAACAAGAGTCCATTGAAGTTTGGGACATTCAATTAGCTAGTTTAGGTAAAGAAATATTTGATTTGAGAAATGAGTTTTTTATTGATTTTTTGCCAAAATTTCAACATTTTTTCAATTTATTAACTGGGGTAAAAGAAAGCATTGGAATTAAGTATGAAACCCAGTTGGAAGGGCAAAATTTTTCAGATTTATTGATTCAAGCTCAACATAAAGATGCCAGAGTTGGTTATACTACGGTTGGGATTCATAAGGATGATTTGGTATTTACCATCAACGGGAACCCTATTAAAAAGTTTGGTTCACAGGGACAGCAAAAGTCTTTTTTAATTGGATTAAAACTGACCCAATTTGATTATATCAGTAGGTTGACTGAAAAAAAGCCAATACTACTATTAGATGATATTTTTGATAAACTAGACCACGGAAGAGTAGAACACTTAATGAAGATGGTTTCTCAAGGTTTATTTGGCCAAGTTTTTGTCACAGACACGGATGCAGAAAGAATCGAAAAAGTATTTAAAAACATAGCAATTTCACCTAAAATATTTGAATTAAAATGAAGAAAAGAAGAGAGGTAAAAGATATGAAGACTGCGATTTCTTCATACCTGAAAGCAAATGGATTAGAGGAGTTGTATTTGGAAAGACAAGTATTGTCAAAGTGGGAAGAATTGGTAGGTAAGCCCATTGCCTTGAGAACGGATTATGTCACGATAAAAGAGAAAGTGTTGTACATTGAGTTAAGTTCGGCGGTCATGCGTGATGAGTTATTAAAACACAAAACACGCTTATTGAAATTGATAAATGATGAGGCAGGATTTGAAATGGTTAAATCGGTTTTTTTAAAATGATATGCTTATATTCGTTTTAATAAAAAATAAAATTATGAAAAGAACAGTCATTTTATTCAGTATAGCCATGTTAACATTTTCATGCTCGAACTATACACCAGAACAAGGAAAGGCAGCTGATTTTATGTGTGAGTGCATGAGTGATGAAAGCATAGATGATGCAGACATATTATATTATAAATGCAATGAAGAATCAAAAGAACAGTTTGATAAAACAATCTTTAGTGACGAAGGCTATGCAAAAGCTTTGAATGAAAAGTGTCCAGATTTGAAACTAGTTTCTGAAGAATCGTAATTAAAGCGATTACTTATTGGTGTAAGAAATTGATTCTGAGTAATTTTCTAAGTTTAAAATTATTTCTTCATTTCCATATCGAAAATCACTGATATCAAAAATGAGTGTTTTTTGAACTAGTTCTCTACAGTCATCTTCTGAGGGATGGTGGTATAATTTTATACCTCTTTTTGGTGGTAATGATTTCATAATAAATGAAGAACCTACTAAGTCAAATTCATGTTCTGCACACCCACCTTGATAGTTAATTGTTAAAGAAAGCAAGTTGTTGGTTAAGCTAACCGATAATATGTTATAAGATTGAGAATTGTTATAACGTGCCCAATCTTGGGTTAAAACGCCTTTCTTTGCATTGGCTTCTAATTCGGCTACTTGTTCTTTTTGTTCTTCCATTTTTTTGGTTGCTTTTTTACTATTTGAACAACTAAAAGTAATTAAGCTAAGCAAAATAATTATTGTGTATGTTTTCATTTGAATCTTATTAAAGTTTGGTCCAATGTTATTTTTTTTTGGATTTGGTGAAGATAATAAATACTAAGAATAGAAAAAATATTCCAATTGGTATTAATGCATCATAAGGCAAAGGTAAATGAATTAATTCTTTTTCTTCTTGGATTATATTAGGAATGTATTTAGGGATGGTGTCATTTTTTTCAAATATTATTTTTTCTTTTAACATTTCGTAATCAAAACGCCAAAATTCTATTCTAGGAAAGAATTTTCTGAAATTAGGAGTATTATAGTTTTGTTGCACATGTTTCGCTTTGATGCGTTTAACATTTTCAAGAATGTTTTTGTCTTTTTTGTCATAAATTCTGGCGATACTATATGCTATGTAGGCTTGATTTAAACTGACATGTTCTTCTAAAATCTCCCCCATTTCATTAAAACATTGTCCAATTATAGGGTCTTCCTTGTGCACGTACATGACAAAATATTCGAGGACTTTTTTAGCGCTATTTAAAGGGGTGATGATATTGCTTTGATAGGCAATGCTGCCCTTGGTGTTTTCAGGGAGATTCGCATTCTTAAAATTGAAAACATGTTTAACAATGCTGTCATTTTCAAACCTTAATTTTTGCGCCTTTAAAATGGCAATGAAGAATTCGTCAAAAGTGTTTTTTGGTCTGATATAATTGTAATTTACAATGCTTTCAATTGTTTTATAGTCAAACTGTATGTATGAGTTTATAAGATGTAAATGGATTATTTGAATATATTTTGGATGATTTTTTAATAAGTTGCTTAAATAATAATGTGAAAGTTCAACATTGTTTGTTAAAAGAGAAATTTCTGCAAATTGCAGGCTATCTTGAAGGTTCCAGGTACTTTTCTCTTTATTCTCTAAAATATCTAATTTTTGAGCAAGAATGTCGCTATTTACGCCACGTTGAAATTTACCAAACGAAAAATAAGGGTTGTATTCTTTTTTGTATTTTGTCGTTTGTAATCCTTGGCTCCATCCAAAAGTTGAAAGGGCGAGGACACAAAAAACAAGGGATATTTTAGTGAGCTTCAGAGAAAGCATATTCAATTATATTTGCGCCCATTTTTAAGGCTTCAATTCGTTTTTCATTTGAGTCATTATGAACTTCTTGGTCTTCCCATCCATCACCTAAATCAGTTTCATAGGTGTAATAACAAACTAGTCTTCCTTCGTAAATGATTCCAAATCCTTGAGCGCGTTTGTTATCGTGTTCATGAATTTTTGGAAGCCCATTAAATTTATATTTTTGTTGGTAGATTGGGTGGTTGTTGGGCAATTCAATTAATTCATTATTAGGAAATATTTTTTTTAATTCAGTTCGAATGTATTTGTCCATTCCATAATTATCGTCAATATGTAAAAAACCACCTCCCACTAAATAATTTCTTAAATTATTAGCGTCTTCATTTGAAAAAACCACATTTCCATGTCCAGTCATGTGCACAAAAGGGTAGTTGTAAATGTCCTTAGATCCCACTTCAACTGTAGCAATATCATTGCTTATGTTTGTATTCAAATTTTGGTTGCAATAACGTATTAAGTTTTTTAGGGCAGTTGGATTCGCATACCAATCACCTCCTCCATTGTATTTTAACAATGCAATTTGTACTGTTGGCTCTTTTGTCTGTTGTGTGGCTGAAATATTAAAGATTGCCAAACAAATAAGTGGTATTATGTAATTAAGTTTAAAGTGTGACATGCTACTATTCCTGCTGTTTCGGTTCTTAATCTGGTGTTTCCTAAGCTTACTGGTTTAAAATTATTTGCAATCGCTAAGTTAATCTCTTCTTGATTAAAATCACCTTCGGGTCCAATTAAAATACAATTGTTTTTATAATTAATTAATTCATTTTTTAGTTCAGTTCTTATTTTGTCTTCTTCGCAATGTGCAATAAAATAATGGGTGTCTTTTCTTTGTTGATTTTTTATAAAGTCACTCAGTTTAGTTAATCCATTTAGTATAGGAAAGTGATGATTGTTAGATTGCTTTGAAGCTGAAATTAATATTTTCTCCCAACGCTCGACATTGATTTTTTTTCGTTCAGAATTGGCTGTTATAATTGGTGTTATTTCCGATATACCAATCTCAGTCGCTTTTTCTAAAAAAAATGCTATTCGGTCATTTGATTTAGTTGGGGCAATTGCGATATGAATGTGGATTTTTGGTTTTGGTTGCTGAAATTCTTCAAGTATTTTATATGTAACTTGTTTCTTGTCGGCAATAACAATTTCTGCTAGGGCATAATTTCCTTGACCATCACTAATATTTATTAAGTTACCACTTTTTAATCTCAAAACGCTAATCGCATGATGAGATTCGTCATTAGGGAGTTGATAATCATTCAAATTATTGCAAAAAAAAGTATGTTTACTAGTTTTCATTCAAGGAATATGTACTTTTGTCAAATGTATAATAAAAATGTATGTTGCCAATGCCAAAAATAGTTTTTTTATACTCAGAAATAGCGGGTTATTTTTTAG
>CBDUKB010000086.1:0-11624 GCA_965367695.1 uncultured Putridiphycobacter sp.
TGCCAATGCTGCAGAGGTAGAAATGTAAATTTTCTTTCCAACTACTTTTTCTGAATAATCATGCAGGTTAATGATTTCTGAAACGGTAATGTTTGTCAAGTGATTCCTAAACAAAACCAATTCAATTCCTTTGTCGTACAATAATTCTCCTACATACCTAGAAAGCTGTACAGCCGCTCTTTCATGGTCTAAATAATTCTGTAGTTCTTTTTCGTAACCAACTTCTGTTGCCATTTTTATGTATTTATTTAATTTTTACTTAAAAAAAGAGCCGCCCAAATAGGCAGCCCAATAATTATTAACCTAAATAGGCCTTTAATAACTTATTTCTCGACGTATGCCGCAATCGACGAATTGCCTTTTCTTTAATTTGACGAACACGTTCTCTTGTTAAATTGAATTTTGATCCAATTTCTTCCAATGTTAATCCGTGGTTCATGCCAATTCCGAAAAACAACCTGATGATTTCTCTTTCCTTATCTGTTAATGTAGATAAAGAACGTTCGATTTCTTTTTGTAACGATTCTGCTAATAATAATCTATCGGCATCTGGTGAATCATCATTCGCCATCACATCCATTAATGTTCCACCATCTTCGCTTGAAGAAAGAGGTGCATCCATAGAAACGTGTCTACCCGCTACTTTCATGCTTTCTTTAATCTTGTCTTCTGGTACTTCCAATACTTCTGCCAATTCCTCAGCTGATGGTGGTCTTTCGTACTCTTGTTCAAGTTTAGAAAAAGCTTTGTTAATTTTGTTTAATGACCCTACTTGATTTAAAGGTAAACGAACAATTCTTGCTTGCTCAGCTAAAGCCTGTAAAATTGATTGACGAATCCACCATACGGCATAGGATATAAATTTAAATCCTCTTGTTTCATCAAATTTTTGTGCTGCTTTAATTAAGCCTAAGTTTCCTTCGTTTATTAAATCTGGTAAAGTAAGTCCTTGATTCTGATACTGTTTAGCAACTGAAACAACAAATCGTAAATTAGCCCTAGTTAGTTTTTCAAGTGCCCATTGGTCTCCTTGCTTGATGCGTTTGGCTAATTCAACTTCCATTTCAGCAGTTATTAGTTCTTCCTTACCAATATCCTGCAAGTACTTATCTAACGACTGACTTTCACGATTGGTAATTGATTTTGTAATTTTTAACTGCCTCATTTTACTTTATAATTTATTTAATTAATAAACCGACTGCAAATCTAAGCTAATAATAGATACCTGTCAAGTATTTATTTGTAATTAATTTGCAATTGTTATAGTTTTAACTATTTTCTACGCAATAGGTTTCAATTTCGAAGGTCTTTTATTTTACATTTTAACATAAAATATAAATTTACCCTTCGAGTTCAGGCTATCATGCTTTTCCTGCAAGATAATCCTGAAGGTAAGCAAACTTTGTTGTCAACTCTCCTTTTAAATTTGTTTCACTTGCTCTTGCTATGATACCGTCCGTGTCTTCTCCAAAAAGACTTGGTAAGATATTTTTAATTAACTCGTTTCCAAAATCTTCTGATGCATCTTTAGGTAATTCACAAGGTAAGTTGTCTACCGCCATTACACAAATTACCCCTTCTTTTAAATAGTCATCTTCCTTTTCTGTAATCGGGTTGTATCCATATAAAGGTTCAGCAATTGTTGAAGGTCTGATTGTTGAAGCAACCGGTCCGTCAATATCGCAAGAAATATCAGCAACAACTTTTGTCTTAATTTCAGGGTCTTTCAAATCTTCTCTTGTAAAAATAAAGGGTGATGTGGCCCCCCAATAATGACAAGCAATATACATGTCAGCGACTTTTAAATACTTTTTAAAAGTAGATTTATGCCCCAGTCCTGATTCATAAAAAGCGTATTTATCAAATGTCGAACCATCAACTTTTTCAAAGTAATCATCAACCTCTAATTGGGTAAATACGGGTTCATCAAATGATTTGTTTAAAAAGTCAGTGGCATTTACTTCTTTCAATTGAAGTTTTTCTAATATTTCTCTCGCTCCATGACCAACCCTTCCAAATCCTGTGAGTACAATTTTGGTGTTTTTGGGTAGATTCACTTTGCTCAATTCTCCTTCCATCTCTATGCGGTCTTCACATAAATGGGCTGGTTTTAAATTGTATGATTGTTGTTTTTTACCAAATGCCAAAAAACCGTTGTAGGTCCCTACAATTCCCGCATATCGACCGAAACCAATAAGCCTAGATTCATTCTTGTCTGTCAATACTTCATAATCCACTAATTGAATTTTTTTATCCAAAATGGTTTGAAGTAATGTCCTATTATAGGGTTGTTTTTTAAAGGTGTGTGAGAAAAATAGGTAAGTTTTATTTGGTATTAAATCAGCTTTATTTACCTCTTTTACCCCCATTAAAATATCGCAATCAGAAACATCATCCACTACTTTAATTCCAGCTGCTACATAGGCTTCGTCTTTTATTTTTCGAACCTCACTTGATTGAACAACAACATCAACATGCGGATAATCTTTCTGAATTTTCGCACATTGTTTTGGCGTTAATGGCACTCTTTTATCTGGGGGAGTTTTACCTTCTCGAATAATACCTAATTTCATTTGAAATGTCACTTTAAATTTGAATAGGCTATAATAGCTAATATTTTCAAAAAAAAGATGATTTTTTTAGGAATTTTAAGGCCAAAAAAGCGAGTTTGATTAATAATTGGATTAGTTTTGCATTAGTTCTTTGGGGCCGACTTGGATTTGACAGCATCTGATTTGGAATGTAAGCATGCCGAGTAACGTACAAACACTCGTAAATCAGAAGTACATACAGAATAATTGACAACAATAATTCTTACGCGTTAGCTGCGTAATTTAGGCCAAGCTTAAATTATCTTAATTCCCTCGAAGTATAGTAAGGGGAACTAACTGTCCTCGAGGACGCCCGCCTGAAGTGGACTCGATCAAGGGCATTAAAATTTTAGGATAGCAATGAGGGAGTCTCGACCTTTTTGTGAAACTTAAGAGAAGTAGGATAAAGTTAGGGTGTTTGTGTCCAGCCTTTATCTGAAATTAAGTCACAAAATAAGCACGTAGAAATCATTTTAACTCTTTGTTTGGACGCGGGTTCGATACCCGCCGGCTCCACCTACGCACTGCGAAGCTCCGACCAAAGGAAGGAGCGAAGCAGTGCTTTTTCATTTTTAAAACAAATAAAATCATTTCATGGCAGTGCTTCGGCGGACGCCGTCCACATAGTTTTTGGGTGTTAGACAGCGTAGTTCCGACCAAGGGAAGGATAAAATTACTTTTTCATAGAACCAATTTTATAATTTAACTTTGTTGTTGTGAATAACAATAATCGCTTACGTAATGCAATATGTGTATCTATTAAAATGTAGTGACAACTCAACTTATACAGGTTGTACTAATAATATTGATGAAAGAATAATCCGACATAATCAAGGTCAGGTTAAATATACATCTTCTAGGTTACCAGTTGAAGTGGTAACTTATATTGCATATTCAGATGAAAAGTTAGCTTTTAAGTTTGAAAAATATTTGAAGTCAGGATCAGGAAAAGCATTTTCAAATAAAAGATTTCTTGGTCTTAAATAACATACCTTAAAATATTAAAAATTACTCCAATCATTTATCGAGATAATTTTAAGGAAGAATTTTTAAAAATAAAATTATATTTGCAGCATCATTAATAAATGAAAAGGGGGATTAGCTCAGTTGGCTAGAGCGCTTGCCTGGCAGGCAAGAGGTCACCGGTTCGAATCCGGTATTCTCCACTACTTTTCAATTTTGGTATTTTTTCTGTAAAAGTTATCCCATTAATTTGCTGTCGCCGGTTCGTCCCGATTGCTATCGGGACCGGTATTCTCCACAATTTTTTAAGCCAGTTGTCAGGTTTTCAAAGAAGACTTTAAAAAGCCTCTTTATGTCTTAAAAAAAGTAAGTCATATATTGTTTTTAAAACAATAATCATGTCTTTACCAATGGACCAACTTTTAATGTAAATCATGTCAACTTTCACACGATTTGCCATGGAAGTGTTTTCCGCAGTTTCTCCCCTCAAACCTGAGATTTGTGACAAGCCAGTAATGCCTGGTTTTACTAGCATTCTACTGTCGTAATTATTAATGGCTGATCCATATTTATCATTTAATAACTTAATGTGAGGTCTTGGTCCAACAACAGACATTTGGCCTAAAAATACATTGATAAATTGTGGTAATTCATCAATGCTCAGCTTTCTGATCAATCTCCCTATTTTTGTAATTCTGACATCATTTTTTGTCGCTTGTTTTTCAATGGATGTCACCTTCATGGACCTAAATTTTAAACACATAAAATACTTACCTGCACGACCTGCGCGAGGCTGTTTGAAAAATATGGGACCTTTTGATTCAAGTTTGATTAATATCCCTAGAATGATGGTTAACCACCATAAAACACCAATGATGATGAAAGTGGAAAAAAGAATGTCAAACAATCTTTTTATGATTAAATTTTTTCTATCGATTAAAGGAAAGTCTTCTATATCGAGTTCAGAATAAAATAAAGCTGCCTCATTTTCTTTTTCAATACTTAAGTCAGAGACAACGTGTACATTAACCCCATAGTGTAGGGCGAATCCAAGTAAATTTGATAAATCATTTTGATTGACACTTTTTGAAGAGCAGTATATTTCATTTAAATGTTTTTCAATAATTAGTTTCCTTAATGATTCTAAATCAATTGTGTCGGTTTGGCCTTCAAATATATACCCATGACTTTTTACCGATAAAAAATTATTTTTAATATTGTTCATCACAGGGGAATTGCCAATCATATAAAAACGATTATAACCCCTTCCTACAATTCTATATAACCTTAGGATAAATACAAAAAGTAACCTACTGAAAAGGGTAGAAAGAAAAAGTAAGGGTGCGTATAATTCTTGGGCCAATTTAAAAGGCGAAAACAAAATTAAAGCAAGTGCCCAAAACGCAAGAAATGTTGCGAGTTGCTTAATGGTAAGAGATAACAATTGATAATAACTGATAAATCTTCTTGAATCAATTCGTGGGTAGTTCAGGACATTTGAAATCACCCATAATAAGACCAAAAAGTGAATGTGCTGCAAGTGAAAATAATAGCCCAATCCATAAATTATAATCAAATCTAAAAAGATACATGCGATAAAGTAATGGAAATATTTAAACGTATTTGGGCTCATTTATAATTGTATACGTAAATTTAGCAATGGAAGTAAATAAAAATTGAAATTTATTGCAATATATTTAAGTTTCAATTAAAAAAGGATTTTATTTATATTAAATCAGCCTCACTGATTTGAAATGTTCAAAAGACTACATATAATACTTTTTTATTTTTCACTTTTTATTCTGTAACTTCACAGCTTAACAATCTGAACTAAATTGACTGAATCCATTTTAAAAAGTATTGCTTATTTTGATATTTTTCATCATCCATTACACATAGATGATTTAAAAAGATTAGGTGATTATCAAGATAGCGATATTTTTGATGAGTTGAACAGTCTTGTGAAAAAAGGAATTATTTACGAGTATGACTCAAATTATAGCCTTCAAAATAATGTGAAGCAATTAGTGGATGAAAGGGCTAAAAAAATTACTGAAGCTCAAAAATATTTTAAAAAACTACCATTTTACGCCAGAATTATTAAGTCTTTTCCCTACGTTGAAGGGATTGGTGTTTCAGGTTCTCTTTCTAAGAATGTGATGCATGAAAATGGTGACATTGATTATTTTATTATCACCTCACCAAATAGGCTATGGATTTGCCGAACCATGCTCATTGCCTTTAAAAAAATTGTGCTTTTTAATTCAAGAAAATATTTCTGCGTAAATTATTTTGTTGATACAAATAATCTTGAAATTCGAGATAAAAATATGTTTACCGCCATTGAAACATCATACTTACTACCAGTATACAATCATGAATTAATTAAGCAGTTTAAGGATCAAAATGGATGGTCGACTTCATTTATCAATCGATTTCAACATCCATTGAAGACCCAAGATTTTCGTACCAAGAAAAAAATGAGTAAAATTTTTGAATGGCTATTAAATGGAAAAATGGGAGATCAGCTAGATTTGTATTTAATGAAGTTTACCTATAGAAAATGGCAAAAGAAATTTCCAAATTTTGATCTTTCGAAATTTGAGTTAACCATGCGAACGAATAGGGGAGTCTCTAAACATCATCCAAGAGATTTTCAAAATAAAGTGTTAAAAGCATACCTCGAAAAACTTGAAAAATTAGGCATTGAACCATGAAAGTCTTATTTACACATAGTTACTTTATTAATTTTGATGCAAAGCAATTAGAACTTGGTAAACCATATCCGCCCCTAGGAACCATTTTGGCAGCGTCGGTAGTTAGGGAAAATGGCTACGTAGTAGATTTCTTTGACACTTATTTTGTTGACTCAGCGAAGGAAATAGGTCCTAAAATTAAATCACTGGCTCCTGCTGTATTGGTCATCTATGATGATGGGTTTAATTACCTGACGAAAATGTGTCTGACGAAAATGCGAGATGCTGCATTCGAGATGATTGAGCTTGCAAAGAAAGAAGGCTTAAAGGTGATTGTCGCCAGTAGTGATTCAACAGATCATTATGAAAATTACATAGAAAAGGGAGCAGATTGTATTGTGTTAGGTGAAGGTGAAAATTCCTTACTAGCAGTATTAGATGCTATGAATGCAGGTGAAAACCTAATAGATATTGAGGGCATAGCACATACTGAAAATGGAACTGTTGTAAAAAATAAATTGCGTCCTATTTTAACAGATTTGGATAAATTACCACTTCCTGCATGGGATTTAATTGACATTTCAAAGTATCAAAATGCTTGGAAAAAACATGGATATTTTTCTATTAATATAGCCACGACAAGGGGGTGTCCGTACAAATGTAATTGGTGTGCAAAGCCAATTTATGGAAACAGGTACAACAGTCGTTCGCCACAGCATGTGGTAAAGGAAATTCAATTCATGCAATCGTTATTTGAATTCGATCATATATGGTTTGGTGATGACATTTTTGGTTTAAAACCAAGTTGGGTACAAGCATACAACGTGGAGCTAAAAAAGCAGGATATTAAAATCCCATACAAAATTCAATCAAGAGCAGATTTACTTTTAAAAGATGATACCATTGATAATTTAGTTGAATCGGGTTGTGATGAGGTATGGATAGGGGCAGAAAGTGGTTCCCAAAAAATATTAGACGCCATGGATAAGGGAACAACCTTGGTCCAAATTGAAACCTGTACCAAGTTAATGAAAGCTAAAGGGTTAAAACCTTGTTTCTTCCTTCAATTTGGCTATTTAGGAGAAGAATGGGTGGATATAAAAGCCACTTTAAACATGCTCTTTACACTCATGCCACATGATATAGGAGTTTCCGTTTCTTACCCTTTACCAGGGACTAAATTTTTCGACATTGTAAAAAGTCAATTGGCAGACAAAACCAATTGGGAGGATTCAGATGAATTATTACTTATGTATAAGAGTACCTATTCACCAAAATTTTATAAAATATTGCACCGTTTTATACACAAACGTTTTAGACAAAAACAAGTGGAAGCGAAAATGATAAAAGGAAATTTTAAAAACATATTGAAGTGGGGCTATCACAAGTTGTTCTCCAATATAATGTATGGCCGACTCTTATTTCTAAAAAGCCGAGTTAAATAGGAGAGAGCTCAAAAATATAATTTTTCTCCCCATATTTATATTGTTGCTTAATCACCTTTAGTTCTAATTTATTGTTATTCCCAATCTCGCTAATTTTTTCTATTTCGCAATCTTCCGATAAAATCATGATGATTTTCATTTTCGAATGATAAAGTTCAGTCAATTGACTAAATAGCTTTTCAAAATATTCAAAATTCTCACCACAAAACCAAGCTTTTTCTACATTGTCTTTGGGGGTTTTCGGATAATACGGGGGATTAATTACTATGTAATCAAAATGATAATCATGTAGGTTATCAAATAAATCAGATTGTACACTCTTAATGTTTACTTTGTTCTTCTCGGCATTGAAGATTGCATTGTTAATGGCTATTTCATTAATGTCTGAAGCCACTACATTTGCTCCTTTTTTGGCGGCAAAACAACTAATGATTGCTGTTCCACAACCCAATTCTAGAAAACGCAAGTTAGCTAATTTTTCATTTTCTAGAAACTGCAATAATAATTTGGTACTTAAAGTGAAATGAGGAAAAAAAACTCCTGGAAACACTACTGTTTTAAGGCCTTTATATCGATAGGTCCTTGGTTTCTTAAAATAATGCTTTACAAAATATTGAAGAAAAGGACTGAGTACTTTTGCAGGAATTCTTCTCATTTTTATTCACTTTGAAAACCTTCAATTTCAGGTTGACGGTAACGCCAAATTTTATGAAATATTTTAATGTCGTAGGGTAGTTTATAAAAACCAGAATGATAGCGCCAGCTTGATATCCCTTTTAATATACTCCTTTTTAATGGGGTTAGTTTATAGTCGGAAAAAGTTGGGTGATAGCCATTTAATACTGTTTCAAAATTCCTGATTTTATCTACCATTTTCGCTGTTAACCAAGGGGTTAATGGGTTTTTTCTTAAGTCAAAATTTTCCCAGGCCGGATTTAACCAATCTTCCAAATGTGCGGGGAATTCAAAACCAGCTTTGGTTATTTGTTCGTATAATTCTGACCCTTCGGTTGGAACCGGACTGTATAAATAGATAATGATTTCGGTAGCGGGATTTCGTTGCTTAATTTTTTTTATAAATTGAATGTCTTCATCAATTTGTTTCATTACTTTTTCTTCTGAATCACCTGGCATACCTAATACAAATGAATATTCAGGAATGATATTAAATTGTTTTAATCGCACAGCAAATTGTTCAATTTGCTCAGCTGTTTGCGTCCCTCCTTTATCCATTTGTTTCAATACTTCGTCACTGCCAGTTTCGGCACCAAAAAATATCATTTTACAACCGGCATCACTCATGAGTTGTAAATCATCATCTGAATATTTATCCAAGGTATCAATTCTTCCTTCTCCCCACCATTTAATATTATCGTTTAAAATTAATGCTGAAAATTCAATGACTCTTTTTCGAGAAGTAAAAAAATTATTGTCGTGAAATTCTATTGAATCAATGCCGTATTTAACTTGTAACTCTTTGATGTCATCATACATGTTTTTGGCAGACTTTCCTTTCCACCTTGCATTGTAAATAGGGACCACTGCGCAAAAAGAGCAGGTGAAGGGGCAACCAAAACTTGAATGATAGGCCATGGTTTTATTGCCCATAAAAGTTTTAGCCAAATAGGCATGAATAGGGTATTGTTGATTGAAAGAGGAATAAGGTAAATTGGGAAGTGTGTCTTGATTTAATAATTCTTCTTTTTTTGTCTTTATGACTTGATCATTTTCTTTATAAATAAGGTTTTTTATTTCATTAATTGGCGCATTATTATCAAATGCATTTAATAAATTTGGGAATGCGGTATCACCTGGCCCTGCAACAACAACATCCACAAAGCCGCTGTTTAGTACTGGTTTATATTGGTTGGTAGCAAAATAACCACCCCAAATAATTTTTATTTTCGGATAATTAGTTCTTAATTTTTTACTTAAAGGGATGGCTTGTTTTAATTGAGGTCCAGGCATGACTGTACAACCAAAATATGCTACATCATGTTTTGAAATCGTTTCCTCAATTTTTTGCCAAGGGTCAACTTCTAAATTACCATCTATATAAATTACCTTGTACTTGTTTTCAATGGATGCGCCAACCTGCAAAATAGAATTTGGAATCCTATGTTTCCATTTTCCACTTCGTGGATTAAATAAAATCACCGTTTTGTTTTGCATTTTTAAATCTTTGTGCTGATTAAAATTTTAGCACCTATCCAAATATAGGCTTTTGAAATTAATTCGAGAATAAATTAAAGCCTGACACAAATTCATTTGTGCTTTTTTAATTGAAAACGGTAAACATTTTTTATTTTGTTCTCTTTTATGACTTCTAAAATAATGATACCGTCTTTTATTAAAATAATTGGTTTACTATGTTTATGCTCATTGGTAACAAATTGTAGAAAAGATGAGGGCAATATAGGCGAAACTTCTATTATTAAACTCAGGTATATTAAGTCCCATGAGGATGATTCAATTGATAATGCAGTCCAAGGATTTAAATGGGCATTATCGTATATAGGTGCTAAGCATTTTAATGATGAAGGCATAAAAGTATCAGGAGATTTGATAGTATTTAATTATCATTACCAAGGGTTTTCCACTTCAGCAATTCAAAAAATGAATGTGCTGAAAAGTAAGATAGTTTCAACCGAAGATTATAAAAAGTTTGAAAGTATAGATTTAGGTCGATTCATCACTTTATTAATGGGTGCGTCCGAACATTATTATGCATTTGTAGATCAGCCAAAAAAAATGTCGGACCTAATTAAAAAATATGTATTCGCTGAAAAAAAAGGATTTATTAATGAATCCAGTGTATCTCCAAAAAATAGGATTCTCAGTTTTTCGAATCAATTAAAATTTAATCAATTATTTATAACTGAAGAGGTTGATAAAAATACAGGAGAAATATTGGAGTACGAAACTTTTGATTTGATGGATAATGGGCAATTGAGGTTTGGCATATATAATGTTGATGGTGATTTGATTAACAGTGCGAGTCCTATGGTAAGCAATGCGGGGAAACCAGCAAAATGTATTTGGTGCCACGAATCTAAAATTCAACCAATTTTTTCTAATCAAAATGATTATGATAATTACCTTACGTATATTGAATTGCAGGATACTATCAATTATTTTAAAGACATGCTAGAAAGTAATCAAAAACAACTGAGTACTGGAGTTGAATTTTCGGCAATGAATCAGCATGCAGAAACAGAATTGGTATACATCTCATTCATGGAACCTTCATTACAAAGATTGGTTGCTGAGTGGCAATTAACAGAAAATGAAGTGCTTAGCATTATTGAAGGATTGCCTACTCATGTGCATCCTGAATTTCCATTTTTAGGTGATTTGTATGAAAGAGAATCGATTGATAAATTGGCACCTTATAAGAATTTAGCAGTTCCTTCCAGTATAAGAGAGACATCTTTGAATGAAGTAAATTATTTAAATTAAAAATGGTTTATTCTTTAACTAAAACGTGCTTATAGTTTTTCAAAGCAAATTTAAAAGTTTCCCAAAAATTTCGTTTTTCTGATCTGATATATACCCTAAAATAAACAAACCCAAACCATGCCCTAAATAAAAAGTTGGGTGGTAATTTAATGAGTTTTTTAATCATTGGAAAAGTCCATGGCCAAAGCACAGCGGTTTGAAAAAACTTTTGGAGATTTTGCAATTCTCGTTTATGCGGTAATTCTAATTGGGAAGAAAGAAAAAAGGATTTATCCAATTCCTCAACCGAGAAAGTTGGACTCAAATAGCCTTTTTTCAAAGCATAATCTGATAACTCAGTACCAGGGAAAGGTGAAAATATAGAACACCAAGGATAGTCAGCTTTAATTTTTATATTAAGTTCAACAGTCGAAAATGCATCTTCCAAAGTTTCATCTATCCCAATCCTGCTGCTCTAAACTCTCTCATCA
>CBDUKB010000087.1:0-11525 GCA_965367695.1 uncultured Putridiphycobacter sp.
AAATTTAATTCAAGACCTTGCTTTACCGCAAAAAACCAAGATATTAGATCTTGCTTGCGGCAAAGGAAGGCACGCAAAATTTTTAAATAAGTTAGGATTTGATGTCGTGGGTGTAGATTTATCTGAATCCTCGATTCAATATGCAAAAAAAATGGAAAACAAAATGCTACATTTTTTTGAGCACGACATGAGGTTGCCTATTCCTGGCTTTGAATTCGATTGTGTTTTTAATTTATTTACCAGTATCGGATATTTCGAAGATGAAGCAGATAATATTAAAATGCTCCAGTCTGTGCATTCCTATCTAAAACCAAGAGGGACATTAATAATTGATTTTTTAAATATTGAACAAGTTAAACGCGATATGATTGAATTTGAAATCAAGAAAATTGATGGCATTGAGTTTAATATTTCAAAATCGATAGTGAATGATGTGATTGAAAAAACGATTCAATTTACTGATAAAGGAAAGGAATATGAATATCATGAAAGAGTACACGCACTAACGCTTGCCAATTTCGAATACTTCTTAAATGCCGCTAATTTTGAAATTGTGAAGACAGTCGGTGACTATAAATTATCAGATTTTAACGTGGATAATTCTGATAGATTAATCATCTTTGCTAAAAAAAGATAAGCTTGGATCATTTATTTCAAATATCAATCTTAATAGGTGCCGTTTTAATAGGAGGTATTTTAGTTGAACTTTTAAAAAAGAAATCAATTTTAAGTTTGTTACTTTCTTTTAGTGGCGGTTATTTACTTACCATCATTTTCACACACATTTTACCCGAAACATATAGTGTTGTAGGAGCTTCAACAGGATACTATATTTTAGGCGGTTTTTTATTGCAATTACTCTTAGAATATTTTTCACAAGGAGCTGAACATGGACATGTGCACATTCACAGTAAAGCATCTGCATTTCCATTTGTGATTCTCATCAGTCTTTCATTGCACTCTTTTATTGAAGCGATTCCATTGGTGGGCAATCATGTAGGCCACCAACATGCACAATCAGACAATTTATTATGGGGGATATTTTTACATAAAATTCCTGTAGCAGTTGCTTTGATGACTATTTTTAAAACCAGTCAAATATCAAGAAAAAAGTCTTGGTTAGGAATTCTATTTTTTGCCCTAACGGCTCCGGTTGGCATCTATTTCGGTCAGTATTTAGCGAACAATTTCCAGTTTAACAGTCACTGGGTGATGGCTATTGCCATTGGTATGTTTTTACACATATCTACCACCATTATTTTTGAATCGAGTGAAGGCCACAAATTGAACCTCATTAAATTCATTGCTATTCTGCTAGGGTTTGGACTCGGAATTCTGGTCAACTAAAACCTTATAGAGAAATTTAATAGGGGTATAAATAATTTAAATTGAAAATATTTCATCCGACATGAAATACTTTTTACCTTTGCATACAAGTAATAATAATCATTAAAAAACAATAATTAAATGGCTGTTTTAGTAGGAAAAAAAGCACCTTCATTTACTGCACCAGCAGTAGTTAACGGAGGAGAAGTAATAGAAAATTTTTCATTGGACCAATACATTGGTAAAAACCACGTAGTATTATTCTTTTATCCAAAAGATTTTACATTCGTTTGCCCAAGTGAACTACATGCTTTTCAAGCAAAATTAGATGAGTTTGAAAAAAGAGGAACAAAGGTAGTTGCTTGTTCAACTGACACACAAGAATCTCATTGGGGTTGGTTACAACTAAGAAAACACGACGGTGGAATTAAAGGGGTAAATTACCCAATTGTAGCCGATACAAACAAAACGATTTCAGATGCATTTGATGTATTAGTAGGAGAATATGATTTTGATGAATTTGGAAGATTAACAGCTTCTGATGACATGATTGCATACAGAGGATTGTTTTTAATTGACAAAGAAGGTATTGTACGTCACCAAATTGTTAACGATTTACCATTAGGTAGAAATGTGGATGAAGCAATTAGAATGGTTGATGCATTACAATTTGTAGAAGAAAATGGAGAAGTTTGTCCAGCTAACTGGAACGCAGGTGATTCAGGAATGACTGCTACACACGAGGGAGTTGCTGATTATTTAGCAAAAAACTAATCCTAATTAATAATTTAGATTTTAAAACCCTTGTCAAATTGATAAGGGTTTTTTTATTGCTAAAAATAAGGTTGTTGATTTATTGAACAATGATGAAATCAAGAAGTAATTACCCCTGAACCAATTAATTCATCATTTTGATACCAAGCGGCAAATTGCCCAGGTGATATCCCTTTTTGAAGGTTTTCAAATAAAATATAAGTGCCTTCGGTTTCACAAATTAATGTTGCTTTTTCTAAAGGTTGACGGTATCGAATTCTACAAAGAAAATCTTGCTTTTCTCCTATTTTTAACTTCATATCTTCCCTTACCCAATGAACATCTTCAGATTTGATAAACAATGCTTTTTTGTTCAAAGCGGGGTGGTTTTCACCTTGTCCAACATAAACCGTATTGGTTTCGGTATTCGTCTGAACAATAAACAATGGCAAAGGTGTTCCTCCAATGCCCAATCCTTTTCTTTGTCCAATGGTAAAATAATGTGCTCCTTGATGAGGCCCTTTATTAATTCCCATATTTTCTTCAAAAACAAAAGGTTGACTTAAAGTTTGGTAATCGCCACTGTCTAATTTTGATTGATAATCAGTTAATAATGTTAAATCCATTGGAAGTTCAATTACATTTCCTGTTTTAGGCTTCAGCTGTTGTTGCAAGAAAGTTGGAAGTTTTACTTTACCAATAAAACACAATCCTTGGGAATCTTTTTTATCTGCAGTTATTAAGTCTTGTTCTCTCGCAATTGCCCTCACTTCTGATTTTTGCATCTCACCAATCGGGAATAATGATTTTGACAATTGGTCTTGGGTCAATTGACATAAAAAATAACTTTGGTCTTTGTTATTGTCTTTTCCTGATAACAATTGAAAATTTCCATCTTCAGTCACTCCTTTTCTGCAGTAATGTCCTGTTGCTACAAAATCAGCCCCTAATTGCATGGCCGTTTTCATAAAGACATCAAACTTAATTTCTCGATTACAAAGCACATCTGGGTTTGGCGTCCTTCCCGCTTCATATTCAGCAAACATATAGTCTACAATTTTTTCACGATAAGCTTCGCTTAAATCAATTGTTTGAAAAGGAATCCCCAATTTATTGGCCACTAAAAGTGCATCTTGACTATCGTCTATCCATGGGCAATCATCAGAAATAGTGACTGATTCATCATGCCAATTTTTCATAAAAATACCAATGACATTATAGCCTTGCTCTTTTAAGAGATAAGCAGCGACACTTGAATCAACTCCACCCGATAAACCTACGACAACTGTTTGCATTTTATTAAATTCTTGGGCAAAATTACTGCTTTAATTTTAATTATGAATTCAATCGGCCGCATAGATTAATGTTAATATTTCAAAATAATTTTTATCCTGGCTGAATTTTTGATAATTTGGCTGTGTGAAATTATTAATCAGCATAGGAATTATTTTCATGAGTTTCCATGGTCATACCCAAACTCAGAAAGACACAGTGAACTACAGTGACTCACTTATCACTGTAACAGGTCGGGTAATAGATAGCACCAAAGTCATGAATTTTTATGATGTAATGGTAATGGATAAATCAATTGGCAGGGGTGTTTTTGGCAGGTATGATGGGTCTTTTTCTATTACTATTAAAAAGTCGGCCCAAATCGCCGTTTCAGTTGAAGGATATAAAACACAATATTTTTCTTTCGCTAATCGTGCTTATAAAAGAGAATACAACATCACTGTTTATTTAGATTTGCTTTCCTTCACCGCCAAACCAGTTGATGTGCAACCATTAAAAACTTTGGCCGAATTAAAAGAAGAAAGGGCTACTATAGAGAAAAGAGTTGTCCCACAACTCTCAGGTGTTAATGCAATTCAAAGTCCAATTACTGCTTTATACATGGCTTTTAGTAAAAGAGAAAAGACCAAAAGATTGATTGCTGAAATGGAGTATAAAGATGAGCAAACGGAAGTTGTAAAAGCAATTTTAAAAATCTATGTCAATGCAAATATTATTGATTTAAGGGATGATCAATTTGAAGCCTTTATGCAATATTTAAATTTAAATGATGTCTTTTTAAAAAATGCCACCGACTATGAGCTGATTGTGTATATTAAATATCGATACCGCCAATTTGAGAGCCTAAACGCTAAAGGCTTTTAATTTAAACAATTAATAAGTGATTACTCATTTTTTATTCGTATAATTGCTTCACAATCAAATTATATGCGCACATTTAAGTTGTCATTTCTCATCTGTTTTTCGATATTCATTGCCTTCACTTCATGTAAAAAAGATAAAATTGAAGAACCAGCAACAACAGTCGTTCAACAAGACCCAAAAGATTCAACTGTAGTCAATGTAATTCCAGGACCGAATAACAATGCCAAGCCCGCAAACTTATATTTGGGCGCAAATGTTACTGCAAGTTTTTTTATTCAAATAAATGATGAGGCAGGAAGTCCAATTGAAAATGTAAACATTGTTGCTGGAAACAAAACTGCTTCTACAGATGAATATGGCATTGCGTTTATCGAAAATGCGAGTGTAAAAGAGAAACTAGCTTATATCACAGCCACCAAATCAGGTTATTTTTTAGGGTCAAGGACTATCATTCCTCACACCACTAATATCAATGAAATAAAAATAAAAATGCTACAACAAAATGTAGTGGCAACTATTAATTCCGGGTCACCAAGTTCAGTTAGCATTTCTTCAGGTTTAAGTATCGATTTTCAGGGTGCTTTTATTAATGAAGCAGGTAGTGAATACAATGGCCCTGTAAACATTTCACTAAAACATTTAGCAACCGATTCAGAAGATTTCTCTGAAATCATGCCAGGATCATTATATGCGCAAAGTGGCTCAAATCCGGCAGGTGGAATTTTGGAGTCCTATGGAATGGCAGCCATTTCATTAAAAAGTCCATCTGGTGAATCTTTGCAAATAGCCAACGGTACTGAAGCTACTATTCACATGCCAATAGCAAATAACCAATTAGCAAATGCACCTACTACTATCCCACTTTGGTCATTTGACGAGGTAGCAGGATACTGGATTGAGGATGGATCCGCAACTTTAACAGATGGTGTTTATGTGGGCAATGTCAAACATTTTTCTTTCTGGAATTGTGATGACTTTTATGACAGAGGTCGAATTTCTGGAACAATATCAGACGCTGCTTCAAACCCGGTTCCATATGCCAAGGTTGAAATCATCACTCCAAATGCGCAAACAACGGGTAATGCAAATTACTTAGGTGAATTCGACACCTATGTTCCAGCAAACGTAAATGTCATTTTTAATATTTACGACAACTGCAATAACTTACTTACTACTTGGACAAATAATTTTGTATTAAACGACCATGTAAATCAAACATTTACTGTAAACGCTGCGCAATTGCAAACTATAGTTGGCAACTTGGTCGACTGTAACAATAATGCCATCAGTAATGGTTTTATAAGGTTAGTAATGAACAATACTACCTATTACCCTTATATCGCGAACGGAAATTTTACAGCATTGGTCAGTAATTGTGCAACTGCTGCTCCATTTACGATTGAAGGAATCAACTTGTCAAACTACCAATCAACTGGAATTATGGGCTTCAACATCAATGGTCCAAGTACTCAAATAGGAACCATAGTAGCTTGTAATAATGTAGCAGAATATATTTCTTATACCATAGACAATGGAACTGCCATTACCTATATTACAGCATTAGGCTGTTACCAATCTAACGACCAAACAACAGGCGCACCGACTGGGGTTGACGTGAACGCCAATAACGGTAATGATTACATGTCTTTGCACCTTGAAGGAATAGCACCTGGCACCTATAATTTTATGGACAATGGAACAAGCGCACCGGGAGCGAATTTAACTTTATCAAGTGGCATATACACCAATGCGGGATACCCTAATATTTCATTTAGCTTGAATGAATATGGTGCAGTGGGTACTTTTGTTAACATTAGTTTTTCAGGGACTTATCAATATCCACTTAATGTTTGGCATACCATTACGGGTAATATCCATGTTTTGAGAGATTCCTAATAATGGCATTTCAATTTAAAGCCAATTTCTGATAAAATTTTGTAAGAACTTAGGACAAAAACATCTTTTTTTTTACAACATCACAACCCGCTATTGCTGTAGCTTCCAACCTCATTTTTCATTCTGAATTGAAAATTAAAAAATTCAATGTAGACAACCCTTTGGTTTATTATGATGTATTAGAAGTAATTACATTAATAAATAATATTATGAAAAATTTGAACCTTACCTTAATGATAAGTCTCTTCCTGTTTTTAGGAATGACTTCCTGTAAAAAAGACAAACAAGAAGATCCAATCGATCCGAAACCAAATACGGAAACTCCTGGACCAAATACTTCTGCCAAACCAGCAGTACTTGATTTAGGTGGTACGGTAACGGCCGATTTCTTTGCACACATTGTTGATGAATCCGGTTTAGCAGTTGAAAATGCGGTGATAAAAGTCGGAAATAAAACCATGACTACAGATGCAAATGGTATTGCTATTATAGAAAACGCAAGTGTAAAAGAAAAATTAGCTTATTTAACAGCTACAAAATCGGGATACTTTTTAGGCTCTCGTTCAGTTCGACCACAAACTACTGGTAGCAATGAAATAAAAATAATGCTTTTGCAAAAAGATGTGGTGGCTTCTTTTGGTGCTGGGTCACCAACTACTGTCGATTTATCTTCAGGCTTAAGTATTGATTTTAAAGGCGCATTCATCAATAATGCAGGTGACGCCTATACTGGAGTAGTGAATGTTGCTATCAAACATTTACAAACTGGTTCAGCTGACTTTTCTGATCAAATGCCGGGCTCACTCTATGCACAAAATGCTTCAGACAATGCTGGGATTCTAGAATCGTATGGAATGGCAGCAGTTGAATTATTTAGCCCAAGTGGAGAAGAATTACAAATTGCAAATGGTTCTGATGCGACTATTCATATGCCTGTTGATGCAAGTCAGCTAGCAAATGCGCCTGCCACTATTCCATTATGGCATTTTGATGAAGTTGCTGGTTACTGGATAGAAGAAGGAGAAGCTACTTTAACAAATGGTGAATATGTTGGAAATGTAAACCATTTTTCATTTTGGAATTGTGATGATTTCTATATTGATGCAACCCTTGACGGTTCAGTTGTTGATGCTTCAGGAAACTCAATTCCATACGCAGTTGTAGAAATAATAACGCCTAATGCAAGTACCATTGGTACTTCAAATTCAATGGGACAATTTTTTACATACATTCCAGCGAACGTATCAGTTACCTTTAATATTTTCGACAATTGTGGAAATCAATTGACAACTTGGACCAATACTTTTACTGCAAACTCAACTAATACACATTCTTTTACAGTTAGTACTGCTAATTTAAATACCGTAAGTGGAACATTGTTAGACTGTAACAACAACAGTATTACAAATGGATACGCCGTAATCAATATTGGTGGATCAAACTTTTATCCAAACATTACCAATGGAGCATTTAGTATAGTGGTGGGTAATTGCGCTACGGCTACAACACTTACTTTTGAAGGATTTGATTATACTAATTTACAATCAACAGGTGTTTTAACATACACCACTACACCACCTGCCACAACATTAGGAAACATCATTGCATGTACAGCAGTGAGTGAATATATTTCGTACAACATTGATGGTAGTCTTGCAAATACATTTTTATCACCTTTATATTGCTACGAAATACTTGACTCAAACACGAATGTTGTAAGTGGGGTTTCGGTATATGCAAGCACTGGTCAAGATTACTTTCAGTTAGAATTGGAAGATATTGTTTTGGGCAATTATAATTTCATGGATTACAACACAACAACTCCTGGTGCCTATTTAAATATAACACAAGGAATTAATACAAGTGCTGGTTATCCAAACATTAATTTTAATTTGACAGCTTATGGAGCTGTGGGCGCATATGTTGATATTACTTTTTCAGGATCATATCTTGACCAAGCCAACACCTCACATACCATCTCTGGAACCATCCATGCATTGAGAGATCAATAACCATATTTAAGGATATAATCTTACTCGAGTTTAAAACCCAGGCCAAAGTGTCTGGGTTTTTTTATGAACTTTTTTCAACCTTAATTGTACGCCATATAAAACCAAATATTATGCGACTTTTATTTACTTGTTTAATGGCCCTTAATCTTTTCATTTCGAAGGCAGATGTTAATCCGCTTTATAATATAAAATCAAAAACTTGGGTCGAAAACCTTTCGAAAGACAGCTTATATATTGAAGGCAAAGTGAGTTATACCAGTCCTCCTGGACCGGAAAGTTTTGGAAAAATATCCTCTTTAGATTTAAAAATATCCAAAGTATTTTCAAGAAAAGGAAATTATAAAATTGTGATTCCCCGTAGTGCGAAAGGCATTTTTTTCTTTCAAGCAGGCTACCAAGAAGTCATTATCAATTTAAAAGAATACACCCATTTTAATCAATTCAAAATAAACATTACTGCCAAGGAAAACCGTGCAGTAATTATGGTTGAAAAACCAGTGGTTTATTTGTACAGTGATGCCCCCATCACTACCACAATTACTTTAAAGCCCAAAGGAGAATTAAGTTTTACTTACCCCAAATACAATACTGGTTGGAAAATACAAACTCAAAAAGATGGAAATATTATCAATTTAATTACCCAAAAAACACATCCTTATTTGTTTTGGGAAGCCAGTCAAAAAAGCATGAATTTCACAATGAAGGAGGGAATCATTGAAGGCTATGTTATCAAAACTGATACGGTGCTGTCCTTTTTAGAAGCACAATTAACATCAATGGGACTTAATTCAAGAGAGTCGACAGATTTTATTACTTATTGGGCACCGCGTTTACAAACAAAAAATTATGCTGTAATTCAATTTCTAGTCAATGAAGCTTATGATGATTTTTTTGGTGACATTTCGAGTACAACACCAATAGATTATCAATTAAGAGTAGGAATGATTTTTGAAGTTGTTGATAAGTTACCTGCTCAGTCGGTTGTTGCACCAGACATTAAACAAGTAGGGGAAAGAAATGGATTTTCTTTAATTGAATGGGGCGGTGCAGCACTTCAAAACACAATTATCTCAAGCTAAAACATAAAAAAAGCTCCAACAATAATTGTCGAAGCTTTAATTTATAAAAATTGATAAATAATTATACGATTTCGTTTGGAGCGAAGTGAAATTTACCTTCGATCTCAGCATTTTCATCAGAATCAGATCCGTGAACTGCATTTTCTGCTTTAGATTTTGCAAATGCTTTTCTGATAGTACCATCAGCAGCTTCAGCAGGATCAGTTGCACCAATCAAAGTTCTGAAATCTGCCATAGCATTTTCTTTTTCTAAGATTGCAGCTACAATAGGTCCGCTTGACATATAGTCAACTAATTCACCATAAAATGGTCTTTCTTTGTGAACTTCATAAAATTCACCCGCACGTTCTTTAGAAAGTGTCGTTAATTTTAAAGCCTTGATTTTAAATCCAGCTTCAATAATCATGTCTAAAATTTTTCCTGTGTTTCCTGCAGCTACAGCCTCAGGCTTAATCATTGTAAAAGTTCTATTAGTTGCCATTTTTCTCTTAATTTTCGGCAAAGATAGTCAACCCTTTTTTTATGCGCAATTTTATGGCATATTAATTCCATTCTGTACTTCATTTAATATTGGTTAACATAGCCTGAATTCGAGGTTTTTCGATCTTTGAGCCATTGTAAAGCTGATATTTATCAAATAAGGAAAACAAATCTTGGTTTTTTTTTGAAATCTAAAGTATTAGAATTAATTTTACGCATTCAAAAAAAACTAAATCCATTTAAATGAATTTACACGAATATCAAGGAAAATCAATATTAGAAAGTTACGGTGTAGCCATTCAAAGAGGTGTTGTTGTAGACAATGTTGAAGAGGCAGTAGCAAAAGCAAAGGAATTAAGCGCATCAACAGGAACAGAATGGTTTGTGGTAAAAGCGCAAATTCATGCAGGTGGTAGAGGAAAGGGAACAGTTGAAGAAACTGGATCACACGGAGTTGTTTTAGCAAAAGGAATAGATAAAGTTGAGGAAACTGTAAAAGGTATTTTAGGCGGTCATTTAGAAACTGCTCAAACAAATGGAGTTGGAAAAAAAGTAAACAAAGTTTTAATTGCTGAAGACGTATATTACCCTGGTGAATCAGAACCATCTGAATTCTACATGTCGGTATTATTAGATCGTGCAAAAGAAAGAAATACAATTATTTATTCTACTGAAGGAGGAATGGATATTGAAGCGGTTGCTGAAAATACTCCACACCTTATATTTAAAGAAGAAATTGATCCACGTGTTGGCTTACAAGGTTTTCAAGCAAGAAAAATTGCTTTTAACTTAGGTTTAAGTGGACAAGCATTTAAAGAAATGACAAAATTTGTTTATTCTTTATATGCAGCATATGATGGTGCTGATTCATCAATGTTTGAAATTAATCCAGTATTAAAAACATCTGACAATAGAATTATTGCGGTAGATGCAAAAGTTACTTTAGATGACAATGCATTGTACAGACATAAAGCATATGCTGAAATGCGTGATAAAACAGAAGAAGATCCAATGGAAGTTGAAGCTGATGAGGCTGGCTTAAACTATGTAAACCTTGACGGAAACGTTGGTTGTATGGTAAACGGTGCAGGTTTAGCAATGGCGACTATGGACATCATTAAATTATCAGGTGGTAATCCAGCAAACTTTTTAGATGTTGGTGGTACTGCAGATGCTGAGCGTGTTGAAAAAGCATTTCGTTTAATTTTACAAGACAAAAATGTAGAAGCTATTTTAGTAAACATTTTTGGTGGAATTGTAAGATGTGATAGAGTGGCTCAAGGAATTGTTGACGCTTATAAAAACATGGGAGAAATTCCAGTGCCAATTATTGTACGTTTACAAGGAACAAATGCAGTTGAAGCAAAAGCTTTGATTGACGCTTCAGGATTGAATGTACATTCAGCTGTATTGTTACAAGAAGCTGCAGATATAGTAAAAAGTGTTTTATCGTAAAACATCAATTATAAAAATTAAAAACCTCATTGACAATGTCAGTGAGGTTTTATTATTTTAAGTGAGTATGATCATATATAAATCAGAAGAAGAAATCGAATTGATGCGCCAAGCTGCACAAGTGGTTTCAAGAACATTGGGTGAAATTGCCAAAGTAATTGGTCCGGGTGTTACCGGTTTACAGTTAGATAAATTGGCTGAAGAGTACATCAGAGACCAAGGTGCTGTACCAGGTTTTTTAGGATTATATGATTTCCCGAACACCTTGTGTATCTCACCAAACGAACAAGTAGTACATGGTTTTCCAAATGAGGTTCCCTATCAAGAAGGCGATATCGTTTCGGTGGATTGTGGGGCCATTTTAAAC
>CBDUKB010000088.1:0-11412 GCA_965367695.1 uncultured Putridiphycobacter sp.
ACGCTTCCACGCTTTCAAATGATTGCTCAAAATAAGCGCGTTTATGATTATTAAATATGATTGTAAATGGGATAGATCCCGACCAGTTTGGATCAATTTTATCTATCCAGGTATTTGAAGCTGGATCATCTAGAACAACCACTTTCAAGTCTATTTCTTTTTGCTTTAAAAACGGTTTTAGTTTTGTCTTTATTTCAGAAGGGAAGTCTAGGCTTACAAGTATCACCTTTATATCGGGATGTTGGTCTGCCAATGCTTGAAAATAGGGAAGTTCTTTTACACAAGGGACACACCACATGGCCCAGAAATTCACTACAAATGTCTGCTGTTCTTTCGTTTGAAGTAATGGTGCTAATGCTTCATAATTGTAAACAAGAATAGAATCATGAGTGATTGTGTTTTCATTTCCAATATTACTTACTACATTACTGTTTTGTTGACAGGTTGATAACAAGAATGTTGTTGTTAAAAACATGACACAAAATCTCAGAAGTTCCCTTATCATCAAATCTTTATTTCAAGCTTTGACTCAGGTATTTTTAAATGGTTTAATAGAATCTTAATTTTTTTTCAAAATAACTAATCTGAAGATTTTAAAAGTATATTTATGATTTATTTCAAGCTGAAATTAAAGTTGTATTAATTTAATATCGAGTTGTTTTTCTAGTATTATTTTTTCGACTAGCGTGACCTTTGATTTCGGAACCGCTAAATAAAAAGTGCCGAATGATTTTCTAGCATCTGCTGCAAATAATATCCATTTTGAAACTAATAAATGGATATCTTTTTCTGAAAAATCCTTCTCTATTGCATATATATCTTTTTTATGCTCGAATTTAGCAACAATATCAGGCATGAATTTTTTATCTGAACGCGAAAAACCAATCGGCTTAGGATTGTTCTCCTTGCTTCCACTAATTTGAATGTTGATTGGTGCTGTAATTTCTATTTCTTTAATCAATTTCGAAATGGCATTCTTATTCATAAGCTTTTAATATTATGTTATTATTTTATTGCTACTAATAGGGCCGACCAAATGTTTATCAAAACCTTATTTATTATTTTTCTTGTCAACTATTTGAACTAACTGCTTTTTTACCAAAGGTTAAAAATTATTATTCATGATGTTATTGCATGCTTTTTTCAGCTTCTAAATTATTTATAAAAGTTAAAATGTCTTTTTTTGGTGAACTTGGATAGGATAATAGAAAAAACTTTAATTCTAAAATACTTGAACAAATTTTAAAATATTTTTTTTTCTCTTGATTTAATCCAAATTGACTACAATGATATAAGCCTTCTTTAATTTGAACGGCTATGGACATGTTTGAGTAGTTTAACCAAGTATCATACTTCATAATTCACTGTATTTTGCAATAATAATATTATTATCAAATTTTTAGGCTACTGCTTAAAATGGAACAAAATCAACGTTAAAAATATATCGAAATTGGCTTTTATGTGGAAGGAATCAATTTTTCTAAAGGAATGCTTCTTCTTATTTTTATAACTGAAAAGTAACAGTACAAAGGTTGTCTTTTTAAATCAATTATCAGTTAAAATTGCAAATTAAAAATTTTTATATTTTGCATACGATCCAGTTTTTTTTCTTCAAGGTTTAAAAATGATATTTAAAAATGAATTACAATTATATTTTATCTTGATCACAAAAAAAAACACTCAATAAAACTTAATTTAATGAGTGTTTTCTTTGAAAAAATAACTTAAGCATGTTTTCTCTGATGGTTAATGAGCAAAATTTCATCTACTTGTATTTGTGTCAATTTAGACTTTTTACCGTTGAGGTCAGTCAATATTTTATTGATTAACTTTCCTTCTACCGCAATCATTTGTCCTTTTTTTACATACTTTTCAATAAGTTCTGCCTTCTTTCCCCATGCAACCAAATTATGCCATTGTGTTTTGATCGTTTTTCCATTGGGATCAAAAATAGTTTCATTTGTTGCCATTGAAAATTTTGCTAATTTCACACCGTTGGTAAATGTTCTGATTACTGGAGTGATACCAGTGCGTCCAATTAAATTGACTGAGTTGTGTATTGTGTTCATAAGAAATCTGTTTTAAGGTTGTGTTCATCTTTGTAATTTGAAATGGTTATTGTTTCCTTTCAGGATAAGCTTATTTTTTGCTTCCCAATAAAAGCAATTCACTCACTTGAATTTCGGTTCTATACCTTTTTTCACCTTCTTTTGTCTCATAAGATCGACTTACAATTTTACCTTCTACAGCAATCTCTTGTCCCTTTTTTACATACTTTTCAATAATATCCGCAGTCTTACCCCATGCCACAACGTTGTGCCATTGTGTGTCTGTTATTCTTTCACCTTTCGCGTTCTTATACGTTTCATTCGTTGCCATGACTATTTTGGCCAATTTGTTTCCACTTTCAAATGAAATAATTTCTGGTGTTTGTCCTAAGTTTCCGATTAATTGTACTTTGTTTCTTAAATTGTTCATGATACTGTTTTTTAAATTAATACTAGTTTGTAATTTTCAGGAGTTCAACTAATTGTTTTTGAATTCCGATACCACAAAGTAAAGACAGGATCAAATCATTAATCGTCTATTAAATATTTGTAAACGAATATTAGTCGTTTGTAGTCGTTTGAAAACGTATTTATGGCTGTATATAAATAGTTTATGTAAATTAATGTTTGTGAATATAATTGAAAATTAATTTATATTTTGGTACAACTCCAAAATGAATTGCTATTTTCTAATGAAAAACTATTAGTTTTAGGTTCAATAAGGGAGCAAATTAAGCCTCTTATTTTTTTTTGATATTTGAAGCACCACTCAACTGTTGGTCGATTATTCTACCATTTCCATAATAAGTTAAATCGCTTGCTCCACTTAATTTTGCAACAATATCGGCATGTGTATTAATGGTTACACTGCTTGCTCCTGAACAGTCAACAAGCGTGTTTTTTCGGACATTTAGTTCTTTTCCTTTGAGTTTAGAAGCGCCGCTTAAACGAACATTTAAAGTTTTAGTTGAACCATCAAATCGAAACTTTGAAGCTCCACTTCCTTCTAAATCTAAGGCATCTGCTTCAATTAAATGGGCGTTAACATTGGTCGCACCAGATAGCATAATCTTTAAATTTTTTGATTTAAATTCATGTAATTTAATTTCACTTGCACCTGATGCTTCAATTAATTGAATGTTTTTTGAATAAATGGTTGCTTTTATATTTGCATTTTGATAACCATATCCCTCTTTAAGTTTAAAAACTACTTTGCTTCCAACTTGTTCAACTTCCAAATATTCTTCAAAATTGGCATTACATTCAATGCTTACTTCTTCTTTTTCGGCATAATGTAAGTCTGCATTAAAAACACCAGAAAATTCAACAGCATCAAAGTTGTTAAATGCCATTTTCTTTGTGATCATATGGTTATCGCCCACTATGCCATTGTCGGAATAAGTACAAGCTTTTGCAAGCAATGAAAAGAGTAGAAGAAAAAATATTTTATTATAATGCGCCATGACTATCAATTTATGATACCAAGGTAGCAAAATATGAGAATATCTACAAGAATAAATTAAATGAGCACATTTATTTTTTTGCACGAATTAAATGCACAGTTCCTTCACCTGTAAATGGAGTGCCGTTTGTTGACATAGCCTCATATAAAAAGAAATATACACCTTCGGAGCATGGTTTATCATTTAAATAATGATTGCCATCCCATTTATCTTCAATATTTGTGTATTCATATACAGGTAAACCGTAGCGATTCATAACGATACAGTGAAAATCACGAATTCCCTCGCTAGGAAAAAAAAATTCATTATTTGGATATGCACCAGGTGTAAATACATTAGGAACTATCAATAATGGATAATCATGGACAATAATAGACTTACAATGCATATCTACACAATCGTTAAAGTTTTTTGCGATTAGACAAACTTCATAAATTTTTTCACCCTCATAAATTGTATCGATTGTTTCATTAAAATCTAAACTTAAAAACCAATTAGAAGGCGTTTGATTGGTGTCTAAACTCCATTGAAAAATGGTATCAGATAAGGGGTTTCCTATTTGAGAAAAATTTTGAGATTGATTTTCAAATTTCACTTTCATAAGTTCTGTCCCTTCGTAAAGGGTGGGGTTTATAAATTCATCTGAATAAGCACTAAACAGAGCTATCGGGTTTAAAGAGTCTACATAAATGGAATCGACATAACTACAAGCATTTCCATCTATCAATGTTAATTGCATGTATCCAGGAGTACGTACTACAAATGTTGAATAATTACTTTCGTCTCCATTTACTAAATTTAGCCAATGATAAGACAAATTTCCTGCTCCTGATGAATCTGGAACTCCCGTTCCTGCAACAACACCATTACCGTTTTGTGAACTATTGGTTCGGCAATAAGTAGGTGAACCAACTGTGAGTTTACTTTTTAAAGGGGGAGGGTCAATAATATGAAAAATTTTATGAACGGTACATCCAATTTGATCAATCACTTCTAAAACATATTCACCTGCAGGAATGTTTTGTAGGTAGGTTTCGCCTAGACCATTATTACCAGTATGGTTAGGTGTCCAATTATAGATTAGTGAATCATAGTTTCCTTGGTAATCTAAAACAGTATCTATCATAGCGGCACCTGTACTTAAACCGTGGCATAAAGGGTGTGATAAGTTAAATATAGGCTTGATGATTTTGGGATCAATTAAAGTGACATCAGATTGATTAATACAACCAATAGCATCTGTGACATTAATTGTATAAGTACCTGCAATCAAATTATTAGCGACATTGCTACCTGTAGGATGATTCACTATTTGTCCAGCATCATTATAAATGATAAAATTTAAACTGCCCGGATTAGTAGAGTTTGCGATTATGGAGCCCGTCGCCGTACCAAAACATTGCGGATTTTCATAAGTTGGGGTAATGTTAATAATCGGTGCTATTGTTTCAATATTGAAAACTGTATCCCAGGTACAGCCGACAGCATTCGTAATTAAAACACTCCAATCACCATAGTAAAGGTTATTAAAGTTTACATTACTACTGTCGCTTAATGTTTGTGTATTGACAATTTGATTGCTGGGATTGGTCAAAGTAAAAGTATAATTGCCAGGGTGTGAACCACCAATATAATTTAAATGCATGCTTGCATCATGAACACCAAAACAAGTTTCTTTGGTGGTAAGCAATTCAAATTGATGAAAATCATTATTCCTAAACCTTAATGTGTCTGCGCTTGGGCAACCTGTAGGACCTTCAGTATATAAAATGACCGTATTTTCTTCATGGTTAGTGATTAAAAAGGAGGTATCATTAAAATAGGTAAGGGTATCATTTAAGGTCCAATAAAAATAAGTGATTGAGTCGGGCACTCCAATACTGGAAATATTATTCAAATGAATGCTATCTCCTTCACAAAATTGATAAAATGCAGTAGGATTCGCATTATAAGTATTGCCATTCACCGTTAAACTAAAGTCGGCTTGTGGGTATGGATGCACAATAAAGGGAGTAGTAATGGTATCACTACATCCATTATCCGAGTAAGCAATGAGCATTGTATTGAAAGTACCACTATTTGGGTAGGTATAACCTGGAGAAGTCGTACTGGTATTATTCGCGTCTCCAAAATACCACATATAAGAAGCTACATTTGGAGAAGCAATTGTAGTAAGGTTATTAAAGTCTATTCCATCTCCAAAGCAAAATTCAACAGTATCCAAAGCATTGGCTGGATAAGTAACATTATTCAATGTAAATTCAAAGTCTGCTGTCATGTCAAAGTAGTAGGGGATGGTTTGAATGGTTGTATCTGGACAACCGTCAACTGAAAATACAACATGAATCACTTCGTAGTTACCAGTATCTAAATAAGTGTGTGAGGTGTGCTCTAAAGGAGAAAATGAATTATCACCAAAATGCCAAGTGTATAAATCGATATTTCCTGCTATAATACTTGATTGGTCAATAAACGAGGCTGCTCCGGTACATTGATCAATTGTATAAGTGAAATTAGCAGTTGGAAAAATGGGAGGACTTAAATAATAGTCAAGACGAGTGCAGCCTTCCGGTAGTATGTATAAGGCGGAATATAAACCCAATCCATAATTTTCAGAATCTAAAATCGAATCTGTTTCACCTACTAAAGCAATGCCTTCTAAATACCATTGCCATGTACCTCCGCTTAATGTTGTACCTGCATAAAGAATGGCATCATCTTGACAATAAAGACCGTTATAAGCAGATATATTTCCAGGAAAATTTTTTGTACTATCAATTTTTATATCATCAATATAATAATAATTTACACCACCATTGGTTGAATTTAAACTGTTACAAGCACCTCCGATTGCAATTGCGTTGATGGCGTAAGTTGGTGTAAACGTTAAGGAAACAGACATCCATTCTCCAATGGTGTCGAATGTAATTGTTTGCACACCTAATTCAGTCCAATCATCAATTCCTGTTGGACAGGTATTTCCTGTCCACGGTAAATTTGCACAATCTGAGTTTCCAAAAAAGGTGAAGGCAACGGAGTCGTTACCAGATGCCCATGCTGCATGAAAATTGATCGTGTAAGAGACGCCAACTTCCATATTTGAATCCAAACATGCGCCAATGTATTCATTATAATTTGCACTGGTAATTATACCAGCATAACCATTTCCACTATCAGGTAAAGGGAAATTTGGAGGGTTCACCACCGTTGTAAAGTCACATGTGTTAAAATAATCACTGGTAGCTGTTGATGCTTGAATCCAATCTTGTGCGCAATTCAATTGAGCAGTTCCTGTTGGACAGCACAAAGTGTCTTCAAAACCAGCATTCGGAATCATTTGATTTGGCTGAGGAAAAACGAGTGTACATGAACAATCTAATTGATCATTTAAATCTATTAAGCCATCACCATCATCATCTATACCATTGTCGCATATTTCTTGCGAATAACCAGTCAAAGACCAGGTTAGGAAAGTCAAGATAAATAGAATTAGTTTGATCACAATAAAAAGCTAGCTTATTCAAATATAATACATTCTTATATAGAGGACGTATAAAAGTATTGAATGGTTGACAATGAACTAAATGATCTTTTTTAGTGTCATTTTTTTATTTCAATGGCCGATTGTGGATCTCGCTTCTTTTTCTTGGTCTTTTTCTGCTTTTTAGTACGGCTTTTTTTCTTTTTTTCTTTGTGGTTTTTACCGTCATTTTCGATAACAACAGCAGTGTGCTTTTCGCCCGTTCCAGCTGAGCCTTCACCAGTCGGGTCAATCCAAGTATCTTTTTCTACCTTATATTTAGTTTCACCTGTTTTTGGATCTGTATAATACTTTTTGGTTGTTTTATTACTTTCATTTCCTACTTGAATATCTTTTTGATAATGCCAAATTGCGCCATCCCAAACATAGGCGTCGTATGTTAAATCAGGTATATAAAAGTCGTACATCCCTTTAAGATTTTCAGCTTCAGGAACCAAATGATTGAAAACAATTTTTCCAAGCTCTGGTAAGTATTTTACGCTCACTGTTGCTTTTTCTGAATATTCAAAAAATATTCTTTTCTGAATTTGACTCGATTCTTCATTCGCTTCAAATAAGGGATAACCTAATTTTAATTTATTTCCTCTAAACCAAAACACTTCTAAAACTTTTTTATTACTGCTTCGGGTATTTCCACTGAATCCTAGAACTGTGTAAAGTGTTTTTCCTTGTTTTTTAATTGGGATAATTTTATAATACAAGGCTCCATACCATTTATTGGGTGTTAATTGTGTTCTAGGACTCGGTGGTATGGTAAATTTATCTTCTTTGAACTCAATGACTTCATTTTTTCCAAAAACCCTACCTTTCTTTACCATTATGCAATAATGCTTGTGGTTGAGTTGGGTGGTTTCAACATTCCAATTGAATAACCTAAATTCCTCATCAGGAGAAATAAGGGTAGACATGGTATTCAATTTAGTAAATTGATGAGACATCACTGTAGGCATTTCAGCTACTTCTAAAACCGCTTCATATAAATTGGAATTGTGGAGCGCTAATTCTGCATCAGTCTTAGCTTCTCTTAATGTGTTTAATAAATTAACTAAATTATTTTCAATTCCTTCCCAATCAGCAGGTTCTTGCCCGAAAGAAATAAAACTCTGAAGGAATAAAAATAAAATTAATTGACGCATATTGATATAAGCAAATTTAAAGATAAAGTCACAAAGATTAAGCCTAAAAAATTATAAAAGATAAAAAGTTCCAAACCAGCCAAGAGAAAACAACAAAGTACTCAAGGCAACAATTTTTAATTCCGGATCGAATTCAGCATAACCTTTCGCTTGGATAATTCTTTTGATATGAAATGTATGGATTAAACCAACTAAGGCCGATATTATTAATAATGTACCTTGTTGCTTACCTGCTGTTCGAATAAATACAAAAGTAAAAATAGCGCAGTAAGCAACTAGAAATAATAGAAAATGATATTTTTTTGATGCACTTAAGCCTAGCTTTACTACCAAGGTGTTTTTACCCATTTTTGCATCATTTTCAATGTCTCTCATATTATTCAAGTTGAGTACAGCTGAAGAAAATGCGCCAATGGCTATGGCGGGAAGCAGCATCCAATAATTTATTGATTTTACCTGCAAATAATAAGCGCCTAATACACCAACTAACCCGAAAAATATAAAAACAAACAAATCACCCAAACCTTGATAGCCATAAGCTGATTTTCCAACGGTATATTTTATGGCTGCGCCAATGGCTGCTATCCCTAAAAGGAAAAAGATAAATAGCATGAGGTCCATCTCTAAAGCGACCAATAGCAGTGCGATTCCACTAGCCAATGAAAAAAAGGCAAATAAAATGACTGCATTTTTCATTTGTTTTGGGGAAATGTCGCCACTTTGGATGGCTCTTGTCGGACCGACTCTTTCTTCATTATCCGTTCCTTTTAAACCGTCTCCATAATCGTTCGCTAAATTAGAAAGTATTTGGAGCAATAAAGTGGTGAGCACTGTTAGCCAGAAAATTGTTGGATTAAAAACATCTATTAAAATCGCCAAGGCATTACCCATTAGAACAGTACTTAAAGCCAGTGGCAAAGTTCTCAGTCGGAAAGCACTAATCCAATTTTTTAACATGTTGCAAAAATAATTAAATGCTACTATATTTATGCGCTTATGGAAGAAAAAAAGAGTTTAATGAAAAGCTTAATTGAATTGGCTGAAATTGATGGTAAACTAATAGAAAGAGAATATGCTTTTTTATGGGCAATTGCTTCCCAACTAGGATTGAGTAAAGAAAAGTTTGATGAGTTGTTTCAAGAAGATATTGAATTCAATCCACCAGCCAATGAATTTGAACGCATCATTCAATTTCAACGCATGGTTTTAATGATGAGCGTTGATGAAAATACCAGTGAAACTGAAATTAATTATGTGAAGGAAATGGGATTAAAAATGGGACTGAATCCTATGTCAATTTCTAATGTATTAGTTGAAATGAAAAATCATCCAAACAATATGATTCCACCAAATGTATTAATTCAAATATTTCAACGTCATCACAATTGACGTTCGGTGTAAAAACTATTGGCTTGAGCCGTCGAGGTTAAAACCAAGTCGTTAATACAAACATGTTTTGGTAGGGTAGTGGTGTAATAAATCACTTCCGCTACATCTTGTGGAGTCATGACATCAAAGCCATTGTAGACTGCTTTGGCCTTTTCTTTGTCTCCATGAAAACGGACCTCTGAAAATTCAGTCTCCGCCATACCTGGACAAATTTGAGTTACTTTTATTCCTAAAGGGAGTAAGTCGACCCGCATGGCTTTTGATATGGCGTCTACTGCATGCTTGCTTGCACAATAAACATTCCCGTTCAAATATACTTCTTTCCCAGCTGTTGAACCTATATTAATGATGTGTGCAGCATTGGCATTTTTAAGGTATGGCATTACTGTTTTAGATACGTATAATAAACCTTTTACATTGGTGTCTATCATTTTGTCCCAATCCGAAATGTCTCCATCTTGAATGCGACCCATGCCGCTTGCTAAGCCTGCATTGTTGATTAAAATGTCTATGCTTTGCCAAGGAGCAGGTAAGTTGTTTAAACTCGCTTCAACTGCCTTTTTATCTTGTACGTCAAAACATAAATCTAATACATCAACACCAAGTGCTGTCAATTCAGCTTTTAGCACTGAAAGTCTTTCCTGTCTTCTGCCTGTAATAATTAGGTGATGACCATTTTTCGCAAATATTCGAGCAGTTTCTTTCCCAAAACCACTAGTTGCTCCTGTAATTAAAACGCGCTTAGCCATTTATTCTTCCATATTATGAAACACACTGTTCACATCTTCATCTTCTTCCAAACGGTCTAATAGTTTTTCAACATCAGCTTTTTCTTCATCATTCAATGTTTTTGTGACTTGTGGGATTCTTTCAAACCCTGAAGAGAGTATTTCAATTTCTCTATTTTCTAATTCTTTTTGCAGCTCGCCGTAGCTGTTAAATGGCGCATAAATAATTATACCTTCTTCATCTTCAAAAACCTCTTCAGCACCAAAATCAATTAATTCGAACTCTAGTTCTTCTACGTCCAATCCTTCTTTGTTAATGGTAAAGTTGCAAGTATGGTCAAACATAAATTCAACAGAACCCTGTGTCCCCAGACTACCATCACATTTATTAAAAGCGGCACGCACATTTGCCACAGTACGGTTGTTATTGTCGGTGGCAGTTTCAACTAAAATGGCAATGCCATGTGGCGCATATCCTTCAAATAAAACTTCTTTATAATCAGAAGTATCCTTATCACTAGCTTTTTTAATGGCTCGGGTGACATTGTCTTTAGGCATATTTACTGCCTTGGCATTTTGAATAATTGCTCTTAACCGAGCATTTGCATCAGGATCCGGTCCACCAGCTTTCACTGCCATTACTATGTCTTTACCTATGCGGGTAAAGGCTTTTGACATTGCCGACCAACGTTTTAATTTTCTGCCTTTTCTAAATTCAAATGCTCTTCCCATGATTAGATTTAATTAATAAAACAAATTTATAAAAATAGATTCAGCCAACAAGAAAATCGGAATGGAATGTAAATAAAAAAGCCCAGACAAAGTTTGCCTAGGCTTTTTAATGGTTATGTATTATTAATTTTCCATCACTTCAGTTGGATGAACTGTTTTGTTGACAAAACTTAAATGGTCATCAATTACACCTACATTTACTGTAGTACCCACTTGCACTTGACCACCAAGAATACTTTTCGACAAAGCGTTCAACACCTCTTTTTGAATCATTCTTTTAATTGGTCTTGCTCCAAACTGTGGATCGTAACCTCTTTTCGTCATCCATTCAACCGCTGCTTCCGAAACCTCCAACTGAATTTCATTTTTATGAAG
>CBDUKB010000089.1:0-11393 GCA_965367695.1 uncultured Putridiphycobacter sp.
AAATGACTTTAGCATCATGAAATAGGTACATTTTCATGATGCTAAAGTCATTTAGGATTACAAAATGACTTTAGCATCATGAAATAGGTAAATTTTCAACAAAAAAAAACACGCCTGAGTTAGACGTGTTTTTAATAGCTATTTAAATAAGTTGTTACTTAATAGTCACATTGATAATGAAACCAATTTCGTTCGCAATTAAATAATCAGTTGGTACGCCTTCACTTCCTTCAACATGGTAAACCATTCCCCAGTTCGTTCTATCAATTGCAAATTTTTGAGATTGAATAGATACTGCTTCATTCGATACATTCACATTTGCTAAAAAAGAAATGCTTTTAGTAGAATCAAGAATTGTTAAGTTACCTGTCACTTTCGAATTGTATGTTTCGTCACCAGCAGCAATTTTTGTCAATTCGAACTTTGCAGTAGGATTAACTTCAACATTAAAGAAGTCAGCACTTTTAAGGTGTCCTGTTAATTTATTTGTTTGATCTTCATCACCTTCAAAGTTTTCAACTGTTAAAGTGTTTAAGTCAATTACTACAGCGGCGTTTGATAATTCACCATTGTTTACCAATACTTCTGCACTTTGTAAACTTATTTTTCCAAATCTAGCACCAACTCCACCTAAATGAGAAGCAAACCATTCAATAGTACTCGCTTCATCAATTGTTGTAAGTGTAATTGTACTTTCATTTTCATTTACTTCTACGTTTTCAGCATCACTTGCCTCAACTTTTTCTCCATTATTAGTACAAGAAGTTACAAGTAGTCCTAATGTGAAAACTGATAAGATTAATTTTTTCATTCGATTTTTTTTAGATTATTTTTTGCAAATATAGGTGCTAAAAATCGATTAAATTAATAATATCATTAACGAGGTTCATTTTTTAACCTATGTTAATTGGGTTGGCTTAGTTTAAATTGAATCGAAATTTAATATTTACTCACCAATTGGGGTTAATGGTGGTAAAAAGTACTCACCCGAATGGATGAAATATGCCCCTTTATTTGATTTTTACCCGATTTTACTAGGTTTGAATGCCCATAATTAATTAAAATTGTGAAGCGGATTGATACAATTTAATTCGAAATGATGTTAACTATTAAAACAAAACTATTATGAAAAATTCAAGACTATTTGCACTTTTGTTAGTGGTAATGATTGCTTTTACAGCATGTAAAAAGAAAGATGATGAAGTGGATGAACCGAAACCGAGTATTGGAAGTAAATTGATAGAATTGCCTGATGGTGATCAAACATTTAAAGGAAATCTTTCTAATGGGGAAAAATTAAGTGATTTATCTTGGGCTTGGAATAGTTCAATGGCCTGTTTCGTTGAGCCAGGAAAGTCTTGGTATGAAGGGAATCATGTTTTTTATCAAATAGATATTCCTGATCACACAACCATTGATATATATTTAAACGCGACTAATTCTTCAGATGATATTGCAATTTATGCTTATTCTAAAGGAGCTGGAGACAAAACAATTCCGCCGAATATTACAACTTGTGTATCTTGCGAAGCGGCTCCATCTAATTCTACCCCAATCACAGGTGAAAAGCATTTGTACTTGAATGCCGTGAATAACCCATATTCTATTATTATTGGAGTAGCAGGTGCTACAGGGGTAACATCAGGGGAGTACACAGTAACTATTGATGTAGAGAGTTAAAAATAAACCTTGATTTTAATCATACTAAACCCAGTCAATATTTGATTGGGTTTTTTTATTCCTACTTTTAAAAATCAATTTGAATGATTAGCTTCACATAAAATTAAAAAGATGTTATCATTTTGGGAAAAAGAACATTTTCAGTCATATGATATAGCAATTGTTGGTGCCGGGATTGTTGGTCTATCGACAGCTATTTCACTCAAGGAATCAGATAAAAGTTTGAATATTGTTATTTTAGAAAGGGGCGTCTTGCCAACAGGAGCAAGTAGTAAAAATGCTGGTTTTGCTTGTATTGGAAGCTTCACCGAAATAAAGGATGATTTAAAACAAACCCCTATGCAAGAAGTACTTGCATTAATTCAACTCCGATATGAGGGCTTGGCCTTACTTAAGGCTAGAACAGGCATAAAAAATATCGATTATCAAGAAGAAGGAAGTCATGAATTATTGTTTGACAATAAAGTGGTTGAATTGGGTGAAATGGATTATATAAATGAAGAAATTTCAAAAGTGTTGGGTAAAAAAGCATTTTCAATCTCCAATAAAAAATTCGCATTTGGAAAACAAGTAAAAACAGTTGTTGAAAATCATTTAGAAGGGAGTTTAAATACAGGATTAATGATGCGTAGGCTTTTGTTCATAGCTACGCAGATGGGTATAGAAATTAAAACGGGCTATGAAGTAAAGGATGTCACAAATGAAGGAGCGTGTATTCAAATCAGGCATCATGCGTTACCTTTAACAGTTAAAAAAATTGCATACTGCACCAACGCATTTACAAATAGGTTATTTCCAGCATTAAATATTGCGCCAGGTAGGGGAATGGTGATGGTTACAAAGCCAATAAAAGCGCTTTCTTTTAAAGGTATATTCCATTTTGATGCAGGCTATTATTATTTTAGAAACTATAAAAATAGAATTATTTTTGGCGGTGGGCGATCGATTGACAAAGCAACAGAAACAACTTCCGATTTCGGAATTAATCAAAAAATTCAATTTGACTTAGAAGATAAAATAAAGCACATTATTCTACCAAATCAATCTTTCGAAATTGATTATTATTGGAGTGGAATCATGGCTTTTGGTTCAGATAAAAAGCCAATTATCAAAAAAGTAAAACCCCATCAATTTGTAGCTGCAAAATTAGGTGGAATGGGGGTGGCAATAGGTAGTAAAGTGGGAGCGGAACTCGCCAGTTTAATTATTCAAGACTTAAATAAAGATGTCCTGTTGTAACTTTTAAAAAAGGTGCAATGTTATTGGTATATAGACTCCCTGTTCCTAGTCCTTGAGGGAGTGCGTTTTTTTTAGTGTAGGTATATTGTGCTATTGCATTGAGGCCGATATTACTCTCAAGTGCTGAGGTGATCCACCACTTAATACCCATTTTTTCTGCAATTTGAATCCACTCATCTGTTCCGCTTAGTCCACCAATTAAACTTGGTTTTAAAATGATAAATTGAGGCTGAATGGTTTCAAGAAGGGTTGATTTATCTTTGTGCTCAATTACCCCTATTAATTCTTCGTCTAATGCAATCGGTATAGGTGAATGTGCACAAAGATCAGCCATTTGATTGGGTTGGCCTTGTTTGATTGGCTGTTCTATTGAATGTAAATCTAGTTCGGCCAAACGTTTCAGTTTCTCCAATGCTTCTTCAAATAAAAATGCACCATTTGCATCAACTCTTAATTCAATTTCCTTTGCATCAAATTGATTTCTAATAGCTTTTAGTATTTTTATCTCCTTTTCAAAATCAATTGCTCCAATTTTCATTTTGATACAGGAAAAGCCCGCTTTAATTTTTTCTTTTATTTGGGAAATCATATAATCCTCAGTGCCCATCCAAATTAAACCATTAATTTCAATTTTTGGATTTGGATCATTGAAAACAGTAGGATACAAAAGGTTTTGTCCACCATTTTTAAGGTCTAACAAGGCGCATTCTATCGCAAATTTAATAGATGGAAAGGAATTTAATAGCCCCAAATTATGGATGTATAAATTAATGTTTTCAGCAACTTCATTAAGTTTACTTTCGTATTGATTGTTCCATTCGGGCGACAGTGATTTTATAATTGAAGCTTCACCTCTTCCTACTGTTTTAGGCGTTTTCTTTTCATGTAAGGATAGGATCCAGCTGTCTTTTTGGGTTAAAACCCCACGTGAAGTCCCGCTGGGACGTTTGAAATTTAAAGTGATTTTATTGAAATTAGCTATATACATGAAGGTATTCCTTTGATGGTAAATGTAGAAAAAAAAGTGTATTTTTGACGCGTGAATTTACCTTCAAAATATTTAGAGGAAGTGGTGGAGCACTTTGCTTCACTTCCTGGTATAGGAAAAAAAACTGCTTTAAGACTTGTTTTAAATTTATTAAAACGTGACGAAAAAGAATTGAATCAATTTGCTGGGGCCATTGAAAATTTAAAAGCCAATATTGCATCTTGTACAACTTGCGGAAATATTACAGATGCAAAACTCTGCAGTATCTGTTTGTTACCAAATCGCAATAAAAATATTATTTGTGTGGTTGAAGACATTCGTGATGTAATGGCGATTGAATCCACCGAGCAATATTATGGCACTTATCATGTGTTAGGTGGAATTATTTCTCCCATGGAAGGTATTGGTCCCAACGACTTAAATATTCCCCTATTAATCCAACGATTGGAAGGGAAACATGTTGATGAGATTATTTTAGCGCTGCCAACTTCTATGGAAGGGGATACAACTAACTTTTATTTGTATAGAAAAATTGCGCCTTACGAAGTAAAAATCACTACTTTAACAAGAGGTGTTTCAGTTGGGACAGAGCTGCATTATGCAGATGAAATTACACTTGGAAGATCCATAGTAAATAGAATGCCATTTGAGATGAATTTTTCTCAAAAATAGGTGGGCGTAAATATTCATTAAATCCTTTTTATTAATTAATTAATTGGTTAAATTTGAGACCTGAAATACTACTTTATGAGAAAAATTTTAATCACTGGAGGTGCTGGGAATGTTGGAAGTGCATTAGCTGCAAAATTAATTGAAGATAAAAATACCTTAGTGACAGTAGTAGATGATTTATCCACGGGGTCGGTTTCTAAACTGGATTTAACACAGCCTAATTTGAAATTTATCAAAGCTGATGTCAATAAAAAATCAGAATTGTCGGAAATAATGTTGGCAAATCGTTTCGATTATGTTTTTCATTATGCGGCTTTGGTTGGTGTTCAAAGAACCCAAGAAAATCCAGTAAAAGTATTAGAAGATATTCAAGGAATCCGAAATATTTTAAATATTTCGAAAAATATTGGCGTAAAAAGATTTTTCTTTTCCAGTTCTTCAGAGGTTTATGGAGAACCGGTGAGTATTCCTCAAAATGAAGCGACTACGCCTTTAAATTCTAAATTACCATATGCAGTTGTAAAAAATGTGGGAGAATCATTTTGTCGGTCATATTTGCAAGAATATGGTTTGAATTACACGATTTTTAGGTTTTTTAATACTTATGGACCACACCAAACAACAGATTTTGTGATGGCTAAATTTATCGCACAAGCTTTAAAAGATGAGCCTATTACTGTTTTTGGTGATGGAAAACAAACCAGGACTTTTTGTTATGTAGATGATAATATTGATACTTGTATTAATGCTTTAAATGAGAATAAAATAGTCAATGATGTCGTTAATGTGGGCGGAGATAAGATAATTACCATTATCGACCTAGCAAAAATAATTATCAGAATTACAAAGAGTAAGTCTGAAATTATTCACCTTCCTCCATTGCCTTCAGGAGACATGAAAAGAAGACAGCCGGATAATAAAAAAATGTTAGCTATTTTAAATAGAGATTTAATTTCAATTGAAGAAGGAATTCAAAAATTATTAGATTCAGCAGCTTTTAGAAAAGAAATTGGAGTTTAAAAATGTGCGGAATAAACGGAATCTATCGGTTTTCAGGAATAAACTATGAATTAAGTGTCATTCAGAAAATGAATGAAACTATGGCGCATAGAGGGCCAGATGCAGAAGGAGTGTTTAATGATGAGTTTATTCATTTAGGTCATAGAAGACTTTCAATAATTGATACTGGAGAAAGAGCGAATCAACCATTTTATAGTAATGATGAACGTTATGTATTGGTATTTAATGGAGAGATATATAATTATCAAAACATTAGAGAAAAACTGACAGGATACAGTTTTAAAACTAATTCAGATACGGAAGTAGTGGTTGCTGCTTACATGGCTTGGGGAAAGGAATGTGTGAAGGTGTTTAATGGTATGTTTGCTTTTGCGATATGGGATAAACAAGAAAAAACATTGTTTATAGCTAGAGATAGAGTAGGGATTAAACCATTGTATTATTGTTTAGATCAAGATCAATTGATTTTCTCTTCATCCGTTAAATCTATTTTAAGCACAGGACTCATCCCAAAGAAAATTAATAAAAACGGATTGGTGGATTATTTGAGGTTTCAAACAGTTCATGCTCCCTATACGATTATTGAAAACTTATACAGTCTATTACCTGGGCAGTATATGTTATTTAGTGATGAGAAAGAAGAAATAAAAACTTATTGGAATCCTACTACTATTCCAGGGATTCCGAAACACAGTAAAAAAGAAACCATTTATCAAATTCAAACTAAATTAAACGAAGCGGTTGATAAACGATTGATAAGTGATGTGCCATTTGGCGCTTTTTTATCTGGTGGTATCGATAGTTCCATCATTGTTGCTTTGATGGCCAAACAAAGGGATGAAAAGGTGGACACGTTTTCGGTAGTGTTTAAAGAAGATGAATTTTCAGAAGGAAAATTTGCCAAAGAAATAGCCAAGCAATACCATACGAATCATCATGAAATTGAATTAAGTGCTGATTATTTTAAATCACTTATTCCTGAGGCACTTAGCTTTTTAGATCATCCCAGTGGTGATGGATTGAACACATATGTGGTTTCGAAAGAAACCAAACAAGCAGGTGTGACAATGGCCTTGTCTGGATTGGGGGGAGATGAATTATTTGGTGGATATTCTGTGTTTAATCAAATCCCTAATTTACAGAAAAATAAATGGCTAGGTAGTTTTCCTAATTATGCGCGTAAGCAAGTTGGTAATTTATATGACTTAATTAAAAAAGATGTTGCATCAGGGAAAATAAAAGAACTATTAAAACAAGAATATTTTGATACTGAATACATCTATCAGTTTTATCGTCAAGTATTAATGGATAATCAGGTCGTTAATTTATTAAAAACAAATACACTTCCACTTAACAGAACTTTTGAAATTGCACATGATTTAATTGGCTATCAGAAGTCGGGGTGGGGATTACCAGCTTTGAGTAGAATATCAGTAGCTGAAATGAGTACTTATATGTCAAATGTACTGTTAAGAGATACCGATCAAATGAGTATGGCAAGCGCATTAGAAGTTAGAGTTCCGTTTTTAGATCATGAGTTTGTTGAATATGTTTTGCGCATTCCTGATGAAATTAAATCTCCAAGCAGTCCTAAAAAATTATTGGTGGATGCCTTCATTGATGATTTACCAGAATCAATCTATAATAGAAAGAAAATGGGCTTTGTTTTACCGTACGAAAAATGGATGAAAAACGAATTAAAAACGTTTTGTGAATCAAATTTAAATCAATTAAAAAATAATCCTAACTTTAAGCCTAACAGTATTGATAACTTGTGGAATCAGTTTTTGAAAAATGACAAAAGAGTCAGTTGGTCAAGAATTTGGCCCTTGGTGATATTAGGACATTGGATGACAATAAATGGAATTGAAGAATAAAAAAAAGATATTAATTTGTGTTGATTGGTATACGCCAGGATACAAAGCAGGCGGACCCATTCGTTCGGTGAACAACATGGTGAATGCCTTTAAGCGACATTTCGAATTTTATATATTAACCAGTGCTTATGATTTAGGCGATACCTTACCATACCCTGATATTGAAGTCAATCAATGGAATGATGTTGATGGTGTTTTTATTAAATACCTCGACAAATCAGCCATGACATATGCTAGCATCAAAACAAATCTCTTTGAGGTAAATGCTGATATTTTATATTTGAACAGTTTATTTTCAAGGAATTTTACTTTATATCCTTTGCGTTATGCAAGAAAAGAGAATAAAAAAGTGATTTTAGCCCCTAGGGGAATGTTGGGTAAAGGCGCCCTTGAGATTAAGCAAAGTAAGAAGAAGGTATTTTTGTCAGTTGCTAAAATATTGGGGTTTTATAAAAATATATCTTGGCATGCTTCTACCATTGAGGAAGAGAATGAAATTTATACTGTATTTGGCAAGCATTCCAATGTAGTCATTGCTCAAAACATTCCCTTGGCACAAACCTACACTTTGAGTGCGATCCATGCATTAAAACCAAGTGATAAAATTGTCATGGTATTTGTGAGCAGAATTTCAAAAAAGAAAAACTTACATTTGATCATAAAAGCATTGAACGAATTAAAAACTGATAAAACAGTGCTGTTTAATATGTATGGTTTGATAGAAGATAAAGCTTACTATGATGATTTAAAAGAAGCCTTTAACCCTATTTCAAAAACAGTTTCCATACAATATAAGGGAATCGTGACACCGGCAGAAGTTGCTGAAATTTATGCGAGTGCACATTTTATGGTTTTACCAACAAAGCATGAAAATTTCGGTCATACTATAGTAGAATCATGGGCAAATGGCTGCCCTGTAATCATTAGTCAAAATACACCATGGCATAGACTAGAAGAAAAAGGTATTGGATGGGATGTGGACATTAAAGATGAGGGCAAATACACTTTAGCAGTCGAAAAAGCAGTAAACCTTTCACCAATAGAATATACTGAGATGGTAATAAAATCTTACAGCTATTTTAGAGAAAAAGTACTGGATGATAAAATTATTGAAAAGCATAAAATTCTATTTGAAAAATGAAAACCAATTTAGCTGGATATAACAACAGCTGGTATCAGCCTGGTAACAAAATTAAAATATTAATTTGGTTTTTTGTCAATGCTTTGATATTGCAAAATAAATATAATCCATTCAGTGGATTGAAAATATTCGTGTTGAAATTGTTTGGGGCTAAAATAGGTAAAGGGGTAGTTATTAAACCAATGGTGTCAGTTAAATATCCTTGGAAATTAAAAGTAGGGGATTATTCTTGGATAGGTGAAAAAGTGTGGATAGACAATCTCGAGGAGGTTACTATTGGAGAAAATGTATGTATTTCACAAGGTGCCATGTTGTTATGTGGTAACCACAATTATAAGTTTCCCAGTTTTGATTTAATTGTAAAGCCCATTGTGTTGGAAGATGGTGTTTGGATCGGATCCCAAGCAACAGTTTGTCCGGGTGTAGTTTGCAAAAGTCATGCAGTATTAAGTGTGCAATCGGTAGCAATAAATGAATTAAACCCTTACACAATTTACCAGGGGAATCCTGCAAAAATTGTTCGTGAAAGAAAAATAAATGAAGCCTAAAATTTCTATTATTACGGTGGCATATAATGCTGAAAAGTATATTGAAGACACCATAAAGTCGGTCATAGCGCAAGATATTACAAACCTAGAATATATTATTGTTGATGGAAATTCAACTGATAATACATTGGCAATTTGTGAAAAATATAAAGAGAAAATTTCTGTTCTAATTTCAGCGCCTGACAAAGGAATCTATGATGCTATGAATAAAGGGGTGAAAATAGCGAGTGGGGAGGTTATTGGCATTTTGAATGCAGATGATTTTTATGCGGATAATACTGTATTGACTAAGGTTGTTGAATTGTTTGGTGATGAAAATACGGATTGTGTATATGGAGACTTAGTCTATGTTGATCCAGACGATACCAATAAAGTAACCAGGACTTGGGAAGCAAAAAAGTATAAAAGTGGGGCCTTTTTGAAAGGTTGGATGCCACCACACCCTACTTTTTTTATAAGAAAAGAATACTACGATAAATTTGGTGCTTATCAACTTAATTTAAGGTCAGCAGCTGATTACGAGTTGATGTTGCGCATGATTCACAAATTTAAATTAAATCCGATATATTTACCCTTCATCATGGTCAGAATGCGAACTGGTGGTGTTAGTAATGCTTCTTTTAAAAATAGGCTGAAAGCCAATAAAGAAGACCGAATGGCTTGGGAAATGAATGACTTAAAACCAGGACTTTTTACTTTTATTCTCAAGCCTTTATCCAAAATATTTCAATTTATAAAACGTTGAATTAAGCACAAAAAAAACACCCAATAAAATTGGATGTTTTCTTAATTTCAATTATTCTAATGACCTTTAGCTGCTAGATAACGCTCAGCATCTAAAGCAGCCATACAACCTGTACCTGCAGCAGTAATTGCTTGACGGTAAGTTTTATCAGCAGCATCACCTGAAACAAATACACCTGGTATATTTGTTTTAGCTGTACCTGGTTGTTCATACTTGATATAACCTACTTCGTCTAAATTAATCTGCCCTTTAAAAATATCAGTGTTTGGTTTATGTCCAATGGCAACAAAAAATCCAGTTGCAGGGATGTCTTTTACCTCTCCTGTTACATTGTTTTTTACTTTGGCTCCTGTTACACCATTTCCATCTCCTAAGACTTCTACAGTATCTGTATTGAATAAAATTTCAATGTTTGGTGTGTTTTTAACACGCTCTGACATAATTTTAGAAGCTCTAAACTCGTCTCTTCTTACCAACATGGTAACTTTTGTACATAATTTAGACAAGTAATGTGCTTCCTCACAAGCTGAATCACCGGCGCCTACAATAATGGTCTCTTGGTTTTTATAAAAGAATCCATCACAAATTGCACAAGCAGAAACACCACCACCAATTTTCAAGTAATGTTGTTCTGATTCAATTCCTAAATATTTAGCAGAAGCCCCAGTTGATATAATAACAGTTTCCGCATGGATTTCAGTTTTCTCATCCACCCATACTTTATGAATATCTCCCGAAAAATCTACTTTCGATACCCAACCACTTCTTACATCCGTTTCGAAACGTTCAGCTTGGGCTCTTAATTGAATCATCATTTCTGGTCCAGTAACACCATCAGGGTATCCCGGAAAATTTTCTACTTCGTTTGTTGTTGTCAGTTGACCTCCTGGTTGTAATCCTTCGTATAGTACAGGCTTCATATTTGCTCTCGCAGCATAAATTGCAGCGGTGTATCCTGCTGGACCTGAACCTATAATTAAGCACTTTACTTTTTCTATTTCGCTCATTTGTGTTAAATTTTAATATCCGACAAATATAAGGACTTTTTATATTAAGTTTTAATTACCTAATTCTTAAATTTTAATAAAATCAAATTCCAAATAATGCTTTGATATTATTTGATTTTCAATTAAAAGGTGGTATTTTTGCAAAAATATTACCATTCCTACTACATGATTGACCAAAGTTTATTCGACAAAAAACAGTTATATCCATTTCAAAGAGAGATAGTTGACAAGATAATTGGAAAACTAAATGAAAACAATGAAAACTCGAATTTATTGTACCAACTCCCAACAGGAGGAGGTAAAACTGTAATTTTTTCTAACATAGCTAAAAGCTACATAGAACAGAAAAAGAAAAAGGTATTAATCTTGACTCACAGAATTGAACTTTGTGTTCAAACTTCTAAGCAATTAAATGCTTTAGGTATTAAAAACAAGGTGATTAACTCATCTGTGAAGTCTATCGAAAACCATGATGA
>CBDUKB010000090.1:0-11307 GCA_965367695.1 uncultured Putridiphycobacter sp.
CTCTCCTACAACTTCAAATTTGAAATCTTGCTTTACTTCTTTGTGTAAGTTAGCTGTTGCTTCGTAAGTTCCAATTTCTCTAATTGGCTCATCTTTAATTTTGATAGATTTTCTATCAACTTCAACACCTTCTTTTTTCAACGCTTCAGAAATCAATACAGCATTCACTGAACCGAAAATCTTACCGTTTTCTCCTACTTTAGAAATAATTTTCACCACAACAGTTTCTAGTTTAGCTGCAATTGCTGCTGCATCTTCTTGAATTTTAGATTCTTTGTGTGATTTTTGTTTTAATACTTCTGTATGTGCTTTCTTTTCAGAAGCAGTGGCTAATATTGCATAACCTTGAGGAATTAAAAAGTTTCTACCGTACCCGTTTTTCACAGCTACAACATCATCTTTATATCCTAATTTATCTACGTTTTTCTTTAATATAACTTCCATGATAAGTTTTTTAATTGTTTAACAAATGCGAAATAAATTATTTCATCATATCCGCTACATATGGCAAAATTGCCAAGTGACGTGCTCTTTTTACTGCTTTGTTTACCTTCTTTTGGTATTTTTGAGAAGTTCCAGTCAAACGTCTTGGTAAAATTTTACCTTGCTCATTAATAAACTTGATTAAATAATCAGGATTTTTGTAATCCACATATTTAATACCACTTTTTTTGAATCTACAGTATTTCTCTTTTTTAATTTCAATACTGATTGGATTTAAATATCTAATATCTGATGCCATAATTCTTTACTTTTAATTGATTAATACTTAAGCAGTCGCTTTACTTCTTGTTTTCTCAGCAAATGCAACATGATGTTTTTCCATTCTTACGGTTAAAAATCTCATAATACGCTCATCACGTTTGTATTCGATTTCTAACTTACGGATTAATTCTCCATCAGCTTCAAATTCAATTAAATTGTAAAATCCAGTTGTTTTCTTCTGGATTGGGTATGCCATTTTTTTCATACCCCAGAATTCTTTGTGCATGATTTTACCACCATTCGTAGTGATATAATCTTCAAAGCCTTTTACTGCTTCCTTTGCCTGCTCTTCAGACAAAACGGGAGTTAAAATGAAAACAGTTTCGTACCTATTCATATGATTTATTTTTAAAATTGAGTGCAAATATAAGGTTTTAAATCTAAAATCCAATACTTATCAACAATTAGTAGAAAAATGCATAAATATATTCAATTTACAAGTAGATAAATTATATTTGCACCTCTAAGATTATGAGTAATTTTGTAGTATCAGCCCGAAAGTATAGACCTCAGACCTTCAACACTGTTGTAGGACAAGCGGCTATTACCACAACTTTAAAAAATGCAATTAACAAACAGCATTTAGCCCAAGCATTCTTATTTTGTGGGTCAAGAGGTGTGGGTAAAACCACCACTGCGAGAATATTAGCAAAAACAATCAATTGTTTTAATCTAGATGAAAATGCTGAACCTTGTAATAATTGCGAGTCTTGTACTTCTTTTAACGAAGGACATTCTTTTAATATTTTAGAGTTGGATGCGGCTTCTAATAATTCTGTAGAAGACATCCGAAACTTGATTGATCAAGTTAGAATCGCTCCTCAAGTCGGAAAATACAAAATTTTTATTATTGACGAGGTGCACATGCTTTCTCAAGCTGCATTTAACGCTTTTTTGAAAACTTTAGAAGAACCACCAGAGCATGCTATATTTATTTTAGCAACCACTGAAAAACATAAAATATTACCGACCATATTATCGCGTTGTCAAATTTTCGATTTTCACAGAATTAAAGTAGATGATATAGTTGAACATTTAAAGCATATTGCTAAAGCAGAGTCAGTAAAAGCAGATGAAAAAGCACTCCATATTATTGGACAAAAAGCAGATGGAGCTTTGCGTGATGCCTTGTCTATTTTTGATCAAATTGTTTCTTTTAGTGGTGGTAACATTACTTATGAATCGGTTATTGAAAATTTAAATGTACTGGATTACGACTACTACTTTAAAGTAATTGATGCTTCATTACAAGCCGATATCAGTAGTAATCTTTTGATTTATCACGATATATTAGACAAGGGTTTTGATGGGTCACAATTTATTATAGGATTGGCCGAACATTTAAGAAACTTGTTAGTTTGTAAAGAAGAAGCCTCATTAAAATTATTAGAAGTTCCGAACGATATAAAAGATAAATATATCGCACAATCTAAGGCTTGTTCCGTTCAGTTTATTTTAGTAGCACTTAATTTATTAAAAGAAACTGAACACCATTTTAAAGGCAGTAAAAACAAACGACTTCACGTTGAAGTTGCACTGATGAAATTAGCTTCTATTCAATCGAATATTGAAAAAAAAAAAGCTTAATTGATCCTATTACCCTTGAGTTTTTACCAATAGAAATAATCCCGTTTAATAATCAGCATGCAAATGCATTGACGAATGCCCCAAGTGAACAAAAGGAGGCTCCATCAGTTACTCCTACAAAAGTTTATTCTCCTACTGCTGTTGTACCCCCTAAAAAAATTGGTAAACCAATTGGGGAGTTTCGCTCCGCGAACGTTGGAATAAACAGCATTTTAAATCCAGTCAGTAAAGTCAATGCTACCGCTGAAGAACAGGTGAATCATACAAAAAGTGAGAACAATTCCTTTTCGATTGAAGAACTAGATTATGCCTGGAAATCTTTCGTGTTAAAATTAAAACGAGAGAAAAAAAACAGTTTGTTTTCTACTTTAAATGGCGCGAATCACAGATTGGGCTCTGATTTTACCATTACAATTGATTTAAATAATACCAATCAAGTAAAGGAGGTTGATTTAATTAAACCAGCATTCATAAGCTTTTTACGTAAAAAACTTCGAAATACAAAAATTAACATTAGCTATAATATGATTGAGGCTAAAAAGGCGAGTTTTACAGATAACAAATCTGTTTTTGAAGATTTAAGCAAAGAAAATCAATCTTTGATAAAGTTTAGAAAAATGTTCAATTTGGATATTGATTTTTAAAGTTGACTATTTATCAAACAAAATCGTCACAATCATTCCACCCTCATTTCTTATATCAGAAGTACCATCTAATTGTTCCGATAATATTTCAATAAGATCTAGTCCAAGCGAATTATCACTCCTATATGAATCTCCAGCTATCCCTACCCCATTATCCTTTACAATCAATTGCAATTGACGCTCACTAATTTCGGTCATTTCAATCCAAATATCTCCTTCATTAATGTCGGTAAAGGCATGCTTCATGGCATTAGTGATGGCTTCGTTTAAAATCAACCCTAATGGAATTGCTTTTTCCAATATCAACTCAGTACTATTCATCTCAATATGATACCTGATTGTTTTTTTTGCATTGTTATAACTTTTTTCAATCGAATCTACCAATTCCAAGACATATTCCGAAATATCAATTTTATCTACTTCATCATGTTTATACAATAACTCATGAACCAAGGACATTGAATTAATTCTTTGTTGTGTTTCATTTAAAATTGAATCTACTTTAGGTTCATCAACAGCCATTTTTTGTAGATTCATTAAACTAGAAATTATTTGAAAATTATTTTTAACACGGTGGTGCACTTCGTTGAATAATATTTTATTTTCATTGATTGACCTTTTCAATCTTTTATTTACTTTCATATTGCGATTCACAATATAAAATAGCCCTACAGTGATTAAGAGAAATATCAAGACTGCAAAAAACAAAAATTGATTCAATATGGATTTTTCTTTTAAATCTGATTCTATTTTATTGAATTTTAAATTATTTGAAATTGTTCGAATACTATCTCTAAAGTACATTTGATTCACTTTAATTCTATTGTCAAACTCAAAGGCAAAAAACTCCTCATGGTTGTGTAAAATCTTTTCATGAGAATTTAAAGCCTTATCAATGTAAAAATATGCTTTTTGATATTGCTGTGTTTTGGCATAATTTTTCGCCAATAATAATTCTACTTTTAATTGTAAACGATCTGAATTGCTGTGATTTAAATTTTGATAGCCAGCCTCAAGGATTTCTATAGATTTATTAAATTCATTTAAATTATAATAATAATCACCTTTAAAAATATTTGCTTTATTAATCGATACTTCATCTTCATAATTACTAAAAATTTCATGTGCTAAATCAATATAAACCTTCACAGAATCAAATTTTCCAGTTTTCAAAAAATAATAACTGTTGGTGAGGTAAAAGTCGCCAAGGTCAATGCTTTTTTCATTTTGGTCAACCATTTTAAATCCAATATCGATTTGTTCTTTTGCTTTTTCTAAATCACCAATATCAATATAAGCTGCAGCCATACTGAAATAGCAATATTTTAGCATGGTTTCATTTTCCAATTCCAAAAATAAATTAGCAGATTTTTTGTAGTATTCAATTGCATTTTTTTCGGCGAATAATACATAGTTAATACCAGCAATATTGGTGTATGAATATGCTTCTATATTTTTTAGTTCCTTTGCATCTTTCTCATTCAATGCACTGATATCTTTTACTTTATAAATGACATCCAAATATTCATTAATGGCTTTATTGTATTTGTTTTCAGAATAATAAGCGTTACCTAATCGGTGTTTAATCTTAAAATATAATAGAGATGTCCGTTCATTTTTTAATTCAGATAATGCCAACATACAAAGCCTGACACCTAGCAAAGTGTTTCCGCTGTATAATTCTAATTTGGACTTGCGGTAATAAAATTCGGCAATTTCTTGTGGTCCTTCAAATTGACTTATTTTTAAAAATGCTTGGTCGTAATACTTTTCAGCTTTCAATTGATCTTCGGGCGAGAAAGTAGTGTATTTATTCGCAGAATCAAGAAGACTGAAATAAGTAGAATCAATACTTGCATTTGCAATACTCATCCAAAAGAATAAAATAAATAAAATTGATATGTTTAATATTTTGAACATTGTCCTACTTTTGCATGTGATTTTTGAAAAAAAATCATTTTAACTTAAAGAATGCTAAAAGTAGACAAAATAAATATAATTCAAATTGCAATTCCAATAATGTTGGGCACATTCATTCAGAATATTGTGATGGTAACAGATGCCATTTTGGTGAATAAATTAGGCACAGTAGCATTTGATGCAGCCAACAATGCAGGATTATTATACTTAGTGTTTTTTATGCTCAATAAAGGTTTGGGTGATGGGACTCAAATACAAATTGCAAATGAATATGGTAAAAACAAACCCTTTGCTATTAATAGGACCTTAAACCATTCCTTTATAATACAAACTAGTTTGTCATTTATTTTTATTGGAATTTTATTCTTTTTTATCCCCTACTTTACTCAAAACTTTGTCGCCAATAAACCAATTGGTGATGCCATGGAAACATTTTTAAATTATAGAATGTATGGATTAGTTTTTGCAGGAATTCAAGTGAGTATCATGTCCTTTTTTATAGGAATTGGAAAAACAAAAATAATCATATATGCTTCTATTTTTCTGGCTATCCTTAACATATTCTTAGATTTTGGACTTATTTTTGGTCGTTTTGGATTGCCAGAAATGGGCTTAGCTGGTGCCGCATTGGCCTCCACTTTATCTGAAGCTTTTACTTGTTTGATTTTATTTTACTACTTAATTAAAAGTAAGCATTTGAAAGGGTTTGAGTTTTCTTGGGTCAAGCAATTTGAGAAAAGTAGGTTTAAACAAATATTAAAATTGAGTTATCCTTTAATGGTTGGTGGTTTTTTATCGATTGCGGTTTGGTTTGTTTTTTTTAGTATGATAGAGCAAGGGAGCGCCTTTAACCTAGAAGTGTCCCACGTTGTTCGGAATTTATTTTTCATTTCATTTATTCCTATTTTCGGCTTTGGCGCCACCACCCGAACTTATGTCTCCTATTTTCATGGCAAAAAAGATCTTGTTACAATTAAAAAGTCTATTCAGCAGATGTTGATTTTAAGTATTGGATTTTACTTATTGTTTTTCCATGGTGCATTGCTTTATCCAAATTTTTTAGTTCGTTTAATTTCTGATGACCCACTCGTCATTGAAAAATCTGCAGAAATTCTTCAATTAGTTTTTGGGTCCATGCTTATTTTTTCTGTGGTGGCAATCTTTTATAATTCAGTTTCCGCATTAGGAAAAACTTTTCACGCCATGCTAATCGAATTGGCATCCATTTTAATTTACCTTGTTTTTTCATACCAAGCTATCATCATCCATCAATGGGATATATTTTATATCTGGACAGTGGAATATGCCTACTTTATGGTTACAGGTATTCTTTCTGTTTTATATTTGTGGCATTATAATAAAAAAATGAACCGAAACTATATATGAATAAAAAAGTAATATTCATGGGTACCCCAGACTTTGCTGTAGCATCATTAAAGTCTTTAATTAACAATGATATTGAGGTTTTAGCTGTAGTGACAGCACCTGATAGGCCTGCCGGAAGGGGGCAAAAACTAAGAGCTTCGGCTGTCAAAGAATTTGCCTTATTATCAAACATTCCTGTTCTTCAACCTGAAAAACTAAAGGCGCCCGAATTTATTGAAGCACTTCAAAAATTTAATGCCGACTTATTTGTGGTTGTTGCTTTTAGAATGCTTCCAGAAATAGTTTGGAGCATGCCTACTTTGGGGACCATTAATTTACATGGTTCCTTGTTGCCAAAATACCGCGGTGCTGCACCAATTAATTGGGCAGTCATTAATGGTGATACCGAAACTGGCGTCACGACCTTTTTTATTGAAAAAGAAATTGATACTGGAAAAATTATTGATTTTGCCAAAATACCTATTCATTCAAATGATACTGCAGGTGTTATTCACGACAAATTAATGGAAGTTGGCGCCTTACTGCTAAGCAAAACAGTTGCATCAATTTTTGAAGGCAGTGCCAAAGCAATCGATCAGCCAGCTGCGGAAGCTACACATGCACCAAAAATATTTAAACCTGATTGTTTAATCAAATGGGACGATACTGTTTTGAATACCCATAATAAAATAAGAGGTCTTTCTCCTTATCCAACGGCTTATACTATATTGTATAAAGATGGACAACAAAAAAACCTCAAAATATTCATGAGTACCATTACAGAAAATATGCCTGCTGAAAAAACAGCAATTGTGGTAAACGAGGAAGGATTGTTCTTTCAATGTACTGATGGATATTTAAAAATCGAAAACCTACAATTAGAAGGAAAAACAAAAATGAAAACATCAGATTTTTTAAAAGGATTTGATATTTTGCAGTGGCACCTTGTAAACCCGCACCAATAAAGCAACGAGGAAAAAGCGATAAATTAGGGGGTTTATTAACAATCGACCACTTTTATTAACAAAATAAAGGAATTTTCCTTAGAAACGCTTGAAAGTTAAGGATTTTAAATATATATTCGTTTCAAATAAATGTTTAACCAATTTTAAAAAACAAAAAAATGAACAAATCAGAATTAGTAGATGCAATTGCAGACAACTCAGGATTATCAAAAGCTGACTCAAAAAGAGCTTTAGAAGGATTTATTACTGCAACAGAAGGAGCACTTAAAAAAGGTGATAAAATTTCTTTAGTTGGATTTGGTTCTTTCTCTGTATCTAATAGAGCAGCTAGAACAGGAAGAAATCCACAAACTGGAAAAGAAATTAAAATTGCAGCTAAAAATGTTGTTAAATTTAAAGCGGGAGCTGATTTATCAACTAAAGTAAACTAATTATAGCATTTACTAGAGAAAGGTTTCCGTTAAGGAGACCTTTTTTTTTGTCAATACTTTTTCAATGAGTACTTTTAGACTCCTAATTAAATCCTATGCCAACATCATACACACCTGAAATATTATTCGAAGACAATCACATCATTATTATCAATAAAAAAAGTGGTGATATTGTACAAGGAGATAAAACTGGTGATGCACCTTTGAATGATTTGCTAAAAGCTTATATTAAAAAAAAATATAATAAACCAGGAAATGTTTACCTAGGAACTGTGCACCGATTGGACCGTCCCACTTCAGGAATTGTAATGTTTGCAAAAACCAGTAAAGCCTTAACCCGTTTAAATAAAATGTTTCAAGACAAGCAAATTAATAAGATTTATTGGGCAGTGACCGAAGGCCAACCTCCTGCAAAATCAGGTCATTTAGTTGATTACCTTTTGAAAAATGAGAAACAAAACAAAAGCTATCCACATATTAAACCGGTAGATAAAAGTAAAAAAGCGGAATTAGAATACACTTACAAGGCCAAAGGTGATCGATATTTTTACTTGGAAATCAATCCTTTAACTGGTAGGCATCATCAAATACGAGTTCAATTATCGAATATCAAATGTATCATTAAAGGAGACTTAAAGTATGGTGCCAAAAGACCTAATAAAGATGGATCTATCCATTTACATGCAAGAAAATTAATTTTCGAACACCCCATAAAAAAAGAAATCATCACAGTTATTGCGCCAGTCCCAAACGAACCGCTTTGGCTTGATTTCCAGTCAAAAGCTGGCCAATAATTACATTTTTGGTTTTGGTCTTCTTCCTCTTGGTTCAGTGATTCTTGTTTTGTGTTCCTTTAATTTTCCAGGAAATATTTCGTATTTTCTAAAGTCACATTCTAAATCACCATTGTAAACCCTTATTTTTTTTGCTGGCTTCAGTCCAACTGATTTTAAACCATCAACACTTGAACTAATAATCCAACAATCAAAACCACCCATTTTGTGTTTGAAAAAAGTCCCTATCTCACCATAAAACTCCTCTATAGCTTCTAATTCAAGACGTTCACCATAAGGAGGATTACAAATAAGCATTCCTTTTTCACTAGGCGCTTCTTGGTCTTTAAAATCTTTTGCTTCAAATTTTAAAATATTATCAACAGGCAACATTCTAGAATTTTCTCTTGAATTCAAAACCATTTGCGTATCAGTATCGGAACCAATAATTTTAAATTTTAAACCCGCTTTTGGTTTTCTTGGAATTTCATCCTGTAATGCTTCAAACAAATTTACATCATAATCTTTCCAATGTTTAAAAGCAAAATTCTTTCTTTCAATCATTGGCGGTAAATCATTGGCCATTAATGCTGCTTCTATGGGGATGGTTCCGGAACCACAAAATGGATCGATTAAATCTGATTTCATATCCCAGCCAGAACGCATGATCAATCCCGCAGCAACAATTTCATTTAATGGTGCTTCACCAACATTTTTTCGATAACCTCTTTGGAATAAAGGTGCACCTGAACTATTTAATGAAACTGTACACTCATTGTCTTGAATATGCAAATCAAAAACAACATTGGGTTTAGATTTATCTACATCTGGTCTTTTATTAAAACTATCTCTAAAGTGATCTGCAATGGCATCTTTTAATAACAATAATGGATATTGGGAATGATTAAATGCCTTGGAATTGACCGCGCCTTTGACTGCAAAAGATTTAGTTACAGAAAAATAAGTGCTATATTTAATAAAACTTAATTTCTTTTTTAAATCATCTTCATCTTTAAAATGAAATGTTTCAATAGGCATTAAAACAGAAATAGCAGTCCGTAGCCAAATATTTGAACGATAAAGTAATTCTTTATTACCTTCATACTTTACCATTCTATTACCTTTTTCAATGTTTTTTGCTCCTAATGATTTTAACTCCTTTTCCAATAGGTCTTCAAATCCAAAAAACGTTTTCGCTACAATTTGCATATTTTTTTTTCTGCAAATATAAGCACTTATCATTTGATATTATTTTCTTTTAAAAAAAGAAAACCTACTTTTGTTTACATATGAAAAAAATGCTCCCTATTTTATTCCTTTTTTATTCCTTTTTTGGAGTGACTCAGAAAATAGGATTGGTATTTAGTGGTGGTGGAGCAACAGGCTTTGCACACATTGGCGTTTTAAAAGCCTTGGAAGAAAACAATATCCCAATCGACTATATAACAGGTACTTCTGCCGGGGCGCTTGTAGGTGCATTATATGCTTCAGGCCTCAGTCCCCTAGAAATTGAAGCCTTGGCAAAATCAAATGAATTCTTTTTAATGTCTCAAGGCTTGTTGGAAGATGAGTACAAATTTTATTTGCATAACGCAGATATTGATGCAGAATTATTATCGATAAAACTTTCAAAAGATTCCATTATACAAAAATCATTGCCAACAAATTTGCTTAATTCTACTTATCTCGACCTGGAATTAATGCATTTATTAGGTGTGAATTTGAATGCTGCCAATAACTCATTCGATAGTTTGTTTATTCCTTTTAGATGTATTGCTTCTGATATTACCACAAAAGAAAGTATCATTTTTAGGGAAGGAAGTTTGAACATGGCGGTTAGGGCTTCCATGACTTATCCTTTCTTTTTAAGTCCAATTAAAATGGATGGAAAGCTATTATTTGATGGTGGCTTGTACAATAATTTTCCAGCCAATAATTTATTAGATGAATTTAATGTCGATTTTATTATTGGAAGTAATGTTTCTTACAACGAACCTCCTCCGCTAGAAGATGACTTAATGTCACAAGTCAGAAATTTATTTTCTCAACATTCCGACTACAATTTACCCTGTGAAAATGGGATTATCATTACTCCTGATCTTGGTAATATCGGCACTTTCGATTTTGACCAAATTGATGGTGCGGTGGAAGTTGGCTATCAAGCAGCTTTATTGAAAATTGATTCCATTAAAGCACAAATTTATAGAGTAGAAAACAGTGCTACTTTAAATGCCAAAAGAAAAGCATATAATGATAAAAAAATTAAATTTTCATTTGACGAAATTAAAACAAGTGGTATTAGTTCGGATGAGAGTGCCTACATCAATAGAAAGCTGATGAAACTTAAAAAGGAGAATGGTATTTCTTATGAAACATTAAAATACCGATATTTAAAACTTTACCAGTCGGACTATATTCATTCTTTCTTTCCTACTGTGGAAGAATATAAAGACTCCACACAAACTTTAGGTTTAACAGTACGAAAAGAAAAGCCCTTAAAAGCATCATTTGGTGGTCATTTTTCGTCCCGACCTGTGAACACTGGTTTTCTAAAATTATCCTTTAGTGATTTTAAAATCACCCCGGTTACCGTCTATGCGAATGCATACTTTGGTAATTTCTACGGCTCAATTAAAACAGGGTTTAAATTACACTTACCTACTAAAAATGAAACTTATATAGAACCTATGTACAGTAGGAGTCGTTGGGATTACTTCACTAATTTTGCCATTTTTTTTGAAGATGTACAACCTTCTTTTTTAATTTTAGATGAATCTTTCTGGGGAGTGAAATACAATATAGAAGTATCGACAAAAGGGAAATTAGAATTTAGTTTTAAAAATGGCGTCAATAATTA
>CBDUKB010000091.1:0-11278 GCA_965367695.1 uncultured Putridiphycobacter sp.
CAAGAAGAGTAATACCCTTTTTACGCACATGCTTTTAGCCGTTAAGTTCTTTTAATATTTTTTCTAAATCAGCCATAGATTTAAAATCAATCATCAATTTCCCTTTACCATTTGCACTGGCTTTAATGGCAATTTTAGCATTAATTTTTTCGGCTAAATATTGTTGTGAAGCTTGAATAACTGTCGATATTTCGGCTTGGGTAGTTTTTTTTGCGCTCGATTTTTGAACTTCACTTTTTCCTTTAATTAAATCTTCCAAGTCCCTCACCGATAACTGGTCGGTTAAAATTAAAGTAAATAATTCTTCTTGTCTTTTTTCGTCACCAGCAGAAACTAATGCACGAGCATGTCCCATACTAATCAAACCTTCTCTTACTCCAATTTGCACTTTAACTGGCAACTTTAATAAGCGCAAGTAGTTGGTTACATTCGACCTACTTTTTCCCAGTTTCTGTCCTAAATTTTCTTGGGTAAAATTACATTCATCAATCAACCTTTGGTAGGACAATGCTACTTCAATGGCATTCAAGTCTTCTCTTTGAATATTTTCGACCAAGGCCATTTCAAGCATGGTTGAATCGTTGGCGATTCGAATGTAACAAGGAACTTCTGTTAATCCAGCTAATTGAGAAGCCCTAAAGCGACGTTCTCCTGATATAAGTTGGTATTTGTCCCGACCTAATTTACGAACTGTTAAAGGCTGTATAATGCCATGTTCTTGAATAGACTTACAGAGGTCATTCAAAGCGTCTTCCTCAAAATGAGTTCTTGGATTAAATGGGTTTGCTACAATTTGATCAATTTCTAAAGAAGCGATTGCACCAACGGTTTGACTTCTATTCATTGATTGATTAGAAGCTGTAATATCTGTAGAAGCACTTTCAAGCAAAGCACTCAATCCTTTTCCTAAAGCTCTCTTTTTTGTCATTAAAAAATTTGTTTGTCTTTATTTTTCATTTTAGTCAAGTCATTTTTTTGTAAAACTTCTCTTGCAAAATTCAAATAATTGATTGCTCCTTTACAAGTAGCATCATGCATAATGATTGTTTCACCAAAACTTGGTGCTTCTCCTAAACGTGTATTTCGGTGAATAATTGTGTCGAATACTAATTCTTGAAAGTGAGTTTTTACTTCATCAACCACTTGGTTGGCTAACCTTAAACGCGTATCATATAAAGTTAATAAAATCCCTTCAATATCTAAATCTGGATTCAAACGTGATTGAATTATTTTTATTGTATTTAATAATTTACCCAACCCTTCTAGTGCAAAATACTCACATTGAACTGGAATAATTACTGAATCGGCAGCAGTTAATGCATTGACAGTAATTAAACCTAATGAAGGAGAACAGTCGATAATGATGAAATCATAATCATCTTTAATTTGATCTAAAGCAGTTTTCAAACGGTGTTCTCGGTTAGCGATACTAATCATTTCCAATTCGGCACCCACCAAATCAATGTGTGCTGGTATAATTGATAAATTAGGGTTGTCAGTTTCTAGAATCAGGGATTTAACATCTACATCATCAATTAAACAATCGTAAATGCTGCTTTTCACCTCTCTTGGATCAAACCCTACTCCACTTGTTGCATTCGCTTGAGGGTCTGCATCTACAATCAAAGTTTTATACTCCAACACACCAAAACTTGCACCTAAATTAATAGCTGTAGTTGTTTTACCTACGCCTCCCTTTTGATTTGTAATTGCAATAATTTTCCCCATTGAAATAGATTTGAATTAAGTTACCAAAGATACTTTTTTTATCTTAAAACTCAGCCATTGTTAATAACTTTAAGCTTGCTTATTTTAATTCTGTAATCCCTTCAAACAGGTAAATTTATGCGGTAAATTTGTACTTTATTATTGCTCCAATAATTTTATAACCTGCTAAAATAGTTCCTTTAACGGTACCTGAAACTTTAGATACACCAATCCTTTTTTTATAATTTACGGGCACTTCTGAATAAGTCAATTTATGTTGTGCAGCTTTAATTTGCATTTCAATGGTCCACCCATAGGTTTTATCACTCATCTTCAAGGCCATTAAGGCGGGGTATTTAATCGCTCGAAAAGGACCCAAATCGGTATATTTCACCCCGTAAAAAACACGCATCAATCTAGTTGCCAGCCAATTTCCAAAAACCTGAGGCATAGTCATTGATCCCTTTATCTTTTTTCCCAAAGCACGAGAACCAATTACAAAATCAATATCATTTTCTACAATGGGTTGAACCACCCATTTTAGTTCTTGGGGATAATCAGAATAATCACCATCAATAAACACTACAATAGCTGGTTTTTCATCCATTGTTTCGCAATAATCCATTCCTTTTAAACATGCCCAACCATACCCTCTTCTGGTTTCAGTTAATACAGTTGCACCTGCCTCACGCGCAACTGAAGCGGTTTGATCAGTTGAGCCATTATTACACACTATTACCTCAGAAACGATTTCATGTGGTAATTCGGAGACTACTTTCCCGATTGATTTTTCTTCATTGAATGCAGGAATAATTACAATAATTTTTGGAGATTTTTTCAAGGTCTAGTTTTAAATTTGGGTAAATTTAATCATTCAATTCAAATCCACCGTTACCTAAAACAATTGGTCCTTCATTTCCAAATCGATTTGCCTCTGGTCCATTTTCTAATTTCAATACACCACGTGGGCAAACTGCTGCACAAACACCACAGCCAACACAAGAAGAACGTACCACATTTTGGCCCTTTTGAGCATAAGCCCTTACATCAATACCTTGTTCGCAATAAGTTGAACAATTACCGCAAGAAATACATTGACCTCCATTAGTTGTAATTCTAAATCTTGATTTAAATCTTTGCACCAATCCTAAGTAAGCAGCTAGTGGACAACCAAATCGGCACCAAGAGCGACTGCCTAATATTGGATAAAACCCTGTTCCGATAACACCTGCAAAAATAGAACCGATTAAAAACCCATACCAAGAACGAATATCAAAGGCAGAAATTCCAAATAAAATTTCTTTTGAATCCATTTCAGGATTTTGGAAAACATTATACGTGTGATAACCGGTAAAAACAGTCATGATAATTGCAAAGACCAATACCCCGTGAATCATCCAACGTTCTAATTTCCAAGTCCACATTTTTTTATTTGACAATTGACGGTATGGATCCCCCAAAGTCTCTGCTAGTCCACCACAGCCACAAACCCAAGAACAATACCAACGTTTACCAAAGAAATATACCATGGTAGGCACAACAATTACGGATAATAATATGCCCCAGACAAATACAAATTTTCCAAAGTTTCCACTGCTCAATAAATCCTGTACATTCCAATCAAACAAGAAGGCATAATCCAAGGGCCATGCATTCTTCAAATCTTTACCTGGCAAATCAAACATAGGTAATATTTCAACCAATAAAAATGCGAATATGATTTGAAAAAGTACTACGGTGATGGTTCTTACAATTTGATAGCGATTGTGCCGATATTTAATGATCATTCTAGCCCCCATTACGGTCATTGAAGTCGTATATAACAAGCCGTATAAAAACCATTTTGAAGCCTTTTCTCCTTCAATAAAAAGCCCTTTTATCGGGTCGGTAATGGAGATTAAATTGGCTATGATATAAGGATGGAAATATAAAATAACGTAAAATGATATTAACCAGACAGCAGTTAAAATGCCGATCCATCCTCTGTTGGTTGCCGAATCGTGATAAATTCCATCATTCTTAATCCCTGGAGGTCCTTTAATTTTTAAATCAGAAATAATATAAGTCAAGGACCCTAATATACCGAGACCAAAAGTGAGGAAAAAGAAGAGCATTTTATGATTGGCTACTACGCCGTTTGCCGAAGCTTGCGCTAATTTTAATGCAATGTCTTTGGCCGGAGTCCACATAACCTTATCCCATTTTTCATTGGCTTTTAAGTCTTCGTTTACACGATTAAAAACGGCAATAAAATCGCGAGAAAAAGTAAAGGAAGTACTGTAGGCTTTACCCACTAATTCCCCCCTTAAAGGATTTTCTAAATTGGCAAGCTCTTGCTCATTCAATGTTGATTTCAAGCCTTCTTCGGTCAATTTGAATTCACCAAAAAATGTAAGCGAGGTAAAAATTGCGAGTGCCAATAAGAAAACACCCATTCCAAAATATTTGATATTTTTCATATTAGCTGGTCATTAGTTTTTGCCACCAAGTGCGTGGTTTTAGTGTAATACTTAATGGCGTTGCTTTGTTAAAAGCAGCAACAATTTCATTTTCATGTAAACGATAAAATTCAGGGTCAAAATTCGCCATTCTTAAATTAGAAATAACTGTTTGTATACTGGCTTTTTCTTTCAACCATTTATCAAACAATTCATGTCGGAGTCGAATGCCAAAAGTATTTAATCCTTTAAATTCATGTGTTGTTTGATCCCAAACAAAGTGCATGGCAATTTCTCCATTAGGATGTTCCCAATAAAACTCCACTTCATTCTCTTTTAATTCATTAAATACCCAACCATAAGTTTGGTATTCAATATCGAAAAATTTAGCAGAATTAAACCAAGGACCTGGGTTGTATGCCAATCGATTCCCACAAATTGTTTGTGCTACCGTTTCTCCCATTATTCTTCCTGTGTACCACACTTGTTCAATATTCCTTCTTCCATTCACTGGTTCTTTAAATTGCGCACAATCACCAATAGCGTAGACATCTGGAATATTTGTTTCTAAGTATTTATTTACACTTACTCCACGTTCCGTTTCAATTTCAGAATTTTTAACCATGCTGACATTAGGGGAAACCCCTGCTGTGAGCCCTACTATTTCACAAGGAATGATTTCTCCTTGCTTTGTTCGAATTTCTTTTACTCGACCATTTTCATCTCCAATAATTTCATCCAATTCTGATTCGTATCTTAAATCGACATGGTGTTTAATGATGTGTCTTCCAATTAAACTGGCATCTTGGTCAGGCAATATATTTCCCCAAAACTTTTCTTCACGGACTAAAAATATCACTTTAATTCCTCTTGTGATTAACATCTCAGCTAGCTCCACTCCGATTAGTCCCCCTCCAATTAAAACAGCTGTTTTTGCTTGCTTTGAATTTTCTTCAATTAATGCTAAATCTTGTTTAGAATACAAGCCTTGTACGCCTTTTAAATCTTGACCAGGCCAGCCAAACTTATTCGGTTTTGAGCCAGTTGCGATAATTAATTTTGAATATTGAATGGGTGGTTGATTTGCTAAATGCAAAGTTTTTTGAGCAGTATCTATTTTTTCTACAAAATCCTCCACTAAATCGAGGCGATTTTTTTTCCAAAACCAAGATTCATAGGGTTGAATGTGTTCAAATTTCATGTGCCCCATGAACACATACATCAAGGCAGTTCTTGAAAAGAAATACTTTGATTCTGCTGAAATAATGGTTATTTTTTTGTCGGACAATTTACGGATATGCCTTGCAGCAGTCACTCCCGAAATCCCATTTCCAATAATGACTACATGTTCCATATTTTTTTTGTCAATTCAATTATTAATTCCTTACATCAATCTACCAAATTAATTTTATTTGCTGCTGCAAAAGCTTCTTGGGCTTGACTAATTTCTTTGAAAAAAACCATTTCTTTTCTTCTAAAATCTTCATCATATTTTTGCAATATTGCCTTTTCACTAGCTGTGGGATTGGAGTTTTGAATGGTTGGAATAAGGGATTGAAAATCATTTTCGAAAGCATTTTGATAGAACTTAAACAAGTTAATTACTGCTTTTTTAAAGGTTCCTAATTTTTTTAACCCGGTCATTTCTTCCACCCTTTGAATACTTACTTCCAATTCAAAAATAGCATTTTGAACATTGTTGGGTAATGCAGCTGAATCTGACTGAAAAACTTCATCCACCATTTCCAATGCTGCCCTTTGGATATTTGAAATTAAATTATTAGCTGCAACCGCTGATAATTTTTCTTCATTCATTTGGTATGTTACTTTTTCGGCTATTTCATCTGGCTTATCTTCAACAGAAGAATTATTACTACATGCGGCCAATATTAACGGCAGACTTATAATTAAGAAAAATACTTTCATTTCAATTGCAATTTAATAAATAATTCAGACCCTTGTCTTGGAGTTATCGAATTCTTTGATTGTTCCATTATTTGAATATGAAAATCATTTTCAAAATAAGCTTCATATTCTGGAATGCTTCCCCCAAAAGGTGGACCACCTTCAAAAGTGCGGTTAAACAACAAACCGACTAATTTTCCTTTTGGTCTTAAGATCGCTTTAATTTTATTTACATAATCGATTCTTTGCGTGGGTTGAATGGCACAAAAAAAGGTTTGTTCTACAACTAAATCAAATTTTTGCTCCAATTCAAAAAAATCGCCATGAATAATGTGTGCTTCAGGAAAACTTGGACATCTTTTTTTAAATGATTCAATTGCTGTGGCAGAAATTTCAATGATAAAAGTGTTTATAAATCCTTGTTCGTTTAAATATTCGGCTTCATAAGCATTGCCGCAGCCGGGTACTAAAATTTCAATTTCCTTATCAACTAATTGGTCAATATATGCTTTAATAGGTGGAGAAACTTCTCCTAAATCCCAACCAATTTGATTGTTTTGCCAACGTTCTTCCCAAAATTCATTCATTCTTATTCAATTTTACGATAAAAAAAAACACTCGCTAAATGTAACGAGTGTTTTTTTTATAATGAAATACTTATCAATTATAATAATGCTTCTAATTTTTCAACCAACTGTGCTTTTGGCACTGCACCTACTGATTTATCAACAACTTCTCCATTTTTCATGAAAATAATTGTTGGAATATTTCTAACGCCGTACTCCATTGAGATTGCACCGTGTGCATCAACGTCTACTTTACCAATTACTGCTTTTCCTTCGTATTCTTTTGATAATTCTTCTACAATTGGTCCAACCATTCTACAAGGACCGCACCATGCTGCCCAAAAGTCTACCATTACTACTTTGTCTGATTTTTTTGCTAATTCCTCGAAGTTATCAGCTGTAAATTCTAATGCCATATCTATATTTTTTATGTTCTGTTATTAATTTAACTGCTAAATTAATTCCTATTTTGTGTTTATCAAATAGGATACCAATTTTTTTTTAGGAAGAATTGTCATATAATTGAAAACCTAAAGTACCTTTTCAACCTCATTGTCCCATTTAAGAAAGGAACCTAAAAAGAGTCCCACATAAACCAACAAGGCATTAATCCCTAGTAATTCGGACCCAAATTGATAGGAGCCAAACAACTCACTTTCAAAGCGCATGATTACAAACACAGTGACTGCCACAAAAATAGTAATGGCAAGTGCAAAATAATCATTGACTTTTCTTTTTGATATCACCCCAAATAAAAACAAGCCCAATAAGGGACCATAAGTAAAATTGGCCGCACTAAAAAGCTCCCAGACCACACTATCACTCTTCATATATTTAAAAATGAGAATGGTAACCAACAAAGCGATTGACATGAGAACATGTACTTTTTTTCGCAATTTTTCTTGTGCTTCTTTACTTTTACTTTGAATATTAAAAAAATCAACACTGACAGAGGTTGTTAAGGAAGTTAACGCCGAATCGGCACTTGAATAAGCAGCTGCAATTAACCCGATTAAGAAAAACACCCCCAACACTACGGGTAAGCCACCTTCTAGTGCTATGGTAGCAAACAATAAATCATTATCAGGCGTCCCTCCTGTATGGTCTTGCCATATTGTCAGTACTGCTGGATTTGCATCTAAATACAAAAATAAAAGTCCCCCTAAAGTTAAAAACAAAATATTAGCAAAAAACAACACAACTCCTAAGGTGATCATATTTTTTTGTGCATCTTTTGTCGAACTACAAGTAAGGTTTTTCTGCATCATATCTTGGTCTACACCTGTCATTCCTAAAGTAATAAACATGCCCCCAAGCAATCCTTTTATCCAATAGTTTTTGGCATCCACATTAGTTGTTTGCCAAAAAATGCCGTTCTCATCTTTTGTTAATTGATTAAAAACATCTTTTAATCCTAAATCTAAATCAATCATTATTAAATAAATACTAAGTCCTAATGCAACTAGCATGACCAAAGTCTGTAAGGTGTCAGTCCAAACAATTGTTTTAATGCCTGCTTTAAAAGTATAGACCCAAATCAATAGAATACTAAAGGCGACTGTAATTTCGAAAGGAACATGTAATGCTTCAAATACAAATTCTTGCAAGACATTTACCACCAAGTACATTCTTAATGCTGCCCCAATGATTCTAGAAAGTATAAAAAAAGCAGCCCCCATTTTATGGGTAAAGTAGCCAAAACGCTTTTTTAAAAACTCGTAAATAGAAATTAAATTAAGACGATAATACATTGGTAATAAAACAAATGCAACAACAATATAACCTAATATGTAACCGATTGACATTTGCATATAAGTATAGCCACTACTCGCAAAAGTTCCTGGAATAGATATAAAGGTAATACCTGACAAGGAGGCACCAATCATTCCAAATGCTACTACATACCATTTATTGTTTTTATTTCCCGTAAAAAAAGTTTCATTGTCAGCCTTTTTACTGGTCAAGTATGAAATTAAAATCAGGATTAAAAAATAACCAATTAAAATTGAAAAAATAATGCCACCACTCATGCCTTAAATTGTTTAATAATTGAATTTGAATTCGAAGATACTTTTAATAAATTGATTGAAAATAATATCATTTAAAAAGATGCTTAGTAAATAATTCACAATAAAAACATGATAAAATTCATACAAACACAACACCTTATATAACAACAACTTAATTTAAATTTATGATTAGTTATAAATTTTAAATTACTGAATGAGGCAATTATTGATTATCTTTGTAAGGTTAATAATAACACCAAAGCTTATGACAACAAACACCAAGGCCCTGACGCCAGTAAAATTTTCGCCAAAAATCGGTAGAGATTTTAGTGCAACTCTCAACAAAAGAGTAAGGATGTATTTCAAAGAAAATAATATTTCGAGACATGCAAATGCCAACATGGTAATTAAAACAATTGTAATGGTTGCAATGTACTTTGTTCCTCTAGGATTTATTCTATTTGGAGGATTGACGAACCTATGGGTAATAGGTTTGATGTATGCCATTATGGGATTTGGAATGGCTGGAATTGGTATGGGTGTAATGCACGACGCCAATCACGGTGCTTATTCTAAAAACGAAAATGTAAATAAATGGATTGGTAAGATTGTGAACTTAATTGGCGGTTATGCTGTAACTTGGAAAGTTCAACACAATGTTTTACACCATTCTTATACTAATATTCATGGATATGACGAAGACATTTCTCCGCCTCCATTTTTAAGGTTTTCTCCAAATGCGGAATTAAAACCCATTCACAAATACCAACATTTTTATGTTTGGTTCTTTTATAGCTTAATGACTGTTTCTTGGGTAACTACAAAAGACTTTCAACAGTTATTCAGGTATCGAAAAATGGATTTAACAAAAACTGAAAACCCTAATTTTTCGGCTTTGTTAATAGAATTAATATTTAGTAAAGTTTTTTATTACACAACTATGTTGGTGATACCAATGATTATATTACCAATATCATGGTGGTGGGTACCTTTATTTATAGTGTTAAAAAACTTAATTGCTGGTTTTTTATTAGCAATTGTATTCCAACCTGCTCACGTGGTACCAGAAACTGAATTTGTGAAAGCTGATGTAGATAATAATGTTGAAAACAACTTTGCGATTCACCAAATGGAAACAACAGCGAATTTTGCCCCTAAAAGCAATGTTTTAAATTGGTTTGTAGGTGGATTAAATTATCAAGTAGAACATCATTTATTTCCACATATTTGTCATGTTCATTACAAGAAAATTTCAGAAATAGTAAAGAAAACTGCAGAGGAGTTTAATGTGCCTTATAACACGCATCAAACTTTTGCAAAGGCATTAGTTTACCATACCAAAATGATTAAATCGTTGGGTAGGAGCTAATCTAAATATTTCAACATATTAAAGTGTCATTCATCAGTTTGACACTTTTTTTTTGAAACTTTAAATGTACCGACCTATGAAAAACTTGTTATTAATTTGTAGCTGTTTTATTCAATTACTTCTATTGGCACAGCCTTCAGGATATAGTTTTGGCAAACAATTACTTGTGAATGCTAGTCAAGTGGCTGGTAGTACCGATTTAACTGATTTTCAAATGCTCGTCAGCTTTACGGATGCAGATTTGCGAACGATACCAAATGGTGGACATGTGAACCATCCATTTGGATATGACATTATTTTCACCACAGGTGACTGCAATACCATTCTCGACCATCAAATTGAACGCTACACTGCCAGCACCGGTGAATATATTGCTTGGGTGAAAATCCCTACCTTGTATGCTACCACCAACACGAATATCCACATGTATTATGGTAATGCAATTGTGAACACAGATCCATCAACCACCAATACCTGGAGTGCCAATCATGGTGCAGTATACCATATGAACCAAGTTCCCAATGCAAGCAGTCCACAATTAATTGATTATTCCGCCAATACTAATTCTGGTACAGCCAATGGAAGTATGACTGCCAGTGACTTGGTGAGTGGTAAAATTGGTTATGGGATTGACTTTGATGGGTCGAATGATTATTTTGATTGTGGTGCATCTGCTACCACCGTACCTACTGGAGACCTTACAGTTTCTGCTTGGTTCTACAGCAGGGCAGCCAGTGGTCATATTATTAACCGTGGTGGAGGATGGAGTGACCCGGGTTATAGCTTATTTCATTTGAGTAATAATATTAGAATTGAACTTCAAAGAAGTGGCGAGAAAGACATTGTTGACAACGGCATAAGCAACAATACTTGGCATTATGTTGCTTTAACTTACAATTATACTTCAAAAACAATTAAATGCTTTATAGATGGCGTACAACAAGGAAGTACAGGAAATCATACTGGTCCCATAGGGACACCTGTTGAAAATTTAAACATTGGAAGAAAACAAAAGAATGGTTATTATTTTAATGGAATCATAGATGAAAGCAGGGTGATAAAACTAGATAGGTCTAATAATTGGATACTCACAGAATATAACAATCAAAACACACCCAACACATTTTACACTAAATCAGCAGAATACAGTGCAGGAGGACTTTGTTTTACCCTACCCATAGATTTGATTGATTTTAAAGCTGAATTAATAAATGAAAAAGAGGTTCACCTAAACTGGCGTACCGCTTCGGAATTGAATAACGATTATTTTTTAGTTGAAAAATC
>CBDUKB010000092.1:0-11229 GCA_965367695.1 uncultured Putridiphycobacter sp.
TCAGATTGATTTCATAAATAAGGGTTAAATTTGCACCGAAATTACTCCTATCATGAATCGATTTATTGCCTTCTTTTTTTCAATGAAATTTATGTCTCTTTTGGTGTTGGTATTTTTTTTAGCAATAGCAATAGCCACAGGGATTGAGACCTATTACGATACAACCACTGCAAAGTATTTTGTCTACAATGCAAAGTGGTTCGAATGGATGTTTTTTTTCCTATTTATCAATTTGGTATATAATATCTTTCATTATAAAATGTTCCGCAAGGAAAAAATTGGTTCTTTAATCTTTCATTTATCCTTTTTAGTAATTGTCATTGGTGCTTTCATCACAAGAAATGTAAGTTTTGAAGGAATCATGAATGTGAAAGAAGGAAAAGCTTCTAATACACTCTTAACGACGAACACTTATTTTCAAGTGCATGTCGACGATCAAGTCAACCAATTTGAACCTGCTTATGAAGTACTTTTTTCTGATAAATTAAATCAAGCAAAAGCTGATTTACATGCCAAATTTTCAAGTATAGGCTTAGGCAGTTTGGTAACAGATCATGTGCCACTTGACATGTCCTTTTATTTTCCGGACGATTCCAGACCTATTTCAATTAAGTATCACCAGTTTTTACCTGGTTTCCACGAAGTTGATACGGTAGAATCAGCAGAGAATGGAGATGATTTTTTACACATTGTCACTGTAGGTGAAGGTGGAAGAAAAAATAATTATTTAGGGAGTGGACATGATATTCAAGAAAAAGGAATTGTAATCACTACTGATTCAAGTTTTACTGGTGGTATTCGTATTTTTAGAACCGATTCACTTGATTATATTCTAACGCCTTTTGAATTGACGTATTTACAAATGCGTGATCAAAGTTCAGGTGTAATTCCAAGAGATACATTGGTTCCATTTTACCCAATGCGATTATACGAATTAAATGGGGTGCAATTTGTTTATAAGCAAAAGTTGCAAAATAAAGTTTTAGTAAAAAAAGAAGCAATTAATCACCCTGAAGGACATCACACGATTCAGTTAGAAGTAAAAGAAGGTGGAGAATCTAAAATTGTCAATATATCTGGTGAAACAGGAAACTACCCTTCATATACTACCTTTTCAATGAATGGATTAAATTATAGAATTTGTTTGGGTGCGAAATACTTAACAATTCCATTTTTTATCCACTTAAAAGATTTTCAGCTCGAAAAATATCCTGGAACTGAAAATCCATCTTCATATGCCAGTGAGGTAACTTTAATTGATACCATACACAATAAAAAATTCGACCACAGAATTTTCATGAATCACGTATTAGATTATGGTGGGTATCGATTTTTTCAATCTTCTTATGATCCTGACGAAACAGGTACGATTCTATCGGTAAACCATGATTGGTGGGGGACTTTGGTGACTTATATCGGATATTTATTAATGGGAATAGGCATGTTTTTGGCGGTGTTTACCAAAGGCAGTCGATTTAGGATGTTGATGAATAAATCCAAAGATGTAAGACAAAAAAGAGAAAAATTATTAAAAGTAATGGTGCTGTTTTTTGGATTGATACCATTTTCAAGTCATGCGGGAGATGATTACACGCCAATTGATAGGCATCAAGCTGATCAGTTTGGGGAATTGATTATTCAAGATTTCGGAGGTCGATTTATGCCTGTGAATACCATGGCTGATATGATTTTGCGAAAAGTTTATCGAGGGGTAAGTTATAAGGAAATGAATGCCAATCAAGTATTTGTTGGGCTACATGTAAACTTTGCACACTGGTTTAATGAACCATTCATTTATGTATCTGGTGATTCGACGAAAAAAGTTTTAGGTATTGAAGGGAAATATGCCAGCATGCAAAACTTTTATGGGGAAAATGCAAAATATAAATTGACAAATTATGTAAAAAATGCGCAGACAAAATCGCCTAGTAAGCGAAATGTCTTTGATAAAAACTTTATTAAAACAGATGAAAGATTTAATATTATTCGTGGGGTAGTCATGGGCTATTATTTGAGAATTTTTCCAATGAAAAATGATCAAACGAATACATGGTACGCGCCTGCAGATAACTTAACTAAATTGAAAGGTGATGACAGTACTTTTGTGAGTGGGATTATGAATATGTATATTATTGAAGCAAATGCAGCACAAGCGTCAGGTGATTGGAAAGAAACAGATAAAGTTCTAAAACTGATTGACACCTATCAAAGAGGTGCTGGAAACCCTGCATTGATGCCAAGTAAATCTAAAATTGCTTGGGAAATATTTTATACCAAATCAAATGTTTTTGAAAGACTTAATAATTTGTACTTAACGCTTGGACTTATTCTATTGATTGCTCAATTTGTCAATTTATTCAGACCAAAAATAAAAGTGGGTATATTTAATAAAGTAGCCACTGTATTATTTATTTTATTAGCATTAGCCCACGCTTTTACTTTAGGTTTACGCTGGTATTTGTCAGGTCATGCTCCTTGGAGTAATGGATATGAAGCCATTGTATTTATATCTTTTATAACAGTTGTTGCTGGATTACTATTTTCGAAAAATTCTAAAATTGTTTTGGGTGCTACTGGTATTTTGGCTTGGCTCATGTTATTTGTGGCACATTTAAATAATATGGATCCTCAAATATCTAATTTAGTACCAGTACTTAAATCTTATTGGCTTATGATTCACGTAGCCATTATTACGGGTTCATACGGTTTCTTGGGATTGTCAGCAATTTTGGGAATCATCAATTTAAATATTGATATTTTTAAGTCTAAAAATTCACGCAAAAGAATGGATTTAACAAGTAAAGAACTGCGTTATATCAGTGAAATGGTCATGACAACAGGGTTATTCATGTTGACTATTGGAACATTTTTAGGAGGTGTATGGGCAAACGAATCATGGGGCCGTTATTGGGGTTGGGATGCTAAAGAGACTTGGGCATTAGCTTCAGTATTGGTCTATACGATTATTTTGCATTTCCGATTTATTCCTGGTTTAAAATCAGACTTTACTTTTAATGTCGCTTCAATGGTAGGGTATAGTTCAATTATTATGACATTTTATGGGGTAAACTTTTATTTAAGTGGATTGCATTCTTATGCAACTGGAGATCCAGTACCACTTCCTGCTTGGGTACCTATTACCGCTATAGGATTTGTAGTGATTTCAGTACTGGCTTATTATAGAAGAAAACGCTTTATCAAATAATATATAATACTTGGATTAATTATTTTTGCTGCATAAAAAGGTAAGCAGCGTAATATCATTAAGAAATTCTACTCCAATTTGGTTTAGATTTTAATATGCTTCTTAAAATATTTGCAATTTCTTGATGTGCTGGTTTTTCGAGTTTAGGGTCTATTTCAAATAGTTGTCTTGCTTTTTCTCGAGCAAGGGTTACTATTTGTCCATCTTTTGCTAAATCTGCTAATTTTAAGTCTAATACACCACTTTGTTTGGTGCCCATAATGTCACCCGGTCCCCTTAATTTTAAATCTACTTCAGAAATTTCAAATCCGTCATTAGTGCGCACCATTGTTTCCATTCTTTTTTTTGCATTTTCGCCTAATTTATATCCTGTCATTAAAACACAATAAGATTGTTTTGCACCTCTTCCAACGCGACCTCTTAATTGATGTAATTGTGATAATCCAAATTTTTCAGCGCTTTCAATAATCATGACGCTAGCATTGGGAACATTTACGCCAACTTCAATTACGGTTGTTGCTACCATTATATTTGTGATTCCCTTAACAAACTGTTGCATTTCAAAATCTTTGGTTTCTGCACTCATTTTTCCATGTACAATACTAACATTGTAATCTGGACGAGGAAATCTTCGAGAAATTGAATCATAGCCTTCCATTAAATTAGCATAATCCATTTTTTCTGATTCTTCGATTAAAGGATACACAATATATACTTGTCGACCTAATTTTATTTCATTTTCAATAAATTTAAAGACCTTTAAACGCGAGCTTTCAAAGTAATGCCTGGTTTGAATCGCCTTTCTTCCAGGAGGTAATTCATCAATGACTGAAACATCCAAGTCTCCATAAAAAGTTAAAGCCAAAGTCCTTGGTATAGGCGTCGCAGTCATGACTAATACATGAGGAGGTAAGGTGTTTTTTTTCCATAGCTTTGCCCTTTGAGCAACACCAAATCTATGCTGTTCATCAATGATGGCTAAACCAAGATTTTTAAATTTTACTTTGGGTTCAATTAAAGCATGTGTACCAATCAATATATTGATACTTCCATCTTCTAATCCAGCATGTATTACTTTTCTGTCAGCCTGTTTTACTGAACCGGTCAACAAAGCTACTTTTAGGTCCATTTTTGATAAAAAATCTGAAATGGTAATAAAGTGTTGGTTCGCCAAAATTTCTGTCGGAGCCATTAAGCAAACTTGGAAGTGGTTGTCTATGCCAATTAATGCAGTTAATAAAGCAACCAATGTTTTTCCGCTACCGACATCACCTTGGAGTAATCGATTCATGTGTCTTCCAGTACCCATGTCCTTTCTGATTTCTTTTACAACTCTTTTTTGTGCATTGGTCAAGGTGAAAGGGAGGTGCTGACTGAAAAATGTATTAAAGGCATCACCAACAGCATCAAAGACATAACCATTGATTTTATTTTGTGTTATTTTTTTTCTCGTGAGGAGTTCTAATTGCAAGAAAAATAATTCGTCGAATTTTACTCTTAATGCGGCTCTTTTTGCAATTTGCATGTCTTTGGGGGCATGCATATTTATCAAGGCGACTTCTCTTGGAATTAAATTGAGTTCATTAATGAGCCATTCTGGTAATGGGTCATTAATTTTACCAGGAATTTCCGTTAATAAATTTTTTATTATGGTTTCAATTCCTTTGCTGTGCAAGTTTTTACGAGTTAAATGCTCTCCTGTATGATAGACTGGTTGCAAGCCTAACTCTTCTCCCTTAATATTTTCAACTAACTCCACTTCGGGATGCGCAATCGAGTATTTTAAGCCATAGGCTTTTGGTTTCCCGTAAACGCGATATATCAAGTTAGGTTTTAATTGGGTTTTTATATAACTTACTCCTTTGAACCAAGTTAATTCTACACTTCCTGTTCCATCTGAAAATTGTGCCGACAATCTTTTTCCCCTGCCTTTCCCAACTTCTTGCACTTTAGTGATTGTACCTTTTAATTGTACAAAACCCTCTTCATTCCTAATATTTTTAATTGTTTGATAACTAGATCGATCAACATATCGAAAAGGAAAATATAGCAATAGATCTCGGAATTGATGTATGCCTAATTCTTTGCGTAAAACATCACCCTTCAATGGGCCAACACCTTTTAAATATTCAATGGGGGTTTCTAAAAAGTTAGTTAACATTTGTTATTTGTAGTCTAATTTAATTTTCATTAGCTTTACAAAAATAGAAAATCAAATTGATGATTAGGAAAAGATTAGTGATTTCATTTATAATTGGGAGTTTCTGCATATTTCTAATGCTTTCAAATGGGAGAAATGACATAAATAATGCGGCCATGACGAAAGTTATTGCTGAAATGACTGTATCTGATGTTTTAATAAAGTTAGGTGATCAAGTTCCCAATCATGCCATTCAAAAATTTGATAAAGATTCTGCTGCTATTGGATATGAATTAGTCACAAAAGGAAAACTAACAGATCGCAACCACAAACGCTTATCAAAGTTTTTTGTTTGTATCGACTGTCATAATACAATTAAAGAAGTAGAGGATTTAAGTGATGAAAGTCCGTCGGCGCGAATATCCTACGGAAAGTCGAATGACATCCCATTTTTACCTGCTTCTACCTTTTATGGCATGTACAATAAAGCGCATTGGTATAATGGGGATTACGCTTTAAAATATGGGGATTTAGTCATACCAACACGAGATAGTTTGGTGAATGCCATCCAGTTGTGTGCGGTGCAATGTTCACAAGGTAGACCTATGGAAAAATGGGAATTAAATGCAGTACTACATTATTTTAAATCAATCGAAATATCAATCAGTGATTTAAAGTTGAGCAGCAGTGAATTAAATGAGCTTTCAAACGACTTACTAACTAAAAATAAAAAAGGTATTGAGACATTGAAAGCTAAGTATAGCTTAATAAATGAAGCTACTTTTGGAAACGTTGACTTGCCTAGTATAGCAGGCTACCAAACCAATATTGAAAATGGTGCGTACATATTCAAGAACGGTTGCTTACATTGTCATGGACTGGGTAAAAATATTACTAATTTTGAATTTGACGAAAGTAACTTAACCTTGACTTTTTTAAAAGCACAATTAGATAAAAAATCTCATTTTACAGTTCCTCATATTGTAAGGAAAGGTACTTATGCAGTAAATGGTAAAAGACAATACATGCCACAATACACATTGGAAAAAATGAGTGATGAACAAATGTTAGATTTACTGGCCTATATAAAGGCAAATAAGCTAAAGTAATATGATGAATAAATTATTGATAGTGTTTTTATTAAGTACATCTTTTGCTTACAGTCAAAAAGATGAAAATAATAAAGTTTGGGACACCTTTGAAGGGACGAGAGGCTTGTTTAATCACAGTACTGAAATGCTGTATAAAAGACAATTTGAATTTATTGTGGCCCATAAATTTGGTGATATAGCTGGTCCTGGTGCGTTGGATCGTTGGTTTGGGTTAGATGATTTAGCTGATGTAAGGATTGCTTTTGAATACGGCATTACAAATAATTTAAATATAGGATTGGGTAGAAGCAAAGGGGTAGGGTCGATACGACAAGTAGCTGATGGTTACATTAAGTATCGTTTTTTACAACAAGGTGATAAAGTTCCCTTGAATTTAACATGGGTGTCAAGTTCTGCTTTTTCGTATGCAAAGGCGGCTACTAATTTAAGTGCAGAAAATGCTTTTAAAACCTATACAGACAGATTGATATATACACATCAAATTTTAATAAGTAAAAAAATATCGAATCATTTATCCCTTCAATTAAATGCTGGAATTAACCATAGAAATTTTGTGTTGTATGAAGATGTCAATACAATTGGATTTGTGGGAGGAACTGCCAGGGTTCGCTTTAATCCTATTTTAGGAATGTTAGTTGAATACAATCATATTTTAAGTAGAAATACGGTATTGCCATATCAAAACCCACTTTCTATAGGCATTGAACTATTGACAGGTGGACATGCATTCACTTTTATTTTTTCTAATGCGAGGGGTGTCAACGAAAACCTTTCTATTCCATCAACTTATGACAATTGGTTAGATGGCCAATTTAGATTCGGTTTTTCAATTACACGTAAATTTAAAGTATGAGATTAGTATTTATTGTTTTCACCTTGTTTATAGGTATGATTAGTTGTACAAAAAACAAAGCGATTGAATTAGACTTATTAGAAAAATACCCTTGTGTTGATTTAATTTCTTATGCCCAAGTGATTGAGCCTATGATTAATCAATCATGCAATGTCTCGGGTTGTCACAACAGCACCGCTTCTGCTGGTTATGAATTTACTTCCTATGATGTAGTGAGTAATAATGCAACAATAATTAATAAAGTCATCAGTCACGAGAGTGGAGTAACTCCTATGCCTTATGGACAAGACCAATTGCCAGACTCATTAATTGCAAAATTTAGATGTTGGATTGAACAAGGAACTTTAAATAATTGATTTTGAACAAAAGGATTTTATACTTTGCATTTACTATTTTAATAGGCTTCAAAGTTTTACTTTCATTCGTTGATACTAGTTTAACTCAAATTGAAGAATACGAAATGAATTCGTATTTAAATGATTTTTCTGCCAATCCTCCAACTGGTAAAACTGGTGCTCCGGGTGAGTCCACTTGTACTGATTGCCACAATGGTTCTATTCTTTCTGCTATAGGAACAATTACCATGAGTTTTTCAGATGTGGATGATATGTATGTGCCAGGTCAGTCATATTCTATTGGGTTAAGTATTGGGTCTGGCGCTAAAAATGGTTTCCAGATGACAATATTAGATGGTAACCTTCAAAAAGCGGGAAATTTTATTAACGGAACCAATACCAGCATTGCATTAGCAGGTGGAAGAGAATATATCCGTCATTCTGCTTCTAGTGGAATCTCAAATTTTCAATTTCAATGGACTGCTCCTGCTACAGAAAAAGGGGATTTACGTGCTTATTTTTCTTTTAATAAGTCAAATAATGGTGGCTCTACTTCAGGTGATAAAATTTATGTAGGAAGTTTTGAAATTAATTCATCAGTGCCTGTATCTGTCAATGAGCAAGAAGCAAATGCTAAATCACTAAAAGTTTTTTGGGATGACATTAATCAAGTCTTCCATATAGATTATCGTTTACTTGAGCCAGCTAAACTAATGGTAAATGTGCAAACACTGGACGGGAAATTGGTGCAAAGTACTACTCTTGGACTTAAAGATCCGGGTCAATACAATGAAGTATTGGCAACAAATATTCGAAAAAAAGGACTGTATATTGTTTCAGTATTTGTAGATAATACTATTTACAATCAAAAAATGATGTTAAATTAAGTTGAAAAATACTTTACATTTTTAGTTCAAGCATTTTATAGTTTTATCTTTGCATTTCAATTTTAAATAAATGTGGAATGGCAAGTATAGATGCATATAATTTTGAAGGAAAAAGAGCCCTCATTCGAGTAGATTTTAATGTTCCCTTAAACAAAGAAACACTAGCGGTTACTGATGATACAAGGATAAAAGCAGCATTAAAAACCATTAAAAAAGTACTCAATGACGGTGGTTCAGTAGTATTAATGTCTCACCTTGGTAGACCTAAAAATATTCCTGAAGCAAGATTTTCATTAAAAAATATACTTTCAACCGTTGAAAAAGATTTAGGTCAAGAAGTGTTTTTTGCTTCCGATTGTATAGGTGAAAGGGCATTTGAAAAATCAAGTAATTTAAAAGCCGGCCAAGTCTTATTGTTAGAGAATTTGCGATTTCATGCATCCGAAGTGAAAGGAGATGAGACTTTTGCAGAAGCTTTGTCAAAACATGGTGATGTTTATATCAATGATGCCTTTGGTACCGCACACCGTGCGCATGCATCTACCACTGTAATTGCTAAATATTTTCCAAAGGATAAAATGTTTGGGTACTTAATTGAAAAAGAAATTAAAAGTGTTGATTTGGTGTTAAATTCGAATGAAAAACCATTAACAGCGATAGTAGGAGGTGCGAAGGTGTCTTCAAAGATTTCCATTATCAATCAATTAATCAATAAAGTAGACAATTTAATTATTGGAGGAGGAATGGCCTATACTTTTATAAAAGCAATGGGCGGTAATGTTGGTAATTCATTAATTGAAAACGATTTCATAGAAACAGCAACATCAATTTTATTGACAGCTAAAAATAAAGGAGTCAATATTTATTTACCCATTGATACGGTTGCGGCAGATGAGTTTTCAAATGAAGCAAATACACAAAATTGTTTAACAAAAGAAATTCCTGATGGTTGGATGGGCTTAGATATTGCAAATAATGCCATTCAAGAATTTACCAATGTCATTCTAAATTCAAAATTAATTTTATGGAATGGGCCAATGGGTGTTTTTGAATTAGAAAAATTTCAAGGAGGAACAAAAGCTATTGCACTTGCAGTGGCAGCCGCAACTCAAAAAGGAGCATTCACATTAGTAGGTGGAGGGGACAGTGTTGCCGCTGTAAATTTATTTGATTTAGGTGATCAAGTGAGTCATGTCTCAACAGGAGGTGGTGCTATGTTAGAATATTTAGAAGGAAAAGAGTTGCCTGGAATTGCAGCGATTAATAATTAATAAAATAAAGTAAATGAGTGAAGTAAAAAATAACGCAAGTTATGGCGTTGGTATGAGTATCGGTCAAAGTTTAAAAAGTCAAAATCTTGAGGAAATTGATTTGAACAGTTTTTTAGATGGAATAAAAGATGTTTTTAGTGATCAAGCAAAAATGAAACCTGAAGAGGCGAATGAAGTAATTCAAGCTTATATCAATGAGATAAACGAGTCGAAATTTGCAGCGAATAAAGTTGAAGGAGCCGCTTTTTTATCAGCTAATGCACAAAAAGAAAATGTAACTGTATTGCCTTCTGGTTTACAATACGAAATTTTAAGTGAAGGAAATGGTGCAAAACCTAATGAAACTAGCCAAGTAACAGTACATTATCATGGGACCTTAACTGATGGGACTGTGTTTGATAGTTCAATTGAAAGAGGTGAACCTGCAACGTTTGGTGTAAATCAAGTAATTAAAGGGTGGACGGAAGCTTTGCAATTAATGCCAGTTGGCGCTAAATATAGGTTATACATACCTGAAGATTTAGCCTATGGTGCAACACCGCATCCTCAAGGTCCAATTAAACCTTATATGGCTTTAATTTTTGATGTAGAATTATTAGATATTCAAGGATAAAAATGCGTTTACTATCCCTCCTATTAATTTTAGTGGTTGTGTTGTCATGCAGTGACAATGCCTTAAAAAATAAACTTGAACCAAAATTAGCGGTACAAACAATTGCATTTGATAACTACTTTCAAAAAATCAGTTACGCCATTGGTTTAGATCATGGTAAGGCGGGTGTTGCATTTTATTCTAATGCCAAATTAAAAGGTAAATTTGATTTGAAAGCAATTGAAAAAGGCTTGGTCGACTATTTAAATTCCGAGCCTTTAGAAATTCCATCTAAAGCGGTTGATTCAATATTAAATCTGTATTTGGTTGAAGATGGAAGTGTGGATAGTTCAAAAGTGAGTAGGTCATTAGGTAGTTACGCCATTGGCGTAAACGAAGCAATTGTTTTGGTCAGTTCATTTGTTGATAGGCACATTGAAAATGAAATTGTACCAATGACTTTAGTGAAAGGGATACAAGATGGTTTTAACGGTGTTGAAACAAATTACTCATTAGAAGATGCGCAATTTGATTTAGCGACTTATTATGCTGATATTAATAAAAAAGTTGGAGAAGATTTTTTAAATAAGAATAAGGAAAACCCTAACGTTTTTGAAACTGCATCTGGTTTGCAATACAAAATATTTGAAAATGGAACAGGTGTTAGACCAAATACGACAGATTCTGTTGCAGTGCATTATGTTGGTCGCTTTATTACAGGAGAAGAATTTGAAAGTTCTCTTGCACTTGAAAAGCCAGTACGTTTCAGTTTGTTTCAAGTAATCAAAGGATGGACCGAAGGATTGCAGCTGATGAGAGAAGGCGCAAAATATC
>CBDUKB010000093.1:0-11191 GCA_965367695.1 uncultured Putridiphycobacter sp.
AATTAAAAAGCCATAAATTTTTTTCATAATTCTCTATATTTTAGTTCGATTGCTAATCTAAATAAATAAATTTTAAATGACTAATATGCTTGTTTTTATTTTAAAAATTCTTGACTTCCAAACGTACAAAAATCACCTACTTTTTTAAAGTAGGAATACATATTAAAGAAGAATGATGCTGTTGAAAAGATTTATTTTAATCCGCTAAATGGCCAAATTTCCCTTGATTAAAATCATGAATAGCCTGTTCAATTTCTGCCTGAGTATTCATTACAAAAGGACCATAGGAAGCCATTGGTTCATTGATAGGTTCTCCACTTAAAATTAAAACTTTTGCTTGGGCTTTAGTGTTGATGGTAATGGTTCCTGGCATATTTTTGAAGAGAACAAAATGATCAGTAGATACCTGTGATTCTCCATTTACGGTTATGTTTCCTTCAACCACAACCAGTGCAGTATTGAAATTTTCTGGAAAATCAAAATCGGCTTCACCATCTTTTTCAAGATTGAGGTTCAACATATTTAAAGGAGTAAAAGTATTTGCTGCACCCTTATGTTTTCGATATTCACCAGCAATTAATTCAATATTTCCATTGGGTAAAGGAATTTTTGGAATTTCATCATTGGTAATACCTTGGTATTTTGGGGCAGACATTTTAAATTGTGCAGGTAAATTAACCCACAATTGCGCCATTTGAAAATCTCCTCCAGCTTTGGAGAATTCTTCTTCATGGTATTCTTTGTGTAAAACTCCCGAAGCAGCTGTCATCCATTGTACATCTCCTTCTCCAATAATTCCACCACCTCCTGCACTATCGTGATGTGCTACTTTTCCTTTGTATGCAATGGTTACTGTTTCAAAACCTCGGTGTGGATGCACGCCAACACCTTTTGGTTTAGATGATGGTTCAAAGTAAAATTTTGAATTATAATCCAACATAATAAAGGGATCCATTCGATTGCTGTTTGCTCCTAAAGCACCAGGTATAAAGTTGTGAACTCTAAATCCATCACCCACGAAATGAGGATGTGGGGGTGCAATCACTTTTTCAATTGCTCTTTTCATGACGTATTTTTTTAATGACTATACAAAGTTACTGCCGATTAAAATAAATGAAGTTGACATAAGGTAAGAAATGAAAAGTTAACAATTTTTAAATACCATCATTCTATTATTATTTTCTGTGACCATTGCTTACCATTTTCAGCTTGAGTTCGCATTAAATAAATACCAGGCGCTAGGTCTAAATCTAGGTTAATTATTTTTGTATCGAAGAAATTTTGTTCTAAAATAAGTTGTCCAACATTGTTAAGTAAACTCAATTGGAAATGCTCAATGTTGGAGCCCAAATCAATAAATATATTTCCGTCACTAGGGTTTGGATAAATAATTGTATTTTCCAAGAATGTATTTTCAGCTATACTAGCAGTAGAAATAACAGTTGCTAAATTTATTCTAAAATTTTCAAGCACGGCTCGCATCACATCTGCTTGACCAATTGTAAAGGCATTTTGGCAATTCGCCCTTGAATAATCCATATAATTTTCTACCATATTTGGTAAGTCTTGTCCGTTAATATTATCGACACAACTATTTATATTCTGATTACAATTGTATTGGCTTGCTGCTGCACTTAAAGGTGTGTCTGAAATATAATCATCCTGGGTACAATCTCCATCTCCCCAAATATGCCGCAGTCCTAAATAATGACCTGCTTCATGAACGAGCATTTTTCCTTTGGTTACTAACCCATTGTAGGCATTATAGGGTGCAGGAAGTAAATTTGGATTATTGGAACCTATATTTACATAATGCATTAATATTCCTTGGTGAAATGAATCTGTGATTTGTAAGACTGAATCTGGCCAGTTTTGATGGTTAGATGGTGGTGTTGATAATCCAAAATAAACCAATTCTTCGGCATTGTTAATTTGAGGTTCAAAAATTCTTAAATCACCAATCCAAACATTTAAATATTGTTGGGTATTCCATGGATCTTGTCCCCCCAAATTTGATTGAGTAATTCTAAAAAAATTGTAAAATAAACTGTCGTTTACCCAATCAACAATTTCTTGAGTTTGGGATTGATTATAAGGTAAAATACCACCAAAATGACTGATTGAGGAAGTAGTACGAGTAATTCCAGTTGTAGGAGCACCTGTTGGATCAATATCAGCTAACTTAAATTCAATTTTAGCATCACCAACAATATTATTAAATACATTTCTTGTATTGGTTGTGTCGGCATTTTTTCGCCTAAAACATTCATTTAATATTGCTACTTGATTTAAAATCACTGAATCGTGTAGGTTTTCCTGATTGTCATTATATACTATATGAAAAACTACCGGAATTACATACAAGTCTTCATAAGCCCGACTTTGTTGTTGTTCTATGACTAATAAATTAATTTGCTTCATTAATTGAGTTGATAGGGAAGAGTAATTTGGTGTTTCATAATTTAAATGTTCCATGAAATCATGACTACCACAGGTTAAATGATTGTTTTCAGTAGCTGTTTGCTCACCTAATAATAAAGCCGATATTGTTTCTTGGCTAAAGCTTGAGAAAGTAAAAAATAACAGCGTAAGTAATAAAGTTTTTTGAAGCATTGATTTCATTTTAAGGTATTATTAATCTATTTAATAAAGTTTTTACCAAGGTGAATAACTCGTCTCGGTTGGGTTTTCAATTTTATATTTTTTTTCAAGGGATTTATCTTTGTCGTAAGCAAATAAAACGGATTCATTAAATTGTATTTCCCAATAATTTAAAGAGGAAAGTGTTAATTGCATTTTCTGCACTTTTTGAGAAGGTTGAAGCGTATAAGCTTTATTTTTAGACTGTATCCTTATGTTTAATTGATTAAAATTTGCAGCGGTGTTCGCCCATTTGTAATATAAGATACCTTCATCAGAAATAAAATAAGCCAATGTAGGTGCTTCGTTATTGTATAAGTAATGATCAAAAAACCAATGATAATCACTTTTAGTTTTTTTGTTTACCAAATTGATAAAATCCTCAGATTCAACAATTTTATATTTGTTTTCTATTGAAAAACTTCGCATGATGTCAAAAAACGTACTGTCATTGTCTATCTGGCTTCTCAATGAATGTAATATCCAGGCACCTTTCACATAAACATCACTATTTTGTCTAAAATGGAACCATCTTTTCCCTTCCTCCACTACAATAGGGAATTTATTTTTTATGTACCACCTTATGTAGTAGAGTTCGTTTTCGTAAGCTAAGTATCCATCTTTTTCTTCATAAAAAAGTGATTCTGCATAAGTCGCAAATCCTTCTTGTAGCCATACATGTGCCAGGTCTTTTGCTGTTACGCTGTTTCCCCACCACTCATGTGCCGTTTCGTGAAGTATAATATAATCTGTTTCTCCACCCGCATCATTTTTATAACCATTACCGTACGCAATGGCTGTTTGGTGTTCCATGCCAGGAAAAGGGGATTCCACCAGTTTAAATCCATCTCGATACCATGGGTATGCTCCAAATCTTTTTTCATACAAAGCCAATTGCTCATGCAATTGTTTAAAATGAATCTTTGCTTTTTCGTAATTTTCTTCCAATACATAATGCGTAATGAACAAACATTCTCCATTGATACCCAGGTATTCGTCTTCAATAATTTTAAATTTCCCTATATAAAGGGTAACATTGTAGGTGTTTATTGGATAAGAAACAAACCAATTATAGGTTGTCTTATTTGCACCGATATTTTTTCCAGTGAATTGACCGTTTCCAACAGCCATCAAGTCATTTGGCACCGTATAATGGATACGCATACTGTCAGGCTCGTCAGCGGTATGATCCTTTAAGGGCCACCAAATGCTCGGTCCTATTGATTCGCAAGCTACACCAGCCCAATGCTGATCTTCTTTATCTTTTTTCCATACAAAGCCTCCTTTCCATGGTGGTTTTTTAGCTTTGATTGGCTTCCCATGATAAGCAATTTGTAATGAAAAATTTTCTTGTTTCTTTTTTGATAAAATGACAAAAATGGCTCTTTCCTTTCGTTGGTACTTCAATTGGAAATCACTACCCATTTCATGCAAGGAAGTAATTTCAAAATTCTTGTGTAAATCTATTTGCAAAGTATCAAAATCGGCTGTACTTATTGCATGAATTTCAACTATTCCATTTAATGTTTTTTTTTCTGGATCAATATCAAGGGATAAGTCGTAATAATGAACATCAAAACAAGTTCTAAATTTCGTTAATTCACCCAATAGCATCATTTCTTTTGAAAACTTAGGTGTTTTACCAGGATGTCTAGGATTATGAACAGATAAATGAATCCCAAAAAGCGCACAAGACCCTAATAAAAATACGGAGACGATCAGGGTGATACTTAATTGGGCTATTTTCATTTTGTAAAAATTAAACCACTAATTTAAAACTTATTAACTATAATCTTTATATTTAATATTAGTTTTTCTTGGTATTTTAATTACAAAGAACGAAAAAGATTTAAATCAGTTGTTTTTGTCTTCAGTTTTTAATTCAACGATTATTTCATTTTTTCGACCGAATACTTCATAAGGAGGGTTATAACCTAAAAAATAAAAATGATTCGAATATTTGATGTTTTCGGCATCCAAAGCGGCCATTAATTCTGCTTTGTACTCTGCTATCTTATCATCATTGGCCCAACCACCAAAAGTAATTGCTGCCACTCTTTTTGCGGGCTCTTCTCTAAATTTTATTTGTGATTGATTTGGCTGTGGCAAGGCATCTTTTTTGTATTGTTTGGGTACTAAAAACATCATGGTAATTGAATCCTCTAAGGACATAGCAACTGGAGAGGTCATGGCAATTTTTTGTTTTTTATCATTGCCGCCAAAAATGTAACCAGCTAATATTGAGAAACCTTTACTTGATGAAGTACTGTAGTCTTTAGTATTTAATTTAACTGAAGTAAATAAACTAGCAGCATAATTGCGGATTTCAAAAGCGTCATACTTTTTTTCAACTGAATAAGAATAAGTTTCGATATTTCTTTGACTTTTCATGGTGTATATTTGAATGATGATAAATATCAATAAGCATACACCAATAATGATAAGCAGGGTTTTCATGGTTTTAGTTTTAATAAAGTTAGGCAATTATTGAGAATTACCTAGCAGCAAAATGGCTGATAATAATCATTTCTCTAGGTATTTTAGAAAGGTAAAGTCTTCGGGTCTATTTCAAATATTTTCCCAATAAGTCTGAAACTGCAAGCGTCGTAGCATTTGAATTGATGGCATTTAAAGTTGCTGAATCCAGCATTTCATGAACCCGCTTTTCAACTGCTATTAATGGTTTTTCATCAGGTGGTTCTGGAAAAATGTTTTGTTCTTTGAATAATCTTCTTGTCACTACAGTAACTTCATGGGCACCTTGATAATTTTCTTGTTGCTCCAATAAGTAAGCTAATGCAATTAATCCATATGCATCTTCTACTACATTATTTTCTTCTTGTCTAAGCTGATAATACTTTTTAATTAATGTATTGGCTGTGTCGAAGTCTCCCTTTGCTGTAGCAACAAAAGATTTATTAAAATGATCAATGGTATACATTCCTGTTGCACCTATTTCAAGGCTAATCCGCATGCTTTCGGTATAATATTCTTCAGCTCGATCCATATTTCCTATTAAGCGCCACATTTCGGCATTCATGTGTGCCCGATACATCAACCACTTTTGATTAGAAGTTGAATGAGCCAAATCCTTTAATTCAGCACTTAATTCCCCTAATTTAATTGTATCCAAACTGCGTTGTGCATTCCTGCACAATGATGTTAATGCATTTCCTATTAGGGTATCATTGTTCGTCTCTCTTCCTATTGCTAAAACCTGGTTGGCTAACTTGATTGATTCCTTGTCGTTTCCCTCTTTAAATAGCTGATAAGCTTCGCCTAGTAATTCTCTAGGTGTTTTTTCAACTGCTATGATTTCAACTGCCTCTTCCTCCTTAAAATCACAACTTACAACAAGACTGATAAACAATATTAAAATGAAATATAATCTTTTTGTCATTTTTTCTTTTTTTGAATTACAGTTGAATAATGCGTTGATTTTTAATCATGGTAAATTGATTAGCAAACTATTTTTCAAAATTAAAAATAAGGTCCTTTATTTTTGAACAATTAGTTTTTTAACCGCGACTCCATTTTGATAGTTAAGGACCAAGTAATATACTTGGGCGCTCATTTCGTTTAACGGAATTGTCATCATTTTTGTTCCAGCATTAAAATTAAGTGATTCGACTAATTTACCATCAACACTATAAATTTGTAACAAAGCATCTGATGCCAAAGCTTCATTAATGGCAAAATTTACCTCTTCACTTGCTGGGTTTGGAAATAAGAAAATTTCAAAATCTTTCATATTCAAATCCACTTGCCCTAAATCGTCTTCAACTGTAACATCATAAGTTACTGTACACCCACCATTAACCTGAAGTGTGACTTCATAGATGCCTGATGATGGATAAGTGTTTGATGGATTTTGAGAGGTAGCAGTATTGTTGTCACCAAAATCCCAAAAGAAATTCGCTCCTGGCACAGAGGTAGCATTAAAATTAACTGTTAAGCCAGATACATTCCAATTGAAATCAGAAAGGACTACTTCTATAAAGTCGATTATTATTAATGAATCAACACCTAAACTATTGGTGACGGTTAATTTTACAGTATACAATCCAGACGTTGTATAGACATGCAAAGGGTTTTGAACAGTATCAGTTGTATTATCACCAAATTCCCACAACCAATTTTGTGGTGTATTTTGTGAAAGGTCTTGAAATTGTACTTCACCCGAACAAGTTTGATAAATGTCCGCATCAAAATCAGCAATCGGAGCATTATCAGGTATTGCACAGGCAATAGGTAAATCAAATGCTTCTGTTTGGTCAGTCCTACTGTTTGAACTACCTTGTGAAGCGCTATAACCTAAACCTCTCTTTGCGAAAACGCTCCAAATTAAACATTGATTGGCTCCTGCATTCAACAATTGATCTGCAAGTAAAATAGCGTCTCTTCCATCTACAAAACCGGGAGAACAAGGTTGTAGTTTTAATCCTTCTATCACCAATTCTAATACCATATTATTTCCACCAGTTCCAGTTTCAATATTTGAATCGAAACCATATTGGTCAATGAATGCCCAATTTAAATCCCATAACATTGTTGCCCAAACAAAGCCTATTCCGTGAGGTTGTGATACATTATTCACATCAGCAACATCAGCATAAGTATAATCGTTTACAACAAAACTCGTGTCATAGGGTGCATTTCTGATACCATTTCCATTAGTTGCTTGAGAAGTTGCATAAGTCCCAATAGGCCGGTTTACTGGGTTCGTTGCCGTCATGTCCATGGTTAACATACATGCTAAAAAGTCACTCCAGCCTTCACCCATTTGTTCATCATTGCTTAAACAACCTGAATTTGAGGGGCCACCAGTTAAGCGATTTGAAACACCGTGTCCAAATTCATGTATTACAATACCATTGTCAAAATCTCCATCTTTATCAAAACTACCAGAACCCACCGCACCCAATGTTGCATTTACGGTTCCTGATGCCATTTGCCCAGTTATTATAGCACCATCAGATTGAGAAACCATGATAGAAGGGATGGTTATTATTGAACTTGTTCCTCCCATTGTAATAGGTTGTCCTGAAACATTATTGATAATGATTACACCAACCGCACCAAAGTTCTGCGCATTTTCAATTTTTGAAACAAATGTACAAGACCCTCTGTAGATCACAGCAAATTTCCCTGATAATGCAGCGCCATTCACAGCGGTTTCACACCCATCATCATCTGGAGCAACTCCATCATCAATCAATACTAAATCTGCTGTTAATGGTGTTGCAGGTACGCCAGGACCAAAAACTGCTTCTGTAGCAGCATAGACACCCGCAATATTGGATGGACTATTTACAGTGAGTAGATTAGCCGCGCCCCCATTTGCTGCCCATAAATACATTTGCATTGTTGGATTTGACCCATCAGGTGGTGTTGCGAAATTTGCATTATTGGTCCCGCCACCATCTTGTGCTTCAGCCCGGATATTGTCGGAAGCTGCCCCGCCATTTCCGTAATTGTTCTCTTGAAAGTTACCACTTTGTTCATCAAATCCATACAGGTAAAGAATATCGTGTATTCTATTGCATGTAAAAAACAAATTTGTAATGGCAACGTCTTGGTAATTAGCAGGTGATTGATTTAAGTTTATAGGAAAGTTAAAGTTCAAAGATGTCCCACCATTAGGACTATATCCAGGAGAATTCACGTCATTTACATCTTCATAAGCATACACATTGTTACCTCTAGTAATCGTATACTCTTCGCCGGCGATACCATTTACATCATGCCATCCAAAAGGAGAAGCAGTAGAATTATATGGACCTGTTACCACTGAGGCACTTCCATGGTTTGGACTTTCCACCGGAAGCGGAAAAACATTATACTGATCTGTAGAGGGTGGTGGAGGTGCTGGTGCTGGAAAAACAGGAACAGAAACAGGATGAGCATCATCCATGTCTTCTTCTTGGTGATCATGCAGGTCACAACTCACCACCCAATCTATCCGGTGTAATTCTTTGCCGTTTTGCGCATCCACAAAAATTTGCCACCAATGTGCACTATTCAATTCATAAAGGGAAGTTATCCAAACGAGTCTTGAGTGTTTACCATCATTCCAAAAAGCCAATTCAACGTCAATCACTTCTTTACTTAAGCTTCCTTTGTCATACTTCAAATGAAAAGGATTGTCTGTCTTAATTTTCTTGCCAGCTGCTCCTTTCATATTTGCATGTTTTGCAGCATATGTTATTGCAATATTCGGATCAATTGAAGGTTGGTAAGGACTGTTAATGGATTTTGACAAGTTTGCAATTAAATTACTCGCGATATTTAAAACACTATCATTGTTGCTTAAAGTAATATTGGCAGTTCCGTTTTGAACTTTAATTCCATTCACAGTTTGAATGATATGAACGTGCTTAATGCCATTTGATGAGTTGAAATTATCTGTGACTGACCATGTTGAGACATCATTTTTATTTAAGCCTAGTAGCTCATAATTGGTATTTAAGAAATGTTGGATAGATTGTAGTGTGCGATCTTGAGTAAAAGCAACCGCATTCAACACTAAAAGTATCAGCAGTAATATTTTTTTTAAAAGAATATTCATTTAGTTAGTTTTGATTAACAGCATCTACCCACAATTGAAATGAGGATACTCAAAGAACAAGTTTATATTATAGAATCAAATATACGGTAAATTTTTTTAAACACTTTTCACTTAATATTTTGGGACCTAAAATGAGTGATTATCATGGTTGTAGTGTTTGAAGATAGTTGCTATTTATTTTCGAAATAAAATAGCAGTGCTTGTGTTTAGTAATTCATTTCGAAAGGTATATTAATACAGTAAATCAATTTAAATCCTAAGGATTTTACTTTTTCAGAAGCTTATCAGCGATTTGTTTCGCATCTAAGCAATATTTGTCATCACCTTGTAATTTCCACTCTCCAGTTTTTTCAATGTAGAATCGAACTGTTTTTTCTACAACCTCAGCATAGCCACCATTTAAAGTTAACATACTCTGCACTCTTTTCAAATAGTCACGCATACTTAATTTATCAGCTATTACCTCAGCCCATAGCCTATTAATTCGCTTAGATTGCTCTTTATAAATAGGTTTTTCAGTTTTAAAAGCCATTAAAAAAAGAGAAAGCGCTTTTGCTTCTGGGGATGGTTTTTCAAAGTTTTTTTTCATAATAAAGGAGTAGATCAATTCAAAGTAGGTAAAGGTAATTCAATATTGTCGCACAGTATAATTATACTAGTCTTTTCCACATAAAAAAAATCAACTAATAGTTTTACTCAGAAAGCTAAGATTAGCCAAAAATTTTTAAATTTAGTTATCCTGTTTAATATTGAACAATGCTATTAATATCAGTCTTTTACGGATTGATTCTAGTCTAGTTTAAAGCCTAGTAGTAAAAAGTCGTCTTGCTGTTGAACGCCTGTCTTCCATTCTGAAATTCTTGATTCAAACAGGGTTTTCATCTCAATTGCATTTTTTGAATAAATGTCATGCAATGTCTTTTTAAATTCTTTTACACCAAATGCTTCATCATTGACGTTTAATTGATCTGGTAATCCATCCGTTGTGAGAATAATTAAATCATCATTTGAGGCCGAAATCGTTTGGCTTGTAAATATTCGTTTTTCTTCGAAATCACCTAGCATTGAAAATCCACCAATAGATTGTTTTTCAGCACGTAAAATCTGTAGTTCTTTCCCATTATAAATGAGCAAGTCATTTTGAGCACCTGAAAAAACCAGTTCCTTACTATTTAAATCTAACCTACAAAGGGTTGCGTCGCACCCATCTTGAGAGTATTTATCTCCTTTTTGTTGCTGCAATGCAATACTTACTTTTTCATGTAATAAACCAAGTATTTCACCTGGATCGGTTAACATTTCTTTGATCATGATTTCATTCAATAAAGAGTAAATTGTCATTGACATCAATGCCCCAGGCACACCATGACCAGTGCAATCAATTGCGGCTATATAACAGTGTTCTTTGTTATTGTAAAACCAGTAAAAATCACCTCCTATTATATCCTTTGGTTCAAAGTAAATGAATGAATTGATTAGGTGCTTTTGTATTTCTTCTGCTTGTGGTAAGATAGAGCGCTGAATTTTTTCCGAGTAGTTTAAACTGTCCTGAATGCCCTTGTTCTTCTTTTCAAGTTCCGCTGTTTTCTTTTTTATTTTTAAGACTAGTTTTTCTGATTTTAAAATTTCCAGTTCAAGTTTATTTTCAGTCGATAAGATAGCGATTGAAAAATAAATTCCCCAAATGCCTAGAAACGTAAAAGCAAGAATAATATTAGAATATCCTAGATATAAAATTGTTGTTGGATCAAGTTGATAAAGGGGTGTTTTATCGACAATGAAATAAACGATATAGATAAAAGCGGTTAAGCTCGAAATTAAAAGCAGCCCTTTGAACAAATTACGACCTGCAGGTAATAAAAAGGGAAGAATACAAGCGATTATTATATAATATTGAAATCCTGCTGCGACGCCAATGAAGGTTGAACATACAATTTGATGTGCAATGACTTCTAGCATACCAACGGTGATGGAGAGGAAAAA
>CBDUKB010000094.1:0-11021 GCA_965367695.1 uncultured Putridiphycobacter sp.
TGCATTATTATTATCACTTGGAACAAATTTTTCAAATGCCCAAGCATTGGAAACAGGAAATATTATCATTGATCCTTATTATGGTTACCCCAATTTTGGAAGAGGAATTGTTCAAGTAATCACGTCATATGAAGATTTATCAGAAGCTAACATAAAGCCAACTGTCATTGGCCCTGCTGGACTGAGATTCGAATACATGGTAGCTGATAATTTTGGTATTGGATTTGATTTTATTTACAATAGTGCTGCCATAACCTTTGATAAAGATTCATTAAACAGTGACAATACTGTGCATAGTACTTATGAAGTAAATGCATATTCAAGAAGATATCGATTTCAAATAAGAGCAAACTACCACTTTGTTCAGGAAGATAATTTTGATGCCTATGTTGGATTTGGAGCAGGATCAAATACAAGAAGTATTCGTTTTACTACAGATTATCCAAACTACAGGAACAACGGAGGATCAGGATCATTACTTCCGTTTTCCGCAAGAATCGCCTTGGGGACAAGGTATTTTTTCTCTGACAACATTGGTCTTAATTTAGAACTAGGAATAGGTGGTCCATTAATTTCTGGAGGACTTTCTTTTAAATTTTAAATAGAAACATGGATAAAAAAAAGGGAGTTATTAATAATAGCTCCCTTTTTTAATTGTATAAATGATTCCTTATTTAAATTCTGCTCCTGGCCCTGCAGCTTTTTTATATTCTCGCTTTTTAGGCTTTATTTTATCAATGAATAAAACATAAAATTTTTCTCCAGCTTCATTGGTAATTTCTTCAGAAATACCGTTCATAACTCCTGGTGGTCTTTTTATATTATTGGTGAATTTTTGATCCATTAAAGCAAACTCTCCATCTTCATATTGCACAAAAATCGAAACTATTTTTCCATTTTCCACACGTACTTTTCCGTAAATACAATAAGATTCCCCGCCTTCAATAAAACTAATGATAACATTTCTGTACATATCGTCGGTTACCGTATAGGCGCCGCGCTTTTCAAATACAGCTTTCCAATCAGCATAACAGCCTGTTTGGGCATGAGCATTCACGAAAAATACTGATAATAAAATAAGTAAAAATATTTTTTTCATATTTAGTGGTTTAGGTTTTGTTGTCTGATTTTCAAATATACTATAAGTTTAATAAATTCTTTATATTAGAACAATTCTATTTTGTACATTTGAAAAAATCAAGCAAGTTTTATGGACACTCAACAAATTCTAAACCATTTTTTAGAAGCTCAAACAGTTTTAGAAAAATTCATTGCCAACCCTGAAAACTTTTCAAACATTAAGGCTGCAGGTGACCAAATGGTAAAGGCTATTAAAAATGGAGGGAAAATAATTTCATGTGGAAATGGTGGTTCAATGAGTGATGCCATGCATTTTGCTGAGGAAATGACTGGGCGATTCAGAGAAAATAGAGCTGCCATGCCCGCAATTGCAATTTCAGACCCCACTCATTTAACTTGTGTAGGAAATGATTATGGATATGATGCTGTATTTTCAAGATTCGTAGAAGGAATGGGACAAAAGGGAGATGTTTTATTGGGCATTTCTACTAGTGGGAATTCAAAAAACGTGATCAATGCTGCTAAGGTCGCCAAAGAAAAAGGAATGTTTGTAGTTGCTTTAACTGGTAAGACGGGTGGAGATTTAGGAAATATTGCCGATATTGAATTAAGAGCACCTATGAGTGCATTTGCCGATAGGGTTCAAGAAATACACATCAAAATTATCCATACTCTCATTCATTATATCGAAACTAAAACTACCGGTTAATTTTTTCAACGTAAATGTATTTTTTCTGAATAGATTCAAAAGGTCTATAAATATAATATACCTGATTATTAACTACTTGAATTTTATCAACATATTTATAAAACAGTCTTTTTGAAAATACAATTTCCCCTGTTTTACTATCTAATAAACTTAAGTAAGTAAAACCGTTCCTTTCAAAAATAATATAAATTGATTGGGTAATCCGGTCTTGAATTAAGGGTCTTTTCCAACCAGACTTTCTTTCCAATAAATGATAGGCAATTTTTATACTATCTTGTGCAACACCTTGGTCATCATATTTAAATAATTTATTCTTGTAATGATCGAATATATAAACGGTATCTTTTTTCACAAATAATGGAGCATAAAGGGGTTGGTAATAAATTGAATTTGTAAAAATGGTCGCCCCTACCCATACTTCTTTGTCTATTCCAGTTTCAATTTGTTTTTGATGTGCCCAGAGTTTTGTTCTCACATCAGAAAACTTAAATTCAGCTAAATATTGCTCCATCATATCCTCATCAATAATGCCCAATAATGGCTGGTACGTAGAATCAATTCTATTAAATTGAATGTATGAGAATGCAGGGTAAATTTCAGAAAAATTGGAATAATAAATATTTTGATTCAAGGTGTCTAAAATTGGTGACACATAGGTAAAATAGTAATCCCTATCCTCTTCGTACAATTTAATTTTTTGATCAACCACTTGAATGAGGTATATTTTTTTCTTTGTGATTAAATGAACTTGTTTTCTAAAATCAGTTGATAATTCTACCGCATTCCCAGTCAATTCATAAGTATCAATAACTTGTTGATTAGCGTCTAATAATTGCAATGAACTTCCTTTATTCATTGTTTTAGGATAAGTCAAAAGGATAAAATTTGAATGTGCATCTATTTCAAAATCCGAGACGGAATAAGCTTGGGTCCCAAAAAACTCAAGGGGAGCTTTTGCTTCTACAATAATTTCTTTTAATACTATATCATTGAGTACAACATTCAATTCCAGCCGATTATTTTCAATACCTTTTAACAACCTTCTTGTCAAGAGAATTGTTTTTGTTTCATGATTTAATTCAGAAAACACCAATTTTTCAATTTCTTCAATATTAATTTTGAAACGATACTTTCCGTCCCTATCAGTTTTGGTAAAATCAGCTTCACCCATTCCATATACAACACTTACATATTTAATGATTTCCCCTTCAGAACTTTTCACCGTACCGTAAACTGTTACCGCTTGTGAGAATAAAGTGTGGGTAGAAAAAATTAGGACAATTAATAATAAAATTCGCATCTAATTTATAGTTTTAATAATGGATGCAAAACAGGGAGTAAATCCATAAAATTAAATTTGATTGGTCAGTACCAACCTCAAAAAATTTAATGCTGCTACTACTGATGACTGAATGTTTCTTGAACGGTTATATCCAAAATTAAATTGCTTAGCAACTGTGTTATCAATTGATGCAATTGCAATCCAAACAGTTCCTACTGGTTTTTCATCTGTCCCGCCTTCAGGACCCGCAACACCAGAAATACTGATACAATAATCAACCCCCAATTTTGTTCTTCCTTTTTCAGCCATCTCCCTCACAACTGCTTCTGAAACTGCACCTTCCTTTAAAATTACTTCTCCATTTACACCCACTAAATTTTCTTTTAACAGATAGGAATATGAAATAATAGAACCCTCGTAATAAGCTGAAGAACCTGAAACTGAAACTATTTTTTGAGCCAAAGCACCACCAGTACAGCTTTCAATGGTTCCCAATTTTTGATTTGATTTTAATAATAGTTGACCAATTACATTTTCCAATTTATCATCTGCATTTCCAACTACATATTTAGGGTAAGTATTTTGTATGTAGCTTATTTGCTGATCAATAAAAACTTTTTGATCAAGTGTACCTGTCAACCTTAATTTTAACTCACCAATAGAAGGCAAATAGGCAACACCTACTCCATGTGCTCTCGTTTCTGCTTCCCAATCTTTAATCATATCGGCCAAGTATGATTCTCCTATACCTGCCAACAACAATGTTTGGTGGTAAAAATCACCCAAAGCATATTTTGATTTCACTTTTTCAATAAATTTTGCAAACAAACCTTTCATTTCAAAAGGGACACCTGGCAATGATAAAATCAAGGAATTCCCTTTTTGAAATAACATTCCTGAAGCGGTTCCCAAATCATTTTCAATAATTTCTGCATTTTTTGGCAACATGGCTTGCAATTTATTGACAGGCAAAAATGGTTTGTTAAAGCGAATGAAGAAATCTTGAATTTTCTTTAAAACTTCAGGATAAAGCACTAATTCATCATCAAAATAAGCAGTCAATACTTTTTTAGTAATATCATCATTCGTAGGGCCTAATCCTCCTGTTAATATAATAAAGTCATTATCATGCAATGCTTCTTCTACGGATTTTAATATGTGTGGTTCAGTATCAGTAATACTTAATATTTCACTCACCTTAATACCAATGGCGTTCAATGCTTTTGCTATGTGTGTTGAGTTGGTATCGATTGTCTGACCCACCAAAATTTCATCTCCAATTGTAATTATTTTTGCTTGCATCTTGTTTTTGGTATTCTATTTGTATTACTTTACCAAAATTACTAAGTTTGATAAAATTAAGACTATGAATATTAAAAAGTTTCCAATTGTTTTTGGTGTAGCAACAGTGATGCTATTTAGCCAATGTGATGTATTGAATGATATTGCTGGTGAAATTGTGAATACTGATGGTACAACCACAACTGCACCCCAATTAACCAATAGTGAAGTGATTGCTGGATTAAAAGAGGCTTTGACCATTGGTATCCAAAATGGTGCTAATTTGGCGTCCATGACAGATGGATTCTTTAAAAACGACATTATCAAACTACCTTTTCCAGAAGATGCGATTGCAATCAAAGAAAAAGCATTGGAATTAGGATTGGATGCACAAGTCGATAAAATTGAATTGACATTGAATAGAGCTGCTGAAGAAGCAAGTAAAAAAGCTGCTCCCATTTTTATTGATGCGATCAAAAGCATGTCGATTGGTGATGGATTTGCAATTTTAAAAGGTGGCGATAATGCTGCAACTAATTATCTAAAAGAAAAAACGACTACTAAATTAAAAACAGCTTTTGAACCGGTTGTGCAAGAAGCAATTGAAAAAGTTCAATTGACTAATTATTGGAATCCTGTAGCATCAAAATACAACACATTTGCAAAATTTACCGGCAAACCAGAAATTAATCCTGACCTGAATGATTATGTGACTAACAAAGGAATTGATGGTCTATTTTACATGGTGGCACAAGAGGAAAAGAAAATTAGAAAAGACCCTGTAGCACAAGTAACGGATCGTCTGAAAAAAGTATTTGGTTCCGTAATGAATTAATTTAAAGTACAGCTTTTTTAATAAAACATACAGCGAAAATAATAAATTGAAACCCTGCCTATCATTGATAGACAGGGTTTTTTATATCCTATATAATCGATTGAAGCAAGCGTAGAAACGCCAAACATTCTACTCCAGAATTTAAGCAATAATTAAGCTTTCAACCTGAACTTTTCTTCTGCCATCACTGTGATGTATTCGCCAATTGCCAATGAAGCTGTTGCAGCTGGAGAGGGAGCATTTAATACATGAATACTATCATCTGTTTGCTCAATTCTAAAATCATCTCTTGTATCACCATCTTGACCTAGTAATAAAGCCCTCACCCCTGCTCTCCCTGGCTTAATATCGTCCATTGTTAAAGAAGGAATCATGGTTTGTAATGTTTTTAGAAATAATCGTTTTGAAAAGGCTCGACGGTACTCATTGATTCCGAATTTCATATTGCTGAAAAATAATTTCCAAGTTCCTTTATATGTCAAGGCATCAAAACTGTCTTTAAAACTAAAATCAGTTTTTCCGTACCCTTCTCTTTTAAATGTAAATACTGCATTGGGTCCACATTCAATTTCTCCATTAGTCATTCGCGTAAAGTGAACTCCTAAGAATGGAAATTCTGGATTGGGTACTGGGTAAATTAAGTTCTTCACTTTGAATTTTGCCGCTTCGGTTAATTCATAATAATCACCCCGAAATCCAACAACTTGTTCTTTTAAGTCCACCCCATCTTTTCTAGCCAGTCGATCAGCCTGTAAGCCTCCACAAAAAATTAAATGCTTTGCTAAAAAGCGTTTGTTTTCTGTCACTACTTCACTTACACCGTTCTTTTTATTGACTGCAATTACTTTTTCACCTAATTGAACTTTGGAGTTAAAATTCATACCTATCGCAACTTCTGCCATTTTGTTGGTTGCACCCACAAAATCAATAATCCCAGTACAAGGGACCCAAATTCCCCCTATACCTTCAACATGTGGTTCAATATCTTTAATTTGAGCACCCGAAATTTTTTCAATTCCTTCTGTATTGTTTGCTAACCCATTATTGAAAATCTTGTCCATGAAAGGCAATTCACTTTCCTTGGTGGCAACCACCACTTTTCCGCAAACATCATGTGCAACATTGTGTTTTTTAGCGAATGCTACTAATTCATGCCTACCTTGAACACAGTTTTTAGCCTTTAATGAACCCGGTGTATAATATAAACCCGAGTGAATTACACCCGAGTTGTGACCGGTTTGATGGGCCGCTAAAGCCGACTCTTTTTCTATCAATAAAATCTTCAGATCTTTATTTCTTTCTTGTAATTTATAAAAGGTTGCAGCTCCTACAATCCCTCCTCCTATAATTGCGATATCAAAAACGTCTTTATTTTCCAAAATACAGTAAATTTGAAACAAAATTAATCAAAGAATCCTTTTGACACAGCAAAACAATATAAAAATAGAAAAGCCATATTTTCAAAATTTAGATGCCCTAAGATTCTTCGCTGCTTTTGCAGTTTTTGTTTTTCATTTTTTTCAAGAATTTAACCATGTTTTTATCCCTGATTCCTCTAAAACTTTTTATGCTATAGTGAATGTTGTGTTGAGTAAAGGCACCCTTGGAGTTAATTTTTTCTTTGTTTTATCAGGGTTTTTAATTACTTATTTAATATTATTTGAAATAAAGCAAAAAGGCAGTTTTGGCCTAAAAAACTTTCTTATTAGAAGGACTTTAAGAATTTGGCCCTTGTATTTGTTATATTCCCACTTATTATTCCAGGATTTGAGACCGTTCACAATGCTTGGTATTATGTGTTTTTTCTGGCAAATTTTGATGAAATTAATCATGGTTTAAATGACGGCATTAATTTTTTAACCGCCCCATGGTCTGTTGCTGTAGAAGAACAATTTTATTTATTTTGGGGTATTGTATTATATGTATTATTCAAATTGAAGCTGTTTAATTTGAACTACCTATTATTAATTATTTGGATTTTTTCACTTGTTTTTAGTTTTATGAATTTGGGCCTTGATAGAATACTTTACTACCATACTTTTTCTGTCATGTCGAATATCGTGATTGGAGGATTACTTGCTAATTTATATTTTAATAAAAACCCTTTTTTACTTGGCTTAAAAAACTTACCTAGGACCTATATTATTTTAATATATGTAATTGGCTTCACTATTATTATATTAAAAAATAAAATATTTGTAGGCTATTTAGAAGTGATAGAACAGAGTATTATCGCCTTGTTTTTTGCATTCGTTATTTTTGAACAAATTTATTTAGCAAACTCAATTTTCAAAGTAGGCAAAATTAAAATATTGAATCACTTAGGTAAAATATCTTATGGCCTTTATCTTTACCATCTAGTAATGATGTATTTATTACAATTAGCATTCATGTCTTTTATTCTTGAAAAAAGCCCTGTTTTGAATTTTGCTTTATTACTTTTACTTTCAAGTTTTAGTACTTATTGTGTTGCTTTTATTAGTTACTACTATTTTGAAAAACCATTTTTAAAAATCAAGAAAAAATTTAATTCATGAAAATTCTCTTCACATTGTTTCTATTGATTCCGATTTTTTCAATGGCTCAAAGAAATGACTTTCCTACATTAAAAAAAATCAATTGGACAGGTGAAGGAGCTGCAGTTAAAAAAAACAAATTGTGGGTAAAAAGTATCACACCATTTGCCTTGGGTATTACAGGTGCATTTTTAAATAAACCAGCAATTAAAACCGATATTCAAAACTGGGTATTGCCCCCTTTTAATGGTTACCATACCTCTTTAGACGATTATATTCAATATGCACCAATCATAGAAATGTATGCTTTTGATGCTTTAAAAATACCCGCAAGAAACTCGGTTTGGAATCAGACAAAATATTTGGTGATTGCAGAATTAACCACTGCGGGAATAGTACATTTAATGAAAAACACCTTTAAAATTAAAAGACCTGATGGAAGTGCAAATACTTCATTTCCATCTGGACATACTGGTCAAGCTTTTGTAACCAGTCAAGTATTATTTAATGAATATTATCAAACACGTCCATTACTTGGCATCAGTGGTTATGCATTTTCTATTTCAACAGGGGCTTTAAGGGTGATTAATAATCGTCATTGGGTACCTGACGTACTAATGGGTGCGGGAATAGCAATATTAGTTACTAATTTAGTCTACCATTTTGAGCCATTAAAAAACTGGAACCCATGGAAACGAGAATCAAATATCCGTGCAAACTTTATTCCCCATATAAATAATGAATTAGTAGGTGGCCAATTAAAAATTCAATGGTAAAATGAATGTTGCTAAGCCTTTCTGGATACTCATTATCGCTTTCTTTTTATTGATGATTGGACCTTATTTACTGAGTCATGGGATGTTCATGGATGGAATTATGTACGCAACCATTTCCAATAATTTAGCCAATGGAATTGGATCTTGGAACGATTTAGCTTTTACAGAAACAATTGCAGCGCATTTTAAAGGTCACCCCCCATTGGCTTTTTGGATTCAAAGTTTATTCTATAAAGTTTTTGGCGACAGTTATTTAATCGAGAAATTTTATTCAGCATTGACTTATGCACTCACCGGTTTTTTTATGGTTAAAACATGGAATTTGGTCAGTAAGTTTAAAAAATTAGCTTGGTTACCTATTATCGTTTGGCTAAGTATACCAATCATTACCCAAGCAGCTAGAAATAATTTACTCGAAAATACCATGATGGTATTTACAACAATCGCTTTGTTTTATATTGTGAAATTCTTCCAATGTAAAAATTATTCAAACTTAATAATTGCAGGAATATGCTTATTCCTCGCATTTTTAACAAAAGGTCCTGTAAGCTTTTTCATCTGGTCCATGCCTTTTTGGTGGTTTGTTTTTTTTCCGAAAATCAAATTTAACCTATTTATAAAAAGCACAATTATTTTAATAATTGCTACAATCGTTCCATTGTTAATATTGTTGATAGTTTCAAATGATATAAAAATGTATTTGAGTGAGTATTATCATCATCAAATTTTAAATAGTTTGCAGCATAAAGAGACTGTAGGTTCTAGATTTTGGATATTACAAAAATTATTAAAAGAACTTATCACACCTGGAATTATAATCGCCATTATTTTAATCACGCGGAGCTACCACAAATCTAAACTTGATAAAATTGAATTTTCACCTTGGCTAAAACTGCTCTTACTCTCTGGAATTTCAGGTGTAATACCAATGATTATCAGTTTAAAACAAAATGGATTTTATTTTATTCCTGCTTTGCCTTTTTTTGCCATTGCCATTGCTTTATTCATTGCGCCAATCATCTACCAATCCTATTTAACAATTGAGCCTTCCCATAAAATTTATAAATTATTTTATTTCATTTCAGTTATCGCTTTATCCACTTCTTTTGTCATTATTTTTTACAATAATGGAAAGAACGGAAGAGATGACGGTAAATTACAAGACCTAAAGAAAATTCATACAACCATTGGTAAACATACAAAAATACACAGCAGTATTGCAATAAAAAAAGACTGGACTACCCTCGCATATTTATTCCGTTACTACCAAGTCAGTGTCATCAATGATGGCAATTTTCAGTCCAATTATTATTTAGATGAATTTTCCAATTCCAGCAAAATAGAAGGGTACACCCCCATAGAATTGAACCTAACTCAATTTAGACTATATGAAAAAAACAAGTGAAAATCATGGTATTTGTAATGTTTCAATCGCACCTTTAAGAGCTAATCCAAGTGATGAAGCTGAGATGGTGAGTCAATTATTGTTTGGTGATTATCTTGAAATAATTGAAGAACGTAGGCCTTGGATTCAAGTGAAAAATAAACAAGATGGATACATTGGATGGATGGACTTTAAGCAATGTGTTTTTATAGATGCTGTAACTTATAATAATGAATCAGAAGCTTTGAATACTGTAGTTGAAAATCCTCATTTAAAAATTTATGGCCCTGATGGACTTATGACTATTTTAATAGGTTCTAGCCTCCCTTATTCAGGAGAAAAAACATTTATTTTAGGTAAAGACATATACACGTTAAAAGAGCCATTGAAAAAACATTCACTAAAGGAAATTGCCTTGACTTTTTTAAATGCCCCTTATTTATGGGGTGGGAAATCACTTTTTGGGATTGACTGTTCTGGTTTAGTACAAGTTATTTTTAAGACCCAGGGAATATTTGTTCCAAGAGATGCTTGTGATCAAGCTGCAATTGGTGAAAGTATTGATTGGTTAAATCGAAAAGCATATGATTTGGTATTCTTCACCACCAAATCTGAAAGCATAACACATGTCGGTGTTATGCTTGATGAAAACAGCATTTTACATGCTCATGGGAAAGTTCGCATTGATACTTGTGACCACAAAGGTATTTTTAATGCAGATCAAGATAAATACACGCATCATTATCACAGCATAAAAAGATGGTTATAACGGTTTATCGTCCTATTTGACCAGCCAACAAATATATAACTGCCATTCTAATTGCAACGCCATTTTCTACTTGTTGTAAAATAATGGATTGATCTGAATCTGCCACATCACTCGTAATCTCAACTCCACGATTAATTGGACCTGGGTGCATAATTGTGATTTTTTTATCCAAGCTGTTCAATAATTTTTTATCTAAACCAAATAGCATTGAGTATTCTCTTAGTGAAGGAAAATATTTCATTTCTTGTCTTTCTAATTGAATGCGCAGCATGTTTGCTACATCACACCATTCAAGTGCTTTTCTGAGGTTGTGCTCTACTTGTACCCCCAGTTCATGCATGTGCTTTGGCACTAAAGTGGTTGGTCCACAAACCATCACTTCTGCTCCT
>CBDUKB010000095.1:0-10932 GCA_965367695.1 uncultured Putridiphycobacter sp.
TTGCATTTTAATAGGTTCATTTAATATCAAATTTAGCGCAATTCATCGATTACCCCAGACCATTCAATTTTTTGATTTTTTCAATGATATTATTTTTTCTAAAAAATAAATGAATTAATCGGGTATGCTCTAAAAAAAATAATTTTATATAAAATACTTAACAGTTAACTGTGGAAATTTGCCCTAAAGAAGCAACTTATCAGCTGATAAAAAAGGTAATTTTGATGTATGAAAGCAGGTTTATTAATATTTGTGACTTTTTTATGTACTTCCTTTTCCTACGGTCAGGATAAAAAAATCGACCAATTGGAGGTATTATACAGTCAAAGACATTATACAAAGGTGCTTCGAAAGGCAAATAAATTACTTGCCATTCCTGATTATGATTATAGTGGCATGCCTACTTTTTATAAAAGTTTGGCTTTGTTTAAGCTTGCCGCCGATATCGAATACAGCCCTAAACATCCAGAATCATTGGATCAAGCTATTTTAGAATACGATAACTTTTTGCAACATTCCAAAGCTAATATTTATATAAAAGCACATTATTTTGAAATAGCAGAATTAAAACGTTATTTAATTGATTTAGAAAAAGACCTTTCGGCAAACAAGGAATTGAAGAACGCCATTATTGTGCGTAATTTTTTGGGCGAACAATTAAATTCCATCAGTCCTAATGGCTTACAGCTACCACAAGAACAGCAAGATGAAATTGTTTATCCAATCAAACAAAAACGGCCAAAGAAAAACCAGTTGAGTAATGCGGTTCATTCTGAAGAAGAAATAATGGAATTAAGAAGTAAAATTATTACCACCGCCAATTCACAGTTAGGTGTCCCTTATAAATGGGCTGGTACTACCCCAAATGGATTTGATTGCTCAGGCTATACAAACTACGTATATAGTAGTCAAGGAATCACACTTGCGCGATCTGCTGCAGCTCAAAAAGAGCAAATTGAATCAATCAAAATTTCAGAGGCGAGAGAAGGAGATTTAGTATTTTTTAAGTCGGGCTCAAAAATTACACATGTTGGCATTGTGACTTCAGCAATTAATGAACCTTTGACCATGATACACGCTTCCACAAGCAGTGGAATCATTCAAACAAACATTGAAACTTCAAATTATTGGCGCGGTAAATTAGCTGGAGTTGGCCGCGTGATACCATAAAAAAAGGAGCTTAAAGCTCCTTTTTGATTGCATTCAATCTTTTTCCAATTTTAGAATATTATAACTTGCTTAAATCAGGTTCAGTTCTTGTAAAAGCGGAAATTCCTGTTACATCCATTCCCGTAATCAATAAATGAATGTCATGTGTTCCTTCGTATGTAACAACTGACTCTAAGTTTGCCATATGTCTCATCACTGAATATTCATTTGTAATACCCATTGCTCCTAATATTTGCCTAGTTTCTCTCGCAATTTTCAATGCTATTTCTACATTGTTTCTTTTTGCCATTGAAATTTGAGCCGAGGTGGCAGTACCCGCATTACGCAATTGACCCAATCTAAAAGTTAAAAATTGTGCCTTTGTAATTTCAGTAATCATTTCAGCCAATTTCTTTTGAGTCAATTGAAAAGCACCAATTGGCACGCCAAATTGTGTTCTCTCTTTCGAATATCTCAACGCTTGGTCATAACAATCCATTGCTGCTCCTAAAGCACCCCATGCAATTCCATAACGTGCAGAATCTAAACATCCTAACGGTGCACCCAACCCTGATTTATTAGGTAATAAATTTGCTTTTGGAACTTTAACATTTTCGAACAATAATTCACCCGTAATAGAGGCTCTTAGTGAATGTTTACCCTTCATTTCAGGTGCCGAAAAACCTTCCATACCCTTTTCAACCAACAAACCATGAATTCTGCCATTTTCATCTTTTGCCCAAACTACTGCGACATCAGATAATGGTGCATTTGAAATCCACATCTTCGCACCGTTTAATAAATAATGGTCGCCCATGTCTTTAAAATTGGTCGTCATTCCACCTGGATTGGAACCATGATCCGGTTCTGTTAAACCAAAACAACCTAAAAACTCCCCACTCGCTAATTTTGGTAAAAAGCGCATTCTTTGCTCTTCATTTCCGTATTTATAAATAGGATACATTACTAGTGAACTTTGAACAGATGAAGTGGATCTTAATCCAGAATCGCATCTTTCCAATTCTTGCATGATAATACCATATGATATTTGATCAAGACCTGGTCCACCATATTCCGTTGGAATATATGGTCCAAATGCCCCAATTTCTCCTAATTGCTTTACCAAATGCTCCGGAAAAGCAGCTCTTTCAAAATAATCTTCTATGATAGGTGATACATTTTGCTTTACCCAAGCTCTTGTTGCTTCTCGAATCAACTTATGTTCTTCTGTTAGCAAATCATCCAAATTATAATAATCAGGATGCGTATATAAATCAGTTGCCATATTTTTTTTTCTTTTGAACAAATGTAAATAATTTTATTGTTTTCAATAGAATGTAAAAAATTAATGTCGATTGATTTTTTATTTACTTAATTTTGCAGCATGAATCCAAGAGATTTCGATATTGGAAAATTAGTTCCTATACAAAGCAATTCAATGTATTTAGTGTTGTTTTTGCTGCTTTTAGGAATTGTTTTGGTGGCATTTGCAAGAATAATTAAACCCAATCACATTCAAGGCTTGTTTAGCACCTCTACTAACATGAATAAAAAAATTCTGTCAACATTGAGTGCTTCCAGTTATTTGTTAGTTTTTAACTACATTATTACACTCAGCGTTTATATATATCTTTTTATTGGACCTACTTTATTAAATGATAATGCATTTAAACTTCCAAAATTACCCTTTCTTATTATTCTAATCATCTTGTTTCACACTTTAAAAATTGGAATCTTATTTCTATTATCAAATTGGTTTAATCGAAAACTGTATTTCGACATTGCTAATAACCTAAAGTATTATCAAATTATTGGTCTTGTCATGCTACCGATTACCGCTTTAGGCTTTTATCCGAATCAAGAATTACACAATTTTATATTGCTTATTGGCATTGTAACACTTGCTATTTTTGGATTCACCCTAAGGTTAAAATCATTTAATGAGGCCCGTCAATATAATATTTCATATTTCTATATAATTTTGTATCTTTGCACCCTCGAAATATTGCCCATTTTAATTATATTAAAATTCGCGGTAGATTAGAATTGGAATAACTATAAAATTTTAATTTATATGAGCGTAAAAACTATTTTAGTTTCGCAACCAAGACCTGCAAGTGAAAAATCACCTTATTTTGATTTAGCCGAAAAGTATAAATTAAAAATTGATTTTCGTCCATTCATTAATGTAGAAGGGATTACAGCAAGGGAATTTAGAGCACAAAAAATTGATTTAGGGCTGCATTCAGCAGTAATTTTAACTAGTAAAACTTCGGTTGACAATTTTTTTAGAATTGCAGAAGAAACTAGATACAAAGTTCCCCAATCCATGAAATATTTTTGTATCTCAGAAGCCATAGCCTATTATTTACAAAAATATGTCGTGTATAGAAAACGTAAAATATTTTACGGAAAACAAAACATAGTTGACTTAGTTGAAGTTTTAAAAAAGCACAAAGAAGAAAGATACTTATTACCTTGTTCTGATATTTTAAGACAAAATATCCCAGATACCTTAGAGGAGAATAATGTAAAATATACCAAAGCAGTTTTGTATAGAACTGTTGCTGCTGATTTATCCGATTTAGAAGAAGTAAAATATGATTTATTGGTATTTTTTAGTCCTTCTGGAATAGAATCACTTTTGAAAAATTTCCCTGACTTTAAACAAAACAAAACAATGATTGCCGCCTTTGGAACAACAACAGCAAATGCGGTGAAGAAAAACAACTTAAGGTTAGACATTCATGCGCCACAACCTAAAAATCCAAGCATGACTATGGCAATTGAATCGTACATCAAGACTAACAAATAATATTATACTCCTTTTTCTGCAGGAAAATAATTAAGGAATAAAAACACAATTAGGACTGGCATAAAAGAATTTGTCAGTCCTGTGAGTGTTCTCACAATATGATACATGGTGTAATTAACACCAAAAATCATTCCTACAAAGTATAAGCCTGCCGCTAAACCAAGCAAAACAAGGTATACATAATTAATTGCATGAACACGCACGCCTTTTGGTTTGAAATAAATCCTTAAAGTAAAAAAGGAAAAAGCCCAAAAATATAACATCCAAAAAATTGTTAGGATCCATTTTAATACCATTATTTGCGATACTGACCACTTCTCTAGAAAATAAAACAGCGGCACGCTATAGTTGGTTGAACCCGTGGTAAGGTGTTTTAAAACAAGATTGATATTCTTCATGAAAAAATCTTGAAGAAAGCCACTTGCTACAATGCAGGCAATTAAAAAGTAAAAGACGAATTTAGTTTTATTGAACTGATTTTTTTCCATAGCGCTTAATCCAATACAACCAGAGTAAGAATATTACCAAGTAAACAAACAAAGTGAATGTATAGTCATGGTTAAAGTCTAAATAGGCAGGATTGTAATCATTAATGAGTAATAAAGCCATTACACGAATGATATTTGCCAAATGAATGAGTACCATCCCAATTGGAATGAAAATGAATTTAGATAGCAGGTTACCCGGAAAAGCAATAATAAAAATTGAAAAGATAGAGAACAATTTAAACCCGTTACAATTATCACCAACCAATACACCTGAGTGCTTCGTTAGATCTTTTAATAAAGCTACATGATTGCTTTCAATATCAATAAAAGTTTCTACACCAAAAAAATGAAACAAATGATGTGATAATGAAACAATATTATAGTTCAACCAAAAATCCCAATTGGTATGAGCAGTTATGACAAAATGGTAGATAATTAGCCATAACACATACAAGCCAATTCCTAGACCTGCAAATCTTAAAACATCTTTTCTATTTAGCTTCATTATTAAAAATAAAAACTTCACCTTTTATAAAGGTGAAGTTTAACTATTATTTAAGTTAATTAAATTATTTTTTTCCTTTTAAGCTTTTAAAGCCTAATAATGCTCCAGCCGCTAGCAAAAAACTAAGCCCACCATCAATAGGAACACATTCAGGCGCCCAACAAGGAGGTGTACCGCCTGTTCCGCCACCAGGAGGTGGTCCAGCAGGTGGTTGTGCAATTCCGATAGAAGTTATCACTACTATACAAACCAAAACTAAAACTATTTTTAATACTTTATTGTTCATTTTTTTCTAATTCAAATTTATAATATAATCTTTTTGGTTGTAATTCCATTTTTATTTTTAACTACAACAATCATTAGACCATTTAAGTCGGCAGGTAAATTTAATAATTTTGGACCATTTGATAAATCAACTTCTCTTCCAGAAATGATCTCTTGACCCAAGGTATTTGTTACATAAACAGTATTGTTTATTTCTCCATTTAATGCACTCACTTCAATAGCATTTCCTAATTGTGTAATGCTTATTTCAGAAGTTGTATTCACTGCTGAGATAAAATCGTTTGTGCTTAAAACATTATTTGAGAAAATAATTTTGAATCTATCAAACGCTCCTACTTCACTATAAAAAGTGTAAGTTTCTTCTGCACGCAAATCAATCATTTTATTCAAATATTTATCAAATAAATAAACATTTTCATAATCTGTTAAATCATTTACATTGCTGCTTTCAATAGTATAATTTGTATTTGTCAAACAATTTAGTTTTACATCAATAATTTTATCGTTACCGTCAAAATTAGTATAGTTCTTTCTAATTGCTTTGTCTTCATCCAACATAAATATTGAAGAGGCTTTTTCTTTTCCCGTACTTAAATGAAGAATGTCATAAAATTCATCAAATCCATCATTTGCTTCAGGTAAAAAAGAAACCGTCATATTATGAAAGAAAGTAGAATTTTCTTGTTTCATTGTTAATGTCAAAGCATTTTCTACTTCGCTATTTCTAATAAAAGTGGCACTACTAGATGACTTAGATGATTGCGGAAAGGTTAAAAATCCAAAGCCATTTACCCACATCCCTTGTCCGATAGCAATTAACCCATTGCTTAATGTAGGAATACTTGCTGTGTTTGAAACTTTATCATAATACTGGTAAGTACCAGATTGTGCATCTACTACATAAAAGTACTTCCCTAAACTATTTGTAAAAGAAGCCTGACTAAATAAGACTGGACTTGCATACGGATTACCCACGATTTTCCATCCACTATTTGTTTGAATAGTAACATCTGTGTGATTTATTTGTCCTTCAACTTCTAAAGTTGTTCCAGAAAAAACTGTCAAGTCATCCCCACAAAACACTTCATATCCTAAACCATTACCCAAGGAATAATTTATATCAGTGACATCTATATAATGATTGTCATAATATCTTTTTACAGAGTTATAACAACCACTTGCGGTTGTATCACCATATGCACATCCATCAGGAAAACCAGACCCACTAATAAACAAGTCATTGTCCCACTCTGCTAGCGTTGCACCCAATACAGGAGAAGCTAAATTTCTATTCCCCGCTACTCCACTCGGAATAAATCGACGTACAATCACATCACCATGTAAGTTAAAACCAGAAATTACTTCATCAATTCTACCAGAAGTATTTGCTGAAGTGGAATTTACAATAAACTTCGTAGCAACAGTACTATCCACAATCATATCTCCAAAAACTGGAAACAGGGTTGAATTTAACTCAAATACGCCATTTGTAAATGTAACAGTACCTGAGCTATATGTTTGAATATAAATATCATTTAAACTAATGGTATCAGTATTCGCATTAATCATCTGAGTTGTATTTCCAACAAAAGAAAACTGACCATCATTAGCATACAATTTCCCTTGGATATCAAAGTTTCCATGAATATCCAAATTTACATTTGTTAATACTGCTAATTTTGCTGCACTTTCAAGTGAAAGGTCATAAACAGCTGCATCAATATCTAACACAACTGAATCCGCATTTTGAATATGTACAGAATCTGAAACAGAAGGGATACATGAACAAGACCATGTATTAGCATCTGACCAATCACCACTAGCAACTGAATAAATATTTAATATTTGAGCTTTTCCAGCTAAGGTGAAATAAACTCCATCTACCGGATTTAAGGAGAAAGACATAGTTTTATTAACGGCGTCATAAGTACCAGTAATACCTGTTACAGTACCGGTGGAAAACAAACCATCACCATCAGCATTAGCATCCTGAAGCAACACATAGGTCGTTGGATCAGCAAAGTTATTGATACCAGCAGATAAATCAAAAGTCAAGTTAATGGTTCCCATATCAGTTCCACTTTCATCAAATCGCCACGTTCTTGACCATCTTGCATAAGTTGGATATATAAGTGGCATATCTGTTGAATCTAAACTTGACAATGCAATGCCATTATGTCCAATAAAAATATAATCATGCATATCGAAATTGGTAGATCCAATTTTAGATAAGGTTAAGATTGAAGAGCCTTTTGAAACGGAATGCGTGTTGGTCGCATTTTTTCCAATTCCAATAACGCCTAAATTATGCGTAGCCTCATAAGCATATCTGTCTTGAAAAGGAGTAATATTATATTTTGCCCCAACATAGTTGTGTATTATGTTAAGTTCCAAATCATTTAATGCGGTATTATAAATAAATGCTTCTGAAATATAGCCATCTAAAAAATTACCAGTAACAGAATTTGTTTTACCTCCAAGTCTTAAAAACTCGTGAACCCCTGTAACTGTATAGTTCGCCACTTTTGTCGCCTTTAATTGCCCGTCTTGAAATATTTCAAAATAAGTTGGAAATATTCTTACCGTAACAAATGAATTAACACCTGGATCGATATAATTGGTATGTTTAATAGTAGGTGAATAATGTGCCGTAATTAACGCATTACTTCCTGCATTTGAGTAAGTAGCCCATTTTGGAACTGAACTTGGTAATGAACTGTGTTTACTACTCAATAAAGTTTGAGATTGAAGCAAACTTCTTTTAAAAACAACAACATAAGTTAAACTAGTCGTCTCTAAATCAGGAATTGCATCAGAGTCTAACCAATCGTTTGTACCGTCAAACTGAATTGCTGGTAAACCATTGATTAAATTTGTGCCAAAAGTTGGTTTAGATCCTGAAAGATTTTGCGTGAAATCATTTCCATTACCTGAAAAATCTTGAAGTGTAGAAACAAATAAACCATTTGTTAGCAACTCTCTATTAGCATCTAACCAAACAATGTTATTTGAATTATCACCAACGCCTCCTGGTCCGGTTTGCCCGATTAAATCATTACAAAAAAATAAAATTGTAAGCATTAATAGTCTCAATAATTTCATCATACATTAATTTTAAATACAAATATATAAAATTAAAACGACAAAATATTCCTTAAAATTATATTTTATAACCTAGTCAACCAAAAGGAAAACACTTTACTTGATGATTGGTTAAGCTTTAATCTTCTGTTTATTTATTTAATTTGGGTAACTTTAAATTATGTATATATTTGTGAGCTATTAAAACTGAAGAATTAACATGGGTTTAATCTATGAATAGAGTAACAATACTAATTCCAAACTACAACAATGCTCCATTTATTGAATCTTGTTTGAAATCCATTCAAAACCAAAGTTATCAGGAGTTTACAATATTAATAGTTGATGATGGATCAACAGATGAGAGCGTGCATCTAATTAATAAATTTTCAGATAAAAGAATTAAGCTTGTCTTAAAAGAAAAAAACTCAGGAATTGTTGACACTTTAAATGTGGGTTTAAATCAAATTGAAACTGAATTCATACTAAGAATGGATGCGGATGATATCATGCAAGTAGACAGAGTAGCAAAACTGATTGAATTCATGGATAAGAACCCTTCGATTGGAATTTGTGGAAGCGGTATTCAGCAATTTGGTATTAAAAATGATACAATCATTTATGAAAAATCTCCACTTCAAAATAAAGCCAATTTAATATTCTCACATACCATTGGTCATGCAACTTGTATTTTTCGTACACATATTTTAAAAGAGAACAACATAAAGTATTCAAACGGCTATCAATATCTTGAAGATTATAAATTATTCTATGATTTAAGTAAATACACAAGTATGACAAGTATTCCTGATTTATTGTATTTATACAGGCAAGAATCATACAATCAGGAGTCTGTGTATTTCAATATAAAAAAAGGAAGCTTCATTAAACTATATAATGAAATCTTAACAGATCTAAAAATTGATTCCAATCAAAATCGTTCAACTTTACATTTTGAAATTAATAAAAATACCACTTTAAGCTATCCTTATAAGTCATATAATGACCATCTTTCTTTATTGATAAATCAAAATAACTTGTTGGGAGTATTTCCAAAGCAAGAATTTATCAAAACAATTACACAAAAAAGAAACATTGTTCAATATAGATTTATGAGTCAAAATAAGATTTCATTTTTTGAAGCCATACCTTTTCTACTAAAATCTCCAACGAAACTAATTTACTTTTTCAAAACAAGAAAACTCAATGCGAGAAAAAAGAAATAACATAGTAATTATAACGGCTGGCTATCCTTATGTTGGTTACGAACAATTTTTATACAGTGAGTTTATAGAACTTTCAAAATTATATGAAACTGTTTATTTGTTTCCTTTATTAGCACCAACGGACTTGCTCGAAAACCTGCCAGAAAATTTTCAAATAAATAACTCCTTGAGTATAGCGTACCAAAGCAACAATATGTCGCTTATTAAAAATGCAGGAATGATGTTTCAGCTTTTCAAAACGGAGCTCACTAAAAATAAAAATGGGATTAAACTATTTAAAAATTTAAAAGAATACTTGGCAGAATTTAAATACGGCATTCAATTGGAGCGTATTTTTCAAAATGAACTTGAAAAATTAAATATACAAGGCGAAGTTCATTATTACAGTACCTGGATGAATGTGGGAGCCACCGTCCTTTGCATCTCAAAATACAAAAAAAGGATTCCAAAATTTTCATTCAGAGTCAATGGATTTGATATTTTTGATGAGAGAAGAAAAAATAATTACATGCCATTTCAAGCATTTATTTTCAAACATACAAATAAAGTAATTGTACTTTCTAAAGCTGGTTACACTTATTTATCAAACAAGAATATTTACAAACACAAATTGGCCATTAACTATTCAGGTGTATATAAAAAAGGTGTAAATCCAAATAACTTAACGGAAACTTTTAACATAGTCTCTTGTTCGAATATTATTCCCTTAAAAAGAGTTGAAATTTTAGCAAAAGCACTAGCACTCATTAATTTTAAAGTGAATTGGACTCATTTTGGAGATGGTGTGGAAAGAAAAAAAATTGAAACAATTATAGAGACACTTCCAAAAAACATCAACGCTAAACTTATGGGGAAAGTAAGTAATACCGAAATTTTGGATTACTACAAAACTACAGCAGTAGATGTTTTTATTCACCCAAGCGAAACGGAAGGATTAGGTATGGCTATTATTGAAGCTCAGAGTTTTGGCATCCCTGCTATAGGGTGTGACACAGGGGGTGTTCCCGAAATAATTAAAGCATCAACTGGTAAGTTATTAAAAGTTGATATTACACCAGCATATTTAGCTGAAGAAATAGAAAAATTTCGGAGTAACAGTATTAACGGAACACCTTTTAAGGAAAATTGTATTGAACATTTTAATCAACATTTTAACATCACAAAAAATGTACAATCACTCATTGACGAAATTGACACTGCTAACTAAATAAACAGCAGTTAAAAAATCAACTTTTTTAAGCTGTTTGTATTACTTATTTAATCTTTAAGGGTAACCTATTCCATATATTATCATTATTGAATATCTCAATTTACAAGTAAGCGATTGCGCATGGGTTTTGAATTTAACTTTCATGTTAGATTAAACAAAAAGCAGCACTTAAC
>CBDUKB010000096.1:0-10820 GCA_965367695.1 uncultured Putridiphycobacter sp.
TTATTTAATTCATCAACAAATGACATTAATAATTGGCATTTAAAAATAGCATCAGTAAATTAAAAATCATTGCCAATTGAAGGGTTTTAAAATCGTAAACCCATTATTTCAAAACCACATTAATCGCTCAACTCAATGCTTTTAAATCATTGAAATCAACACCGCTCAAAAATAAAAATAGCATTAAAACTTCCTGCAAAATGAAAATACTTGGGAAAGTTTTGTATTTTACAACAACGTCATTTTCCCCAAGCGTTTTAAAAACCCATAAAACCCAACCATGATGAAAAATATTTTTCTATTAGTAATGCTATTACTTGCTGCAAATGTAATGGCACAAGACATTGATATTAAAAAATCGCTTAAAGGCTTTGATGCTTATATGGCAAAAGTTTTAGCAGACTGGAATGAGCCGGGTGCAGGAGTGGCCATCATTTATAAAGGTGAATTAGTATTTGTGAAAGGATATGGCTATAGAGACTTTGGTAAAAAGTTACCTGTCACCAAACACACTTTATTTCAAATCGCCTCAAACACAAAGCTTTTTACAACAATGGCAGCAGGTATGTTAGTGGAATCGGGATCACTTAAATGGGATGAACCCATTAAAGAGTCTGTTCCGGAATTAGCGTTTTATAATGATTTTTTAAACAACAATGTCACTTTAAGAGATATGTTGGGGCATAAAACTGGCATTTCAAGACATGACATGATTTGGTTTCAGTCTGATTTTACCCGAAAAGAACTTTTTGACCGAATTAAGTATTTAGAACCTTCGATTCCCTTACGTCAAGATTTTATTTACAATAACTTAATGTATACGGCGGTCGGGTATTCCATTGAATTGATTACTGGAAAAACTTGGGAGCAATTTGTCACCGATAATATTTTAATTCCACTGGAAATGAATAACACTATGTTCTCCATTGCAGAAATGCAAAAATCTGATGATCATGGTGTACCTTATGATGAGCGAAGAGATACGAACTTATTATATAAAATTCCCTTGAAAGAAGATGGGGCAGGAGTAGGACCTGCTGGATCTATCATTACCAGTCTTGATGACCTTTCACACTGGGTAATTGCCATGATGAATGAAGGGATGTATAAAAACAAACAAGTATTGCCAAAAGCTGTTATCAAGGAATCTTTAAAACCTGGGATTGCTTTTAGAAATACTGCTTTGGAAAATAAAGGGTATAATGAAAGTCTGAATTCAACTTATGGCATGGCAAGAAGTATTGAGGTTTATAAGGGTAATGTACTTACTAAACACGGAGGAGCTATGCCTGGTTTTCATTCACAAGTTATGATGTTACCCTATAATGATATTGGCATAATCACTTATTCAATAGGTAACCAAGGAGCAAGTTTAGGCAATACCATTATTGCCTATCACCTGGTAGATAGGTTACTCGGATTAACACAAACCGACTGGAATGGACGCCGACTAGCCAATCATCTCCAAAATAAATCATTGGGTCAAAAAGCGCGTACCCAAGTTGGTTTCGATCATATTGAGGGAACCATACCCACACATGCAATAAGTAATTACGTAGGCGTTTATACGCATCCTGCTTATGGAGATTTTACAGTAACAAATAAAAAAGATTCTTTGTATTTCAATTTCAGAAACACCACTTTAGCCCTCACACATTATCATTATAACCGTTTTGATACGCCAGATGACGAAGTTTTTGGTAAGTGGAGTCTTAATTTCAATATCAATCCCCAAGGAGAAATTTCGGAAGCTATTATTTCAATAGATGAAGGACAAATGACCTTCACTAAAAAAGTGGATGCCAAATTGTCGAGTTTAGCTGTTTTAAAACAATATATAGGTACCTACGAGTTTGCCGGTTCGGAATTTGAAATTGTAATCAAAAACAACAAACTCACCATGCTGGGCACAATAGATGACATTTTAATTCCCTACAAAAAGCATGTATTTAAAGTCGAAAAATTTGATGATTTACAAATTGAATTTATTGTAAAAGACAATGCAGTGCTTGGCTTACAGTACAAAAACACGGCAGGTGTATTTGAATGCAAAAAAATAAAATAAGAACTGCCACATGTAGCTTTTAATAGCTGTTTTCTAACTCCAATTAAATATACTACTATGAAGAAAATAACCACGCGAATTGCTAGAATGGTATTGTTGCCTATATCTATCATTATGTTGATGTTTGTTTTGGCTAGCGCAATAGTATCATTTAAAAAAAATGATGCTGTTGAGGATATTGTTCCAACACGTAAGAAAAAGTATTTGACTCAAAATTCTGATGTCATTTTTGATCAAAAAAAATTACACACTTTTGAAATTATTATACCGAAAGAAAACTTAGAAAAAATTGATGCCGACCCAACTGCCGAACAATACGTGGCAGCTGACCTAAAATTTAAAGGCGAAATAATAAGCACAGTAGGCATACGTTACAAAGGTTCGGTTGGTGCTTTTGTTGGATCTGTTTCTGGGAAAGATTGGGCGAATCCCTCCGGCTACAAAACGGCTACAAAAATATCCATGAAAGTTAAAATTAATTGGAAAGGATCTGATCGGACTTTTTATGGCTTAAAAAAATTGCAATTTCACTCTCAAAACCTTGATGCTAGCCAAATGCGTGAGCGATTTGGCTATTGGCTTTTTCGAGAAATGGGTGTCATAGCGCCTCGGTCAGTACATGCGCGTTTAGTGATAAATGGTGAGTATTACGGTGTTTATGCTTTAACTGAGCAAGTAGATGAGCAATTCATTGCCGAAAACTATCAAGGAATTGTTGGAAATTTATACAAGGAAGCATGGCCGCTTAACTATCTAGGTGCTGCAACAGACACTGCTAGGTTTTTAACTAAACTAAAAACCAATAAAATGAATGCACCAAATGCTAATTTGACTTTAGATTTTGCGCATGAAATAATAAATGCAAATGAAGAAGAATTGAGGGCTTTAATCATTAAAAAGATGAATTTAAATCAGATTATTGCCCATATAATGGTTGATAGGATGATCAGAAATGATGATGGACCTTTTCATTGGTATTGCTTTAATAGCCGCTGTGGTAATCATAATTTTTATTGGTACGAAGATCCAACACACCAAAAATTTCACATGATTCCTTGGGATTTAGATAACGCGTTTCAAAACATTGTGGGCAGACCCAACAGGGTCACAAAAATAGTGGACGACTGGGGTGAAATTTCGAATGATTGTGAACCATTTAATACCGCCGCTAAGAAATTACAACAGAAATCAGCTGCATGCGACAAGCTGACCAGAGGTTGGATAAGCTTCAGACATGAATATGATTCTTTAAAAAGTGTATTCATGAATGGCCCTTTTTCAGAAGCTATTGTAAATGAGAAATTAGATGAATGGTCGAAACAAATTAGAAAAGCAACAAAAGAGGCTGCTGAAATACACGAAGATGCCATTAAAGAGGAAGAATGGGACAGTAGAATGGATTCCCTGAGAAGTCAATTGAAATTTGCCCGATTAAATTTTTAAATTGCAGTCAAGCAAACTAAGGAAGGTATATTACGGGCAAAGAAAATACCATGTTGGTCTCATGTAAATCTCAATCCTAAAGTGCGAGAAGGGAATAAACGGTCATACAAGGCAATGATTCATAAATTACATTATCGCTTTAAAGTCTTCGAATTCAATGAGTTTCGAAGGTTTTATATACTTAAATGATGATGAAAAATTTTTCTATTAATTAGCGGTTTATGTCTACTTAATAATTCCTAATTGTAAGATGATTACATTTTAGATTTAGTTTTTATTTGCTAAATTTGATACGGTGATGCAATATGTGATCATGATTAAATCTATTTTCTGTAAATAAATTAAAAAACTGAAATAATTTGACTGGAAAAATAAATACGCTATTAGTTGTATGTTGTTGTTATTCATTATTTTCAATAGCGTTTGGTCAAGAAAACTGGGTGAAACACCAATCTCCAGTCCTTCCACATGCTGCATTGTTTCCAAATTGGAATGGAATTGCGAGTGCAGATGCTTTTGTAATGAATGACAATGATACACTTAAAATGTGGTTTGCTGGAAGTGGATGGACTGCAATAACAGATACATTGGCGCATGTTAGAGTAGGGTACGCTTGGTCTACTGATGGAATTAATTGGATTCAACACCCAAACAATCCCGTGATGGATATTAGTATGGATACTGCTGATTTTGATTCAGATGGGATAGAAACACCGACAGTTATCAAAGATATAAATGCCCCACAAACTGAACGGTATAAAATGTGGTATGCTGGACGAAAATCATTGGGAACAGGAATAAATGACCATCAATTTGGCTATGCATATTCCGCTGATGGTATTAATTGGACAAAATATTTTGGGAATCCAATTTTAGCTGCAGGCAGCCCTACTGAATGGTACAATACATTTATTTCAAGTCCATCTGTATTAAAAGATAACAACACTTACAAAATGTGGTTTACGGCACCCGACCTAGTTGTAAATGGTCAACCAACCGATAATAAATCGAATATTGGTTATGCCACTTCAACAGATGGTATAAACTGGACAGTATACCCTGCAGCTGTATTAATTGCAGGTACTCAAAACAATTGGGATGCTGCAGCTGCTGCCGAACCCAGTGTATTGAAAGTAGGTAATACATATCACATGTGGTATTCAGCACTTGATCATTGGTCCATAGAAAATTTTGCTGTTGGATACGCCACGAGCATTGATGGGATCAATTGGACAAAATCATCCAATAATCCTGTCCTTGATATTGGCTTCTCAGATGATTGGGATGCTTATTGGGCATCTCATCCAACTGTAATATTTGATTCTACTAGTAATCAGTTTAAAATGTGGTACACAGGTCGTGATATTAATGATGTTGCAATGGATACCGTTACTTCACTTTCTTCTTATACTTGGGATATTGGGTACGCTTATTCCGCCAATATTGCAGTAATCATCTCTTCAAATCGCGAAAATGTAGACATTTCTATTTATCCAAATCCTACCAAAGGCAAGTTTACGATTCATGCATCAGAAAATTATTCAAAAATAGAAGTCTCAATTTTTTCAATGTTAGGAGAAAAGCTAATAAACATCAAGAATGAAACAGTAATTAATCTTGAGCAGCTAGCAGTCGGAACCTATTTTTTGAAGGCAGAAATAGACGGGAGCATTGAAACAAGAAAAATAATAAAAATAAAATAAAGTCAAAGTAAATAATTCGAACGTAACAAATTGATTATGAGTTGTAATTTGTCAAGGGTTGTAATTTAAGTGGGCCCAATTGTAACTTGAAACCAACTTGATTCGCCCTTAAATTTTATGCTTTGCATGATGTTCAATTAGATAGTATGAGATGACAATACATAGAAAGAGAAATAAAAAATTAGGTTTAGCAGAATTGATAGCCATAGCTTTGGGCGGTATGGTTGGTGGTGGGATTTTTACCATACTTGGAATATCAGTTTCAATGATTGGTAATTTAACTCCAATTGCTATTATAATTGGCGGTTTAATTGCGGCATTGGCTGCCTATTCTTATGTGAAATTAGGCTTGTACTATCGAGATGAAGGTGCTACTTATTCTTTTTATAAAAGAACTTATTCAGACTCTCATTTTTCGGCTGCTGCAATTGGTTGGTTTATCATTTTTGGATATATCAGTACACTCGCATTATATGCCTATACTTTTTCATCTTATGCCATCAGTAGTACTGATTTTGCTGATAATATTTGGATTAGAAAAGTAATTGCAATCAGTGTAATCGGAATTTTCACACTGATTAACATATGGAGTGTAAATGGCATGGGCAAAATTGAAGATTTGATGGTGTATACCAAATTAGTTGTTTTAACAATTATTTCGGTAGTACTCATGCAACATGGAACGACTGATTTTGGGACTTTTATTGACAATATGGCATTAGATGCTAAAAATTCGAGTGTCTTCTCCATATTGATTGTTGCTTCCTTAACTTTTGTTGCGTACGAGGGGTTTCAGTTAGTGATTAATGCTGTTAAGGAAATGAAAAATCCTGAAAAGAATATTCCAAGAGCTATTTATTCAGCAATCAGTTTGGCGGTTTTAATTTATGTGGTGATTTCCATAGGTGCATTATTTGCTATTCCCACAGATGAAATTGTTAAGAATAAAGAATATGCACTTGCGGCTGGCGCAGGTAAGGTACTTGGGAAATTAGGAACAAATCTTGTAATTCTTGGTGCAATTTTGGCAACAAGTAGTGCGATAAGTGGAACTGTATTTGGTTCATCAAGACAAATGTCAGTGGTTGCGAAAGATGGTTACTTCCCTCATTGGTTATCAATTAGAAAGAATAATAGCCCTCAAAATGCCATTGTTGGAATGGCAGTCATGGCAAGTATCTTAATTCTAATAGGCGGGCTTGAATTAATTCTTGAATTTGGCAGTATTACTTTCCTTTTAGTTTCATTATTAATGGCAATTGCGAACTATAAAATAAGAGATAAAACGAATTCGTCTAAATTTCTTACAGCATTATCAATTGCTGGATTAGGAGTTGGTGGAATTCTTATTTTATACTACGAATTTACTACCAAATGGGAACAGATGATTACAATCATAGTACTTTATTTAATTTTGGCTTTTGGTGCTTGGAGGTATTCGAAAAAACAAGCATTTGAAAATATAAAAAGGACATAACCCCTTGAGGCAATAACCTAGCTCCTTTAAACATACAAGGATGCACGTCCCAAGACTGAATAACCATAAAAAAAGAAAATGAAAGTTACACCTGAACATATTGAACGAATTAAAAAAATGAAATTTTTCTCTGTCTATCCACATTACGTGACCAAGGTGGAAAAGAAAGGTAGAACCAAAGATGAATTGCACCAAGTAATAACATGGTTGACTGGATTTGATGACAGTAAAATTCAAAAGTTAATAGATGAGCAAGTTACTTTTGAAGAATTCTTTAAACGGGCAAAATTAAACCCTAATGCGCATTTGATCAAAGGCGTTATTTGTGGCTACCGAATTGAAGAAATAGAAAACCTTTTAACCCGACAAGTAAGATATTTGGATAAATTGGTTGATGAATTAGCCAAAGGTCGCAAAATGGAAAAAATTTTACGTGAAGATAATGCAGGTTAGAAATGAGGTGATTTGGTGAATTATACCTAGCTTTATGGGAAGTATGTGCCAGTAAAATTTATGAAAAACAATGGTTGAAGTTTTTTGATAACAGTAGTTGTATAATTATACAATCCTTGTCAGAAGGATGAAAGTCAAATGAAGGTTACAATGAGGCCGCAAAGATTGATCAGATTTGATTTAGAACAATTCTGGACCAATTTATTTATTTCTTTCAAAACGCCAGCAAATGAAAAGAAATCAATTTTTAAAAACATTGGCATTATTGCCATTTATGGGTGCAAATATGAAATTGAGCGCAGTAAACATGATGATTGACTCATTGGGACATACCGAAAAAATGCCTTTGTTATTTCTCGGTCACGGAAGTCCTATGAATGCCATTGAAGAAAATGAGTTTGTTACGGAATTTAAAAAACTGGGAAAGGATTTGGTGCGACCCAATGCAATACTATGTATTTCGGCGCATTGGGAAACCAAGGGCACCTTTGTTACCGCCATGCAAAATCCAAAAACAATTCACGATTTTGGCGGCTTTCCTCAAGCACTTTTTGATGTCGATTATCCAGCTCCTGGTAGTCCCGAATTGGCCAAAGAAACAAAAAAAGTAATTACTAAAACTACCGTTGGATTAGATGATAAATGGGGACTCGATCACGGTTCTTGGAGTGTGATCAAACACCTCTATCCAAATGCTGATGTCCCCGTGATACAAATGAGTATCGATTATACTAAACCACCTCAATACCATTATGAATTGGCTAGAGAAATGAACAAACTTCGTCAAAAAGGAGTGTTGATTATTGGCAGTGGCAATATGGTGCATAATTTAGGCATGGTGGCATGGAATAAACTAAACGAAACATATGCATTTGATTGGGCTATTGAAGCAAATGAAAAAATGAAAAGTCATATTTTAAGTGGAGATCATCAGAAATTAATTGATTTCAGGTCTCAAGGAAAAGCATTTGATTTGGCCATTCCAACACCTGAACATTTTCTGCCTTTACTATATACCTTAGCCCTAAAGGAGGCAAATGAAAAAATAACTTTATTCAATGATAAACCAATTGCGGGTTCGCTTTCAATGACTTCGGTAAAAATTGAGACGAGTTGATTCTTTCAAAAATAAAGTTGCTTAAATTCATCAATTATAGGTGCCTTATTAAATAGAAAAGTGGCATAGTGACACGGAAAATTATGGAAATTGAATTTATACTTTACGTTTCAAATCAAGAAAAAAGTAAGCGGTTTTACGAAAATTTACTTCAATTAGAACCCAGCTTAAATGTCCCCGGAATGACAGCGTTTTATTTATCGAAAAGTGTAAAATTGGGTTTGATGCCTGAAAGTGGAATCGCCAAAATTATTTCGCCACCCTTGCCACATCCAAAAAATGGAAATGGTATTCCAAGATGTGAATTATATTTGAAAGTGAAGCATGTGCAAACATATGTTGAACGTGGTATTTTAAATGGAGCCTTAGAAATTAGTAAGCTAAAAATGAGGAGTTGGGGCGATCAAGTTGCTTATTTAGCTGACTTAGATGGTCATATTATTGCTTTGGCAGAAATCATTTAAAAAGCACTTAAAAACAAGTGTTAGAGGTCAAGGTTTTTACATTGCATTCGACAATGTAATGAATAAGAAGGCAGAAAAAGCAATCATACAATGAACTGCTTTCATACCTCCTCATTTTAATTAATTGTTAATGAAAATCTCCTCAATTGGTAAGTTAAATAATTTAGACATTTTGAAAGCCAAAGGTAAACTGGGATCAAATTTACCTTTTTCAATGGCGTTAATTGTTTGGCGAGAAACAGCTAATTCATCCGCAAGATCGGCCTGAGTCATATCTCTTTCAGCTCTCAATACTTTTAATTTGTTTTTCATGCGTAATGCTTTTTACCAATTAACAATGCAATCATATACGAGACACTCATTAACATGACTAAAAAACCAATTTCCGCATCATTAGAAATTACATTTGCAATGTCCAGTACCGAGTAACTCAAGCCACCAACAATTCCAACGCCTAATGCAATTCCCATGGCATCCAAGTGAATTTTTTTTTGTAGTTCATCAAGTACATTCATGTGTTTGATGTTCGCCCATATCATTCCTGCGCCAATTGCAGTATTGAGTATAATTGCGAGCAAGCTCCAAGTTTTGTCTAGTTCCCATAAAAACTTTGGACCAAAGGTTGCCAAAGCCAACGATAATAGCCATAATAGCGTCCAGAAAGCCAAATTCTTAGTCACTTTTTTAATTTCAACATGCTTATTTTCTTTTTTCATATGTTAAGTATATTTGATTATATGTAAAGTTTACTTGACACAAATGTATGAAATAAATTTAATATGTCAAGTTTACTTTACTATTTTTTTTCTGATAAATTGCCTTGTTGTTTTTTAACAATTTAAATAATAAGTATTTAGAGTGGTAAATTATTTTTTGTATTCCACATTCCACACCCAGATAAAAGGTACTTTTTGTTTTGGCTATTATCTTTATTTGAGCTAATATTTGTCACATCACCATATAAATAAATTCAATACCTTCATAGAGAAAAATAGTTATGATATCCTTTTTTAATTCGGTAACTTTGAAGAGAAGAGGATAATTAAAAAGCACTTTATGGAAAATAAAAAATCAGGTAAATGCCCAGTAATGCATGGTGCCAATACCGAATCTCAAAATAACGTGATGGCATGGTGGCCAAAATCATTGAATTTAGACATCTTAAGTCAACACGATAGTAAAACAAACCCACTTGATAAAGATTTTAATTATGCCGAAGCATTCAAAAAACTTGATTTAGCTGCGGTTAAAAATGATCTCAAAGACTTGATGACTTCAAGTCAAGACTGGTGGCCTGCTGATTGGGGGCATTATGGAGGATTAATGATAAGAATGGCATGGCATTCAGCAGGAACTTATAGAATTGCTGATGGTAGAGGGGGAAGTAATACGGGAAATCAAAGATTTGCCCCATTAAATAGTTGGCCCGACAATGTTAATCTAGACAAAGCGAGAAGGTTATTATGGCCTATTAAAAAGAAATACGGTAACAAACTTTCATGGGCTGATTTAATGATTCTTGCCGGAAATATGGCTTATGAATCAATGGGATTGAAGACTTATGGTTTTGCAGGGGGTCGTACAGATATTTGGCATCCTGAAAAAGATATTTATTGGGGCGGTGAAAAAGAATGGTTGGCTAAAGATAGGTATGAAAGTGAAGACAACAGTGATTCCCTTGAAAATCCATTGGCTGCAGTTCAAATGGGACTTATTTATGTTAATCCCGAAGGAGTAGATGGTAAGCCAGACCCTTTGAAAACCGCCGCAGATGTGCGGTCAACCTTTAAACGAATGGCCATGGATGATGAAGAAACTGTTGCACTGACTGCAGGCGGTCATACAGTTGGTAAAGCACATGGAAATGGAGATGCATCAGCTTTAGGACCAAATCCTGAAGGGGCTGATGTGGCTGATCAAGGTTTTGGTTGGATAAATCCATATGGAAAAGGAAATGCAGAAGATACGGTAAGTAGTGGGATAGAAGGGGCATGGACAACACATCCAACTAAGTGGGATAATGGCTATTTTTATTTGCTATTTAATTACGAATGGGAATTGAAAAAAAGTCCCGCTGGTGCAAGGCAATGGGAACCTA
>CBDUKB010000097.1:0-10812 GCA_965367695.1 uncultured Putridiphycobacter sp.
GTTGTGATTGATCTTGTTCCAGTTATACCAGCAATAGTAGTATCCATTGCAAGACTTCCATCAAAATTTAAAACATAAATTCTAGCTGAATTCCATTGGGAAACCCAAAATTGATTATTAAAAAGCGCTACACCTGCTAAACTTTGAACGCCTGTTGATCCGTTTACACCAACATCATGTTGATATTGCACATCAAATAATGCTCTATCATTTGAATTATCTCTTGGATTTGTGTTCGCATTCGGATCAAAATCTTGGCTACTTTGCGCATAGGAAAAACCCATTGTTAAAGCAAAAGATGCCATTAATAAGTTACGTAAATTTAGTTTCATATAAATTAGTTTAAATAGTTAATAAGAAATAAATATAGTAAAATAAAACGTAAACTAAAATATTAATTGTAAGTTCCTATCAGTTAGGGTTAAATAAAAAAATGTTCGAATTCAAAGAAGTAATGAGTACCACTGTCGGTTTTTCTAGTAAATTTTCCATTTAATTGTTCTGCTAATGAGCTTATTAGTTCCATTCCTAATGAGCCTTTCCGTGCTACATTTATCCACTCCCCATTGTCTGAATAATCTAACAACAAAGCACTATTTTGTTTAATTATTTTCACGTTAATTATTGGTCTATTTGAATTTATAAACCCATGTTGGATAGAGTTCGATATTAATTCATTTAATAATAAGGCAGTAGGGACTAAATTTTTAATATTGATACTTTCAATTTCAGAAACTATGTGGTAGGAAATATTATTTTGGATATCATAAGATGAAATTAAGTCTGAAATCAATGTTTCAATATAATTTTTTAAATCAATTTTTGCTAGGTCAGCAGACTGGTAAATCTTTTCGTGTATCAAGGACATTGCCATTACCCTGTTGATTGATTCATTATAGGGTTTCACTAAATTTTCATCATTTAAATCTTGTAATTGCAGTCTTAAAAGACTAATAATCACCTGTAAATTATTCTTTACCCTATGGTGTACTTCTTTTAATAGGACGGTTTTTTCTTCGTTTTTATCTTTTAATGAACTAGCAATTAACCGATAATTATTCTCTGATTCTTTATTGAGTTTAATAAATTGCATCATCATGTAAGTAATCAGCACGGAGCAAATAATAAAATTAATGGTAATTCCAATTAAACTAAAAAATGAAATTTCCTTTATTTGAGATAGATTATCGCTCAATAAGAAAATGATATACCAACAAACCCCTAAAATATTTAAAATCAAAATGATTGTTCCCCATAACTTTCCTATTGTAAAATAAGTAAATAGAACAACAACCATGATCCACATGGTGTCAACAAAATGCATGGTTTGTGGAAAAAACAACAGTGTATATTGACATAATAAAAGTCCGGTAACACTCAAAAGTTTTGCTGATATAATATATTTTTTAGTCAACCTTAAATGAGTGTAAATAACAAGCATACAAAGAAAGCCCGCTAGGGTGGGAATGGCAGTGCGGTCATAAAATAAGAACAATACTACTGCCAGAATGGGCAATAAAATGAGTAGAATCACTATGAAGTAATTCACTAATTTAAATTGTGTTCTTTGATAAATACTAGAACTAGCTATAGGAAGCTTAGTTTTTGACATAAATAATGATTGGTTGATGCAATTTAACTTAAATCATTTAAAATTATTCACATCAATTAAATTTTTTCTAATTCTAATAAGGCTTTTTCAATCGAATTGATATTTGAATAGACCAATCTTAATCGGCTATTTTTTTCGTTCATTTTACAATTACTAGGGTTTGTTTGAATGAATTTTAACACCTTAGTGAATTGTGGAGATTGGTAATATGGAGAATCTTGCTTGGCAACAAAATAACCAATCATTTTTTTCGATTTAATCACCAATTTCTCAAAGCCAATCGATTTTGCTAACCAACGCATTTCTATTGATCTACACAATTCATTCACCACCGTTGGAATGTCACCAAATCGGTCTTTTAATTGATTTGTAAACTTATTGAGTTCTTCGGAATTATTGCAATTGTCAAGTTCTTGATAAAGGGCTAATCTTTCAGATACATTGTTTACGTAGGTATCAGGAATTAGTAATTCCAAATCAGTTTCTAAGATGCAATCGGCAACAAACTCTTGCCCTTCCATTGTCGGATCTTCCTCGTACAAATCTTTGAATTCTTCTTCTCTTAATTCTTTGACAGCTTCTTTTAATATTTTTTGATACATTTCAAAACCTATGTCCGAAATAAAACCACTTTGCTCTCCTCCTAATAAATTACCAGCACCTCTAATATCAAGATCCCGCATTGAGATGTTGAAACCGGAACCAAGATCTGAAAAATGAACCAACGCTTCTAATCTTTTTCTTGAGTCATTCGGTAAAGTATGCATAGGGGGTGCAATTAAATAACAAAAAGCTTTTTTATTTGAACGACCAACCCTTCCACGCATTTGGTGCAAGTCACTTAAGCCAAAATTTTGTGCTTGATTGATAATAATGGTATTTGCATTCGAAACGTCAATACCAGATTCAATAATGGTAGTGGCCACCAACACATCATATTCATGATTGATGAAATCTAACATTACATTTTCAAGCTTAGATCCATCCATTTGACCATGACCAACGGCTACCCGAATGCCAGGACATAATCTTTGAATCATTCCTGCTACTTCATGTATATTTTGTACCCGGTTATGTACAAAAAAAACTTGCCCACCCCTGTTTGTTTCATACGCAACGGCATCTCTAATGGCAGTTTCATTAAATCCAAGCACTTGGGTGTCGACAGGTTGACGATTGGGAGGAGGGGTATTGATAATGGACAAATCTCTTGCACCCATCAAGGAAAATTGTAGGGTTCTCGGAATGGGCGTGGCTGTTAAAGTTAATGTATCCACTGTTGTTTTAATGGTCTTTAATTTGTCTTTTACACCTACGCCGAACTTTTGTTCCTCATCAATAATAATGAGTCCTAAGTCTTTGTATTTTACTTGTTTTCCAACTAATTTGTGGGTACCAATGATGATATCAGTTTCACCAGCAGCTAATTTCTTTAAAGATTCATTTACTTTTTTAGTGGATTTGAATCTGTTAATAAAATCAACTTGACAGGGAAAGTCTTTTAAACGTTCTTTAAACGTTTTATAATGCTGAAAAGAAAGAATAGTTGTGGGTACCAAAACTGCTACTTGTTTATTGTCGCAAACAGCCTTAAAAGCTGCTCTTATGGCGATTTCTGTTTTGCCAAACCCAACATCACCACAGACAAGCCTATCCATAGGAATTTCAGATTCCATATCTGCTTTTACATCCACAGTTGCTTTTAATTGATCAGGCGTATCTTCATAAATAAAACTGGCCTCTAATTCGTTTTGTAAATAATTGTCGGGTGCAAAAGCAAACCCTTTTTCGGCTTTTCTTTTGGCGTATAATTGAATTAAATTAAAAGCAATTTCTTTAACTCTTGCTTTGGTTTTCTTTTTTACTTTGTCCCATTGTGGCGACCCAATTTTATTCATTTTTGGTTGGGTACCATCTTTACCAGTGTATTTTGATATCCTGTGTAAAGAGTGAATCGAAACATACAGTACATCATTATCCTTGTATATTAAGCGAATGGCCTCTTGTGGTTTTCCGTTTACATCTATAATTTCAAGACCGGAAAATTGACCAATACCATGGTCGATATGCGCCACAAAATCACCCCGATTTAAATTGTAAATTTCTTTGAGGGTAAGGGCTTGTTGGTTTTTTCTAAAACCATCTTTTAATTTAAATCGGTGATACCGTTCAAATATTTGATGATCGGTATAACAAGCAATTTTTAAGTCGTGATTGATAAACCCCTCATGAAAAGAATAATTTAATGTGGTAAAGCTTGAGGCTGCTCCAAGGTCTTCAAAAATTGAATAAATTCTTTCAATTTGTTTGGGCTGATTGGAAACGATTTGAATCTTATATTTATTTTTTTCTAACTCATTAAAATGCTCAATTAACAAGTCGAAGTTTTTATTGAAACTAGGTTGTTGCTTGACATTAAAATGAATGGTCTCCTCATAAAAATTCGTTTGACTTCCAAATTCAATTAAAGTATGGGCTTTAAACTGTGCATCAAAAACCGATTTTTCATAATACAATTCTACTGGTGGTGTCGCCGGAACAGGAGAGTCGGGCAAGGCGTTGAAAATACCCAGTGCCTCTTGGTATTTTTGCTCTACTATTCCCTTTGTAAACAAATAATCCTTGCACCAAATCACGGTATCTTGTCCCAAAAACTCTAAAATAGTTGCCCTAGCTTCCGATTTAATTTGAGTTTGAATATTAGGTACGACAGTAAGTCTTGTATGCGTAGCAATCGATAATTGGTTAGTGGGATCAAAAGTCCGAATTGAATCTACTTCGTCACCAAAAAACTCAATTCTATATGGTTGATCATTCGAATATGAAAATACATCAACAATTCCGCCCCTGACTGCAAATTGTCCAGGTTCATAAATAAAATCTACCTTTTCAAATTCATATTGAATCAATAATTCGTTGATAAAGGAAATGGAATATTCTCCCCCTTTTTTTATTTCTAAAATGGTTTTAGCAAATTGTTTTTTGGTCATTACTTTTTCCACCAATGCTTCGGGGTAAGTAATAATAATTCCATTCTTCATTGAATTGATGTAAGCGAGCACTTCGGCACGAGCTACTACATTGGCATTGTCAATGGCTTCAAATTGGTATGGTTTTTTATATGAATGTGGGAAAAATAAAATGTTTGGTGAATGGTCGGTTAAACTTTGAATGTCGTTTAAAAAGTAAGCAGCTTCCTCTTTGTCTCCCAGCACAATTAAATGATTGCCACCTAATTTTTGAATGGCTGATTCCATAAAAGTTGAGGTAAAAGCACCATGCGACCCTTTTAATGAAATTTTACTTGTACCCTTAGAAATTAAATCAGTTAGTGCTGTTATTTGTGGGGATTCAGCAACTAAATTCTTGAATTCTTTACCATTCATTCGACAAAGATAATGCTAATATCAATAAATGAAAACAGAATAGCAAAGTCAATTTAACCTTAATCATTCACCAATTCAATTTCAATTCTCCTGTTCAAATCTCTTCCCCATTTATACGCATTGGGTGCAATCGGGTCTGCTGAACCATGACCAGTATAATGTAAACGGTTTTCGTTTAATCCTTGCGCAATCATATAATCATATACAGATTTGGCACGTTCATTAGAAAGAAGTATGTTTTTTTCAGCTATTCCACTGGCATCCGTATACCCATTGATTTTTATTTTCAAGAGGGGATTTTTTTTCAAGACCAATAACAATTCATTTATGTAATCAATGGCCAGGCCTGAATCAGGTAATAAGGCACTGCCAGACTCAAATTGCAAGCTGTCGATAATAAAATTTGCCTGCATGGGTAAACCCATAGATTCTGTTGATTTTTGTTGTTTTAAATAATAACTTAAATACGCAGTTTCAGGTGTGGATTTAATCACTTCAACAACTGGTTTTTCATCTACTAATTTATTCGAACTGTGCTGTGTTTTGGCTAAAATCTTCACTTCAATTCTTCTATTTCCTTCTCGAGTTGATTTATAGCGATTACTATAAATTGGGTTGATTGGGCCATAACCTTTATAACTAATTCTTGTGGCAGGGTATCCTTTTTTGATGAGGTAGTCATAGACAAATTGAGCCCTTTGCGCAGAAATAGTAACATTGTTCGCACTGTTTCCAGAATTGTCGGTATACCCGCCAATTTCAATCTTTAAATTCGGATCAGCATCTAATGCCATCATTAAATTAAGGATATCTTTATTGGTAGCAATGTTATTAAAACTTGTTTTGCCTGGACCAAATTTCACGTTGTAAAGCACCACTTGGTATCCTACAGGAATGGCTTCAGGCACCACAATTAAGTGCTCAATTTCTATGTGCAATGCTGTGCTGTCAATATTTTTTGGCATTGGTGGACAAAGACATGCTTTTAGTGAATCAGCAATGACAAATTCGGGATAAGGTTGAAAGGCTTTGATGCGCTCTCTTTGAGTTTGGTACCGTGGACTGGTATTGGCACCATCCGTTCCCAAGTCCCAATAATTTACTGCGTCAAAATTTGAATAACCACAAAATTGCTTGAGGATGACGGCAGCAATAAAACCAGATGCATGCCACCCATTCCAGCAATGTAAATAAACAGGTCCCACCGTATCGTTAGTCGCCGATTTATATACCATTTCAACCATATCATGAACATGTCTATCGTCGAAGTAATCTTTTTGATAATAGTGAAAAGTATTAGTATCCTTATTTAAACAAGCACAAGTGTCAGCCAAAGGTGCAGTTTCAAAATTTTCTTGGTACAAATATATACCTGCAGAAAAACCTTCTGCACAAAGGTTATCCATGCCATCATTTGGCAAGGGGTTGTGGTTACTTCTCTTATCAGTTAAATGATAGTAATTATTAGCACCGCCTCTATAGGCCACTCCATGTAGAATTGGACGCATGTTTCGGGTGCCGTATAAACTATCGAATCCGTTCCCCTTATTGTCGGTGATTTTATACATCAAATCACTTTCAACATATCTTTTTTTATAGAAATCAGGATTTAAGATAATGGTGTTTTTCACATCATATTTTACCAATGAATCCACCAATGTATCACTTTGGGCATTCACCATAAATGGCAGTGATAATAAAAAAAAGCAGGTGGTTTTCAAATTTAATTTCATATTGCAAAAATAAGGTAGACTGTATTTATAAGACAATTATTGTGCTAAAGTTATACACAGTTAATTTTTTGTGAATTATATTTAAGTTTTATTCAAATGAGTTCAGATACAGAAAAGCCAAAAGTAAACTTAAAACAACATCAACGATTCAGGCGAGAAGTGCCCTGGGCATTGATTAGAAAAATGGTGATTGTTGCCGTTTTGATTGGACTTATTTACTATTTAATGAACAACCTTCCTTCAAATCAATCAATTGATAATACAGATTTTGAAATTGAGGTAGAAAATGAATGAGTTTATTGCTTCATTAGTTTTTGGCTAATCAATCCATTTTCTGTTGACAATTGTAAATAATAAAGTCCTTTCGAAAGCTTTCCTAACCCATTAATTTTTTGATTCATTATCAAACCTTCCTGAACAATTTGACCTTGTTGATTGAAGAGTTTATACGCTGTACCAGTCTCTACATTTTTAACCTCAACTTCATTTGTAAAGGGGTTTGGAAAAATTGTCAATTCTTCTTGATTCACCGGTCCATCTATACTAGAAATTCCGTTTGTCATTGCAAGATATTGATAAGGTATATTTGAACCGAAAGTGGATGTAAACTCTCCACCAATAAATATATCATTTTGGTACAAAGTCAGACTATATACAGGTTGGTCAAGGATGGCCAATGGAGTAAAAAAGTTAGTTGCCAAGTCGTATTTTCCAAAGTTTTTACCCATGGTTCCAACAACAGGTTGTACGTTAAATTCTCCACCAATAAATAAGTCTGATTCATAATTAAACTCAAGTGCATCTATTGATATACTACTACTGTTGAATTCGCTAAAATTATCTGGTGTTACAAGTGTTTGTAATGAATTATTTAAATACCTAGTTAGGCATACAGCAGATCCATTTTGTGAACATGTTCCACCAAAGTACCAGGCATTTCCAAAGTGCTTCACAACTTTAACCGTATCACTAATAGCGGTTCCTAATCCATACCACTGATTTGATAAACTGCGCATAACAACGTTGTTAACATTTAAAGTCATGTCAATTTGACCGGCATTATAAGTTGTGATGGTATTAAAATGACCAACATATGCTTTTTCTATAGGCATTGAAGTCATGTCTAATACACTTCCATTTACTTCGGCGATTTTCGTCCAATTTTGGTCAATGATTGAATATTGCCATACCTCATTATAAAGAGGCTGACCATTTGGACTGATTGCTATTTCTAATGCGTTTGAATTTAACAAAGCACAACTGGCGGTTGCTTGAGTGTAGGTAGGGTGACTAATGTATGACCAAGTGCCTCCATTGTATTTTGCCAAAGGATATACAGTACCATTATTTATTATTTCACCAAAAACAAACATGCTTTCAAAATTGCTTTCAACATCATAAATAACCCCTTCAATTCCATTGCCGAAACAGTTTAATTGGTTATTTGAATAATAACCTATGTTTAAACAAGGTAAAAGATTTAGGCTGTCAAACTGTCCCGCTACGATTAATCCATTGTTTTGAAAGTCACGAGTTAATACCGTAACTGGACCATTTACACCTCCTGACACAGCAGTTAGGACAGCCGTTGGATTGTAGCCAGGTTGAATCCATTTTAACTCTTCTAGTGTAAAGCCATGGGTTGAACACCATTCCAGTACACCAGGTGTTTTAATGTCTTTTAAATAACTGTAATTAAAGTCTCTTTTAATGGCTTGCACTAAAGCATCATTACCCGATACATGCATTAATTGTCCAACAGCACAATGTACACCTTTATCATCTACAAAGTATGGGGTGCGAATTACATGTTTGGTATTGACAGGGAAACTTTTTTCAATCGTATAATTATTCAAAGCTTTTAAAAGTCCCTCTCGCTTTTCTTTTTGAGAAGTAGAAAGATTTGCAGGCGGGTTGTTTTTTAAATGTAGGAGAACTAATTCCAAATGTTTTTGAATTCTGTCATTATCTGATTTAAAAAAAACCTTTTCATCAGGGCAAGCTGCTGGGTGTTTAGCCCATTCTTTATTCACCTCAAAAAGGTGGCTATAATAGCTTTTTTCAATTTGAAATGTCTGGGACATTCCCCGAGTTACGAAGCTAAAAAAGAAAAGCAAAAAAGAAAGCTTTAGGGCAGGGGTATTCAAAAGAGTCATAATAAGAATAGTTTGGGTACTACTCTAATGACGTCAAAACGTGCTAAATGGTTGGATTAGTGAGGAATTATTCTCTTACTCCACTGTCACCGACTTCGCTAAATTTCTTGGTTGATCAACATTACAACCCCTCATAACCGCTATGTGATAAGAAAGCAATTGAAATGGAATAGTCGCTAAAATTGGCACCAACACTTCATCTGTCGACGGAATGGCAATGGTATGATCAGCAACTGCTTTTACATCTTTATCTCCTTTGGTTACAATGGCAATTATTTTCCCTTTTCTTGCTTTCACTTCCTGGATGTTACTCACTACTTTTTCGTAGTTTTCTCCTTCAGTTGCTATTACAAAAACAGGCATGTTTTCATCAATTAAAGCAATTGGTCCGTGCTTCATTTCTGCAGCAGGATATCCTTCGGCGTGGATGTATGAAATTTCTTTCAATTTTAAAGCTCCTTCTAAGGCAATTGGGAAAGCGGTTCCCCTACCTAAGTACAATGCATTGGTAGCATCTTTATATTGGGCAGCAATACTTTCAATATAGTCGTTACTTTCTAATAAAGTTTCAATTTTGTCAGGCAAAGCTTCCATTTCTTCAAGCAATCGTTGAAAACGTTTTGGCTCAATGGTGTTTCTTTCTTTACCTAACATCATTGCCATCATGGCTAATAAAGTAACTTGGGTGGTAAATGCTTTAGTTGATGCAACACCAATTTCTGGTCCAGCATGAGTATAAGAGCCAGTATCAGTAATTCTTGAAATTGAAGAACCAACTACATTGACAATTCCGAATAAAAAGGCCCCTTTTTCTTTGGCCATTTTTAATGCCGCCAAAGTATCTGCTGTTTCTCCTGATTGAGAAATGGCTATTACAACATCTCCTTTTCTAATAATCGGATTTCGATACCTGAATTCACTTGCATATTCTACTTCAACTGGAATACGTGCTAAATCTTCGAAATAGTATTCTGCTACCAAAGCAGCATGCCATGAAGTACCACATGCGATAATCACAATACGGTCAGCATTGGCAATTTCTTTAATATGTGGTTTCACTCCACCTAATGAAACCCATCCTTCTTTCGCGTTTAAACGACCTCTAAAACTATCGTGAATAGCACGTGGTTGTTCAAAAATTTCTTTTAACATAAAATGCTCATAACCACCTTTTTCAAGTGCTTCTAATTGCATTTCTAATTCTTGTACATAAGGATTTACTTCCTTATTGGCAATAGAAATTATTCTGAAGCCATGGTCCTTATTAATGATGGCTATTTGTTCGTCTTCTAAGTAAACAACATTTTTTGTGTACTCCACAATTGGCGTTGCATCAGAAGCTATGTAATACTCACCTTCACCCAAACCTATTACTAATGGGCTACTTTTTTTAGCAGCAATTAATTTATCAGGATCATTTTTTGAAAGTATAACAATTGCATATGCCCCTACTACTTCATTCAAAGCAAGTCTTACAGCTTCTTCTAAACTAGTGTGTGTATTACTTTGAATTTCTTCAATTAAATGAATTAAAACTTCAGTATCAGTTTCACTTTTAAAAACATGCCCTCTTTTAATTAATTCTTCTTTTAAAATAGCATAATTTTCAATGATACCATTGTGCACCAATGCAATGTTTCCATCACTACTAAAATGAGGATGTGCATTGACATCATTTGGTTCACCGTGAGTTGCCCATCTGGTATGGCCAATTCCAATATTTCCTTGTGTATTACGTTCACCTATGAAGTCAACTAAATCTTGAACTTTCCCTTTTCTTTTGTAAATATTCAAGCTATTTGCATCTGGTAAAAGTGCGATTCCTGCACTGTCATAACCTCTGTATTCTAAACGAGACAATCCTTTAATTAAAACTGGGTATGCTCTTTTATTTCCAATATATCCTACAATTCCACACATAATTA
>CBDUKB010000098.1:0-10755 GCA_965367695.1 uncultured Putridiphycobacter sp.
AGGGTTATTACTGTCCTTTTTTAAAATAGGGGATTGACTTTTATTTTTAACTGAAAATAAGGCAATGGCAGCTAAAGCAATAAAACCGATTAAATATTGTAAAAGGTTCAGTCCACTGGTAGGATGTCCTTCAATATTGGCTTTTTTGACAAAAGTTGCTAAAAGACCATAACTAGCAGCACCCAAGGCAACAAGAAGAATTCCTTTTAATTTTTGCATGTTTAAATTGACCAGTGAATTTTAAAAATGACAAAGTTAATGATTCGTGTCAAGAAGAAATGGCTTTATTTCAATTACTTGCTACTTCCGTCCAAACTGCCAATTCATTTCCTGAAGGGTCTTTAAATTGGAATCTTTTTCCACCCGGAAAGGAGAATATTTCTTTGGTGATTACACCTTTGTTTTGTGTGACTTTAGCTTTTATTTCCACCAAATCTTCATGGTGAATAACGACCAATACCCCGTTTTGAATGGGGTCATTTGTTTTTTCAAAACCACCAGCTACACCACTATTTTCGAAGGAGGTGTAATTTTCACCATAGTCTGTAAATTCCCAGCCAAAAACGTTTTGATAAAATGCTTTTGTTGTTGCCAAGTTTGTGGCCTTGAATTCAATGTAATTGATGTGATTATTATTGTTCATGATAGCTTTGTTTATCGTTCGTTTAATCCTTTTCCTTGCATTATTTTGTCCTTACTTTTTTCAATTCTCGAGGCGCGTGTCTTGGCTTGTTTGGGTGCCGAAAAAAATAAATTATACCCTCTTTGTCTGCCTGGTGTCAATGCTTCAAATGCGGCCTTAAATTTAGGGTCGGTGTTCATTTTGAGCAATAACTCTTCAGTTATAGGTTCAGTTTTTTTATTTGTTTCTACTTTTAATCCAGCTTTTTCAATTTCAATCGCTTCAAATATTGTTGATTTAATAGTAGGAACAATATCTTCAATTTCTTTGAGTTTAGTAAATTTCAATAGTCTTACCGCCGCTGTATTTTCACCAGCCTTCACTAACAGTTTTTCAGGGTTACTTAACAAGGCACCTTTAAAAAAACTCAATGCACAATATGTTTTGAAGGCAGCTAAAATGACTACATTTTTCTTTTGAAAGGTATAGCAGGGAACACCCCATTTAGATTCTTCGGTAAGCATACAATCAAGTAAAATGCTTCTTAGTATAGACAATTCTGCATCCCAATTGTGTACTTTACAATCAGGCGTACCACCCAAAGGACAACGCCCACAACCGTTTTCAAAATAATGTTCTACATTGGTATTCATCATAAATGTGCACTAATAAACAAATATTTAGTTTCGAATAAAATAATGAGAGCCACCAAAGTCACGGTCATAACTTTCACCCGGAAAATCATCAACATTTAAGGTGTCACCCGAAATTGAAAAACCGATTTTATCGTTCAAATCTAAATTTTTACTGTTCTCATTAAAAGGATCAACAGAAAGGGAAATGATTTGACCATTTCCAATTAGTTCTTGGTTTTCGATTGAAAAACCTGTTTTGTGAATTTCAACCCCATCAATGTAAAAAATGATTTTTCCTTGATCGTTAAATTCTATTTCAGCCTTGTAATCAGCATTTGATGCTTGAAATATTTTATAGGAGGAATCCCACCAATTTTCAAAGTAATAAGTATACGACCATGTATACCTGCCTTTAAAAACTTCAAGGTCATCAATAAGTTTGTCTTTTTTACATGCAAAAAAAGTTAAACTCACTAAGAAAACACAAAGTAAGACAGCTGATTTATTAATTAAAATTTTCATTACAAATAAATTATATCATTAGTGTTTGAATTCATTCATCACTAATTTTTAATTGAAGATAAGCATTATTTACAGATTCTTAATATACGTCCCATAAGGATCTTTGAATTGGTATCCTTTAGTAATTCTGTCCTTGGATAGCTTATTAAATTCAACCAATGCCCACAAAATAAACTCCTTCCAAAAATATTGGTCTTCTTTTGGGATGTTTTCACCGTATTTTTCAATAAATGCTTGAAGTGGAACAATTTCATCAATTATTTTCTGATAGTCTTTGTCTTTAATATCTTCGAGTAACTCAAAGCCAGATTCAATAAAAAACCATTCTTGAATGTCAGTAAATGGGGTTCGTTCTCCTTCTTTTTCCAATTTTTTAGGTTCTGGAAAGTAAAGTGGAAATAATGATTTGATGGCATCTCCAATGATAAAGTAGGCCACATTTTCGGCACCTTCTTGTTCACCTTCGTAAACCAATTCTACTTTACCTGTAATTGCCGGAATAATACCCGCAAAATCTGTCAACCTTACTCGGGTCTTTTTTTCTTTATTCAATAAAGCCCTTCTTTCTGCAGTACTTAATAAGTTTTCAAAAGCAGTAATACTCATCCTTGCACTGACACCACTTTTGGCATCAATAAAATCACTGTTTCTGGCTTCAAAACTAATTTGTTCTAACAAGTCTTTTGCCAATTCAGGAACATGGATATTTTTAAGTTGGTATGCTTCAAAATTGGCTTCTTGGGCGGTAATTTTTTTAGCTATTTCAATGCTACTCGGGTAGTGGGTTAAAATTTGTGAACCAATCCTATCTTTTAAGGGGGTGACTATGCTTCCCCTATTGGTATAGTCTTCCGGATTGGCCGTAAATACAAATTGCATATCTAAAGGCAAACGTACTTTAAAACCTCTAATTTGAATGTCGCCTTCTTGCAAAATATTAAATAAAGCCACTTGAATTCTCGCTTGTAAATCTGGCAATTCATTGATCACAAAAATGCAACGGTTGGCTCTTGGAATCATGCCGAAATGAATCACCTTTTCATCCGCATAACTCAGTTTTAAATTGGCAGCTTTAATGGGGTCAATGTCTCCAATCAAATCGGCTACGGTTACATCTGGAGTGGCTAATTTTTCAAAAAACCGATTGCTCCTATGCAGCCATTCAATAGGTGTTTTATCACCTTTTTCTGCAATTAAATCCATTGCATGTTTTGAGATTGGGTGAAAGGGATCGTCGTTAATTTCTGAACCTGCTACCACTGGGATGTATTCGTCTAACAAATCAACCATTTTACGGGCTAACCTTGTCTTAGCTTGTCCACGTAATCCCAACAAATTGATGTTGTGCTTAGAAAGTATGGCCCGTTCTAATTCAGGGACAACTGTATTTTCAAAGCCATGAATTTCGGTAAAACTGGCTTCACCTTTTTGTAGTTTTTGACGAAGGTTTTGACTGAGTTCATCTTTGATAGATTTTGATTGGTATCCTGATTTTTTTAGTTCGCCTAATGTCTTTATTGTTATCATTTGTTAGTTTCCTTAGTATTGTATTTTTATTTAATTCTCTTTTTTCTATTGGCTGCGTAATCTTCAAATATCATTTCGCCCAATCCTTTCAATCCTGTATAAAAAGCTTTTCCTTGATTGGCTTCTGTGAAGTGTTGTACAAATTCTTGCAGATAAGGATCACTCGCTATCATAAACGTTGTAATAGGAATGTGTAGTTTCCTCGCTTGTGCAGCTTGATTATAGCACTTGTCAACGATATACTCATCTAATCCAAAACTGTTTTTATAATAATCCCCGTTTTTTTCTCTAATACAGCTCGGTTTACCATCTGTAATCATAAAAATTTGCTTGTTGGTATTTCTTTTTCTTCTTAAAATATCCATGGCCAATTGCAAACCAGCAACTGTATTGGTATGGTAAGGCCCAACTTTTAAATAGGGTAAATCTTTAATGGGGATGGTCCATGCGTCATTACCAAAAACTAATATATCCAAGGTGTCTTTTGGATAACGGGTGGTAATCAATTCTGCTAAAGCCATGGCGACTTTTTTTGCAGGGGTAATTCTATCCTCTCCATACAAAATCATACTGTGGCTAATATCAATCATTAACACAGTACTCATTTGGGCTTTGAATTGAGTTTCCTCTACTACCAAGTCGTTCTCGGTTAGGTTAAATCCATCAATTCCATTGTTGATTTGTGCATTTTTAATGCTTTCGGTCATGGAAATACTCGAAAGATTATCTCCAAATTGATAAGCTCGATTGTCCCCAGTATGCTCATCTCCCGTTCCGGTATGTTTTGTTTTGTGGTTGCCACTGGCTGATTTTTTGATGTTACCAAAAATTTGATCTAAGGCATGTTGGCGGATGATTCTTTCCGTTTTGGCTGTGATACCAAGTCCGCCTTTCCCATCTCCATCTTTGGGTTGTTCTTTTATATATCCTTTTTTCTTCAGGTCTTCAATAAAATCATCTATGGTATAATTTTCGTCGGTAAGTTTGTATTCAATATCAAGTTCTCGCAACCAATCAATGGCTTCATCAAAATCACCTGATGTATGTGTAATCAATTCCTTGAATATCTCAAATAACTTTTCAAAGGGAGTTTGAAAGGCTTTTTCGTATGGCTTAAAGTAAAATCCTCTTTTCATTTCACATTAAAGTTAACGCAAATAGATTAGATGCCGAAAAGGACAGGCACTTTTTTAAGTTAAAATAACATATGTTAATACCTTCAGAATTTAGGATTGAGTTGCAGTGATTGAAAAGCAAACACAGTTTTCTAAAGCAGGAAAATCCATTAGCTTTGGATGCTTGAAATGAAGGGCTTCCTGCATGCCTATTTTTTTCATGACATTAATTGAATCAGTATTTACAATTGGTGCAATCGCCACTATTTCTTTAAGTTGAAGTTCATGAAAGGCATAGGTTAAACATGCATTGGCGCCTTCTGTTGCATATCCCTGATGCCAATGTGCTTTATCAAGCCGCCAACCAATGTCTACACAAGGGGTAAATGGCGCCTCATAATCTTGGTTCAATAAGCCAATAAAACCAATAAAGGTTCCATCAATTAATAGGTCAACAGCGAAATAACAAAAACCATAATTTTTAAATTCGGTTTTCATTTTCTCAATAAATGCAATTGTTTGATTGGAAGTTAAAGGTGCAGGAAAATATTTCATTGCATCTTTGTCTGAAGAGATGGCAATCATTTTTTGCTCGTCTTCTTTCAACCAATTTCTAAATCCAAGTCTCGAGGACTTGAAAAGATATTCTTTCATTTTTATAAATGATAATTCAACAAGTTTTTATTTTCCATCACTTGATGTAAATAAGGATTAGTTCTCATTTCGTTCATAATTTCTAGATGACCCAAGTGATGGCAATCAGAGCTGATAAGGCTAATCCAACCTCTTTTTATTATCTCTTCCCCCATTTTTTTAACCTGTGGACCATACGCCCCCGAAAGGGAATTGATATTGAGTTGCATCAAACAACCTCTATTCATAAAGTCTTCTATTTTATCCCATTGGTTAAAATAAAAAGGGTAGCGTTCAACATGGGCTAAAATAGGTTTATACCCTTTGTTTTGTAAATTGAAAATAACCTCCTTAATTCTCTTTGATTCATGCATAAAAGAGAGTTCAAACAACACATAGTTGTCACCAAAGGTTAATAAATCCCCAGCTTCAATTAATTCTTCAAAATGAAAATCTAAATAGTATTCTGCAGCCGCATCAATTTCAATAGACAGCTTTTTTTCCTTAATAAAGGATCTCACATTTTCCAGTCCACCCAAAATAATCTCTGGTGTATTCTTATAAAAATCACTCATTACATGTGGGGTAGTGATGACTTTTTTATATCCCAAATCCGCAAATTTTTGCAGCATTTGAAAGGAATCTTCCAAGCTTTTAGCGCCATCATCAATTCCTGGGATGAGGTGACTGTGCACATCAGTTCCTAACAGTCCCAAATCTATTGGACTTAGTTTAGGTGTTTTTTTGAACAAGTTTGAAAAAAGTCCCATTTAATTGTAGTTTTTTTTGTAATAATCAGCATAGCTCCCAGAAGTAACATTTTTTAACCATGCTTCGTTTTGTAAATACCAAGCTACAGTTTTTTCAAGGCCTTCTTCAAAAGTGATGGAAGGAATCCAACCTAAATCATTTTTAATTTTAGTAGCATCAATGGCATATCGTTGGTCATGTCCAGCCCTGTCGGTGACAAAAGTAATTAGTTTTGCTGCCGTACCTTTGGGTTGACCTAATTGGGTATCCATAATTTTACAAAGTTGCTTTACCAAATCAAGATTTGTCCATTCATTCCAGCCACCTATATTGTAGGTTTCTCCTAATTTTCCTTTGTGGAAAACCATGTCAATTGCTTTAACATGATCTTCTACCCACAACCAATCTCTGATATTATCACCTTTTCCATAAATAGGTAAAGGCTTATTGTGTTTAACGTTATTAATCATTAACGGAATCAACTTTTCAGGAAATTGATGAGACCCATAATTATTTGAACAGTTTGAAATTTTAACTGGTAAATTATAGGTGTGAAAATATGCCCGAACTAAATGGTCGGAACTAGCTTTTGAGGCAGAATAAGGACTGCGAGGATCATAAGCTGTCTTTTCTTCAAAGAAGCCTTCCTCTCCTAATGAACCATACACTTCATCAGTAGAAATATGGTAAAAAATGCCTGGATTAGTTTTCCAATAGTTTTTTGACACTTCTAATAAGTTGGCGGTTCCTACAATATTTGTGAGAATAAAATCCATTGGGCCAGAAATTGACCTGTCCACATGTGATTCTGCTGCTAAATGAATAACATCTGTGATTTGGTGTTTTTCAAAAACCGTTGCAATTTCATTTTTGTCGTTTATATCTGCTTTTACAAAAGCGTAGTTTGGTTTTTTTTCAATGTCTTGTATGTTAAATAAATTGCCAGCATAAGTCAACTTGTCCAAGTTCACAATTTTATACTGTGGATACTTGTTTACAAACAGACGTACAAGGTGAGACCCAATAAATCCAGCTCCGCCTGTTATTAAAATTGTTTTATTATATTTTTCAATCATTCTTTCAAAAAAAAAGCAGCGTTTTTATAACGCTGCTACTAATTTACTAATTATGGTTTGGCTTTAAAGCGACCAATATGTTAAATCTTCTATTTTATTCTTATAAATTCCTTTTAAATCAACAAAAACACCTTTGCCATCTTTCATCATCTTTTTAAATTCAACTTCTTCTAAATTACAGTATTCTTTATGGTTTACTGCTACAATAATTGCATCATAATCGTTTGTAACTTTTGGTTGTAAATTAAATCCATATTCTAAAAATAAATCGTCTGAATCAGCATGTGGGTCCACAACATCTACTTTACAAGAAAAAGATTCTAATTCACGAATCACATCTACAATTTTAGAATTTCTGATGTCACTTACGTCTTCTTTAAAGGTGGCACCCATCAATAAAACTTTCGATTCCATTGGGTTTTTACCCTGCTTAATCATCATTTTAACAGTTTGTTTACCAACATAAAACCCCATAGAGTCGTTTACATAACGACCAGAGTTAATAATTTTAGCATGGTAACCAACTTGCTTTGCTTTATGTGTTAAATAGTAAGGATCAACACCAATACAATGTCCACCTACTAAGCCTGGTCTAAAGTTTAGAAAATTCCACTTTGTACCTGCAGCCTCTAACACGTCATACGTGTTAATTTTAAGTTTATTAAAAATAATTGAAAGCTCATTAATCAAAGCGATATTGACATCTCTTTGCGTATTTTCAATAATTTTTGCCGCTTCTGCTACTTTAATTGAGGCTGCTCTATGAACACCAGCAGTAACTACAAGTTCGTAAGTTTTGGCAATAATATCTGCAGCTGCTTCCGTATCTCCAGAAGCTACTTTTACAATGCTTGCTAATGTGTGTACTTTATCACCTGGATTAATTCTTTCAGGTGAATAACCAACATTGAAATCATCTTTCCATTTCAGTCCTGAAACTTCTTCTAAAACTGGGATGCAATCTTCCTCAGTACATCCTGGGTAAACTGTTGATTCAAAAACAACAAAATCACCTTTTTTCAGCACTTTTCCAACTGTATTAGAAGCACCTAATAAAGGTTTTAAATCAGGCAGTCTGCTCTCATCAATTGGAGTAGGTACGGCTACAATAAAGAAGGTAGCTTTTTTTAAGTCTTCAATATTGGCAGTAAATTCAATATCAGCATTGTCAAAATCTTTAGATTCTAGCTCGTCACTTGGATCAATTTTTTGCTTCATCATATCAATTCTTTTAGGATTGATATCGAAGCCAATTACTTTAATTTTTTTCGCAAATTCAAGTGCAATAGGTAGTCCAACATAACCTAATCCTATTACTGCCAATGTAGCTTCTTTTGCTACTAATTTATTATAAATATTCATGTTTATTTTTTCTGCTTTACAAAATCTTTATCTCTTACTTTATATATTCTTTCAATAATCTCTACAACTTTTAACCCTTCTAAAGCATTAGTAGTCGCCTTTGTACGGCCTTTTAAAGTGTCAACAACATTTTCAATTATGTAATGATGATTTGCTGCCGAGCCTTTATAGTTACCATAATCATTTGGTGGATTAGAAGGTGGTAATTCAGGCATTTCATACCCGTCAATGTTGCAATATTCAACCTCATTCATGTATTGTCCACCTACTTTTACACTTCCTTTACTTCCAATGATGGTAATAGAGCTTTCTAGATTGGTATTCCATACAGCTGTGGAATAGTTTAATGATCCCATTCCTCCATCTAAAAAGTCAAAAGAAACAAATCCTGAATCTTCAAAGTCTGTAGAATGAGCATGGGTGAAGTCATTAAATTTTCCTTGAATATTTTGAATATCCCCAAATAACCAGTACATGATGTCAATGAAGTGTGAAAATTGGGTAAACAGTGTTCCACCGTCTAAATCTTCTACACCTTTCCAACCTCCTTTTTTATAATACCTGTCATCTCTGTTCCAATAACAATTTACTTGAACCATAAAAACATCTCCAATTATTTTTTCAGAAACTATTTTTTTAAGCCATGCTGAAGGAGGTGAATAGCGGTTTTGCATCACGGCAAAAACTTGTTTGTGATTCCTTAAAGCCTTAAATATTACGGCTTCACACTTTGCTTTTGATAAGCCAATTGGTTTCTCAACTACAATGTGCTTATCGTGATCGAGTAATTTAATTGCCTGGTCAGAATGCAAGCCATTAGGGGTGCAAATGTTGGCAATATCAAATTCAATTCCACTTTTAATTAGGTCCGTTAGAGAATTAAAAAACGGTGTTTCACCAAAGCTTTCTAGGCCCAAATTAGCTTTTTCATTCGTGTCGCAAAGTGCAACAAGTTCTGCTTCTTCATTGTTAACTATCATGGTAGCGTGCCTTTTTCCAATGTGACCACAACCTACGACTACAAATTTTAATTTTCCTTCTTGCATTACTTTACTCTCAGTACTAAACCTTTTTTTAAAATATATTCTTGACCACTTTCTGGGCAAACTGCTTTTTGATTTTCATCAAAATTTAAGCGGTGTCCATATTCCCCAACCCAACCAATTTGCTTAGAAGGGTTTCCTACAACGAGTGCAAAATTAGGAATATCTTTTGTAACAACAGCACCTGCTCCAATAAAAGCATATTTTCCAATATTATGACCACAGACTATGGTAGCATTGGCACCTATTGAAGCACCTTGCATCACAGTAGTTTCCGCATATTCGTCTCGACGATTTATGGCACTCCTTGGATTGATGACGTTTGTAAAAACCATTGAAGGTCCTAAAAATACATCATCTTCACAAATTACACCTGTATATATTGAGACATTGTTTTGCACTTTTACATTGTTGCCTAAAACCACTTTTGGAGAAACTACTACATTTTGACCAAAATTACAATTTTCTCCGATAATACAATTTGACATTATATGTGAAAAATGCCAGATTTTGGTTCCCTTACCAATGGTACAACCTTCATCTATAATGGCGGTTTCATGTGCAAAATAGTCCATTTTTATTGTTTAATTAATTTATGAATTTCCGAAGAATTAGCCTTAATGATGTTAACAAAGTAAACGCCTTTTGCCTGATTGGACAAATTGATTTGTAAATTGTTTTCATGCTTTAATAAATATTCTTTCAAGATTAATTTTCCAGCAGCATTATAAATTTCAACAATCTTAGTATGATTCAAGTCTTTAAAATCAATTGAAAATGTAGATTCAAATGGATTTGGATAAATATTAATAATTGTCTGCTCAATTGATTCAATGTCCAAACCGCTAATTATTTCACAATTAGAAGTATCTATGCAGTTTTGGGCGGTTAATACAAGGGCGTAACTACCATTGACTGGCGGGCTAAAAGAGTTGTTGTTGGCACCTGGAATTATCGTATTTGCAGCGCAGTCTAACCATTGGTAACTACCAATTAAGCTATTTGCATTCAAGGTGTAATTTTGATTAGTAACGCTTGGATCGATTGTTTTTACAGCTAAGTTTAAAGTGACTATAGAATCACAAGTACTGGTACTGAATGATTCTATATAGGTGCCACTTGTGGTCAATAATTGTGTGCCCAATTGATAGGTCTCCCCAAAGCAAATCGTATCAGAAACATGGGTACTATCATATCCAGTGATATTTACGATACCAATGGAATCGGTCGAAAATTGTACACCGCCTAGGTAGCCATACAAAGTGAAATCAAAAGTTCCAATATCATTAAAAGTGATAAAGTCAATTAATGTGTTACCCGAATAGGTCGTAGTACCATTTGTAAATTGCCAATAAACAGAATCAACGGCATCCCCTGTATATTCATATACTAATTGATCTCCAATACAAGAGACTTGATTCGAAGTAGTATAATCAAGGCTTGGTCCCTGAACCACAATTTCATAATCTT
>CBDUKB010000099.1:0-10731 GCA_965367695.1 uncultured Putridiphycobacter sp.
AATCCTCAACGACTCCAAACAATTAAGCCTTAAAAAACGCATACAGTTGTACCCACTCATAAAAGAAGAAGCCATTGCCTATGGTATTGGAATTGTATCTCCTTCAGAAATAGATGAAATAAACATATTAAACGCTTCATTTTTAGCCATGCACCGTGCAATTGATCAATTAAAACAAATTCCCGATCGCTTGTTAATAGATGGAAATCGATTTAACCCATACCCGAAAATTGAACATCATTGCATTATAAAGGGAGATGGAAAATACTTAGCCATTGCTGCGGCATCTGTTTTAGCCAAAGTTTACCGTGATGAGTTTATGAGTACCCAACACTTAAAATATCCTGATTACAATTGGAACCAAAACAATGGCTATCCAACTAAAAAGCACCGATTCGCCATCAAAAATTTCGGCATCACTCCTTTGCATAGAAAAACCTTTAATTTATTGGGCTCTGAACAATTAGAACTTCAATTTTGATTCACAAATTTTTGTGTAAACATTCCAAGTTATTTTGACTTAAATAAGTGAATCAATCTTAATTTTGAACCAAAATTATTCAATGATTGGAAAATTCTTAAAATTTATTGTTTTAATCGGCAGTTTAAGTTTGTTGCTTTACGGGGCTATTTATGTCTATCAAAAACAAAAATTTCCAATCAACCATGGTTCATTTGCCAGCGAAAACAGTAGTTTGATTTACATTAACGACATTCAAAAATTAGGTAAAATTGAGCAAGGATATGCCTTGATTCAAACCTATGGAGTGCCAGAAGTAGCGACCCAAATTTTAGCAACAATAAATGACGCTGTCAAAAGCAATGCTTCCGCTCAAATAGCATTTGAATTTAATAGTTTTAATTTAACTATTAAAGGTTTAGACTTAAATCAAGTGATTCAATTATTTCCAGTTTCAAAAACGCCCAATGGATATTCTTTTCAATTATTAAACAATCATATTCTTGTTGAAAACCACTCAAATTTTATTGTATTTAGCAATTACGAAAAGATAACAGTACTCAATTCACAAATATTTAAAACATTGAAATTTAGAGGAAATGCTGATTTTTATTTTGTTGGATCAGACTTGGTGGTTGAATCGGTAAAACTATCAGACCAATTTAAATTTAGTACGTATACCGACTCCTTGAATTTAGTAAAAGGAAAACCTGTGAATCCCTATCCAATACTCACGCTTTGTCCAACCAATGCTGAAAAGATTTTATTTTACGGAAGTTCAAGGTTTATGGATGATGCACATACTTTGTTTTCTAATATTCAAAACCAACACTTGTCATGGATTGAAAATGCAATAGCCCTCATTGAAAAAGATGATTTTGAAGTGATTGTGGGAAAGGAAAATGAATTCAGTAATTTAAAATTAATCCTTATTGAAGAGACCTTGAAAAGCGCTAAGGATTCATTAATGCCACAATCAATTTTCATGAGTAATATAGAAATTGTTCCATTTAAAAGTAATTGGAATTGGCAAGCCTTAGTACCAGCATTAAAAGACAGCATGCAGTTTTTTGCGAACTATAACGGATATGTGATACTTGGCAACAGCATACCCGCAATGAAATGGATGATTAAAAACCTGCAAATTGGCAACACTTATGAAAAGCAATTGGTAAAAGAAAAAGTCCCTACCAGATTGCATCAACTGTTGATTGAAAATGAAGCAGGAAATAACCTCGCCATTTCATTTAAAACATGGATACAACCAAAACTTTGTTTTAACGCCTTGGCAAGCACCAACGATAAACTGAGCCTTGGCCGTGATTTAGATTATATAGAAATTCCCTTTTATGAATCTGTGAAATGGTTGAGCTCCATAAAAAGTGAAAATAAACTGTACACTTTTGTACAATCAGACAATGAATTATTTTGTTTTAGTGAAATTGGTAAGGAATTATGGAAGCAAAAAAGCACCTTCGACCAAAACCTTTTACCCGTAGTCATGGATGTGAATAATGATGGTCGAGACGAAATTTGCTTTGTAATAGAAAACAACCTTTATTTACTCAATCCAAATGGCAATTCTTTACCTGGTTTTCCAATTAAATTCAATCAAAAAATTCAGCAATTTAAAATCGTCGAATATCCGACAGGTGAACCCAGAATTTTAATTAACGTGAATCAAAAAATTGTCAATTATTCCATTAATGGAAAAGTGGTAGATGGATGGCAATTCAACCAGGTGGTAGGTCATTTAAAAACACCCATTTTTTACCAAAGATTCAAGGAGTTGGATTGTATTTACTTCCTCAATCAAAAGGATTCTTTATATGTTTTAAACCGAAAAGGAGAAATGAGGGCAAAAACTTCAAAAAATAAATCCAAGGTAAGTAATCAATTTGTTTTGAGCTCAAACACCGTGAACAACAATAAATACAACCTCATGTATTATCAGGATAAAAAACTGATACAGTATTACTTTGAAACTGAAATAAGGGATACCATTCAAGTAAAAACAAATCAAGAAATATTACAACACAATTGGATCAATTACAAAGGAAGTAAATGGCTTTTTTTAGAATCATTTGATAAAGTTTCGGTTTATAATTATCTTGGGCTATTAGAATTTGATATGTTAAAGGCTGAACCCAACACTTATTTGTTGTTTAACCAAGTTGATTTATCAGTGGGATTTCCTTTTTATAATAAAGAAAATAACACCGTTAGCCTATTAGATTCATACGGCAATTTAATGTTAAAACAAGCTATTGAGTGTGATGGTGTGTTGAGTTTTAGAAATGGTGTTTTGACGACAAGTGCAAAAAACAAAATAGTGATAAGAGACTTAAACGAATAGCTATGAAAGGATTTTTATTATTAATATGCTTTTCCTTAATTTTTCATAAGGGATTTACCCAGCAATATATTGGCTACTTACAAAGTAATTATGCTGGGGTTAATGCTGGAACAATGAACCCAGCTTTTATTGCTGATAATAGGTACTTGGTTGATGTCAATATTGGGAGCTTCGGGTTAACCGCTTTTAACAATTATGCTTTTTTTAATCCTTGGACCATGCCTGGGGGTTATTTAAATACTTTCGCAGCCAATACCGACCCTGCTAAAGCTTATCGCAATGACCCTAGTAATTTTAAAATTATATCTTACGATTCAACTAAATATTATAGAAACACCTTGGGTTCGGGAAATGTATTTGAGTATGAAAACCCAAAAAATAAAAAGAGTGACTTATTTTACAACCACGAGATCGCCATTTTTAATTTCATGGTTTGTTTGGAAGATGAAATAGCATTTAGTTTTGGTATTAAACAGCGTACTTTCGTAAATATTGACCAAGTCTCTTATCAATTATTAGCCTTGAGTCGGACTGATTTAGAATTTCCGGAAATGTGGAACTTATATTGGACCAATCAAAACTTAAAATTATCAACCAATACCTGGAATGAGTACACTTTAGGAATCGCTTCTGTGGTCTACGATAAAAATGAACATTTTATAAAGTCAGGCATCAATATTAAATTTTTACAAGGCATTGCGGCGGCCTATTTTAAAGCAGATGGCTTAGAATATGAATTAATAAATGCCGATTCGGCATCAACTATTATCGGTGAAATTCATTATGGTTATACTGAAAATTTAGATAATTCTAGTTTTACCTCAGGGGTCAGTCCATCTGATTTTGGTATAAATCTTAAAAAACCTTTGAAAGGTGGAGGCGGAATTGGAATTGGTGTAGACTTAGGTGTGGTGTATGAATGGAGACCAAAATGGCAATCATTCATCTATGAAATGAATGGAGATAAAAATCTTCGACGACCTGATTTAAATAAGTACAGAATTCGAGCAGCTTTATCGGTAAACGACATTGGTGGAATTCGGTATAAAAAAGGTGATAAAGCCCTTGATTTTAAGTTTAAGAATATTCAATTCTTCGACTTCGATAAATTGAAAGCAAACTCCTTAAATGAATTCAATCAAAATGTATCTGCTTTAGTTGCTGGAAATGAGGCTAACTACACGACAGAAAAGAGTACTTTTTTCATGAACTTACCAACACACGTAGTTGGAAATATAGATTATTTTGTAGGTAAAAACTTTTTTGTGAACGCAAGTGGTTTGTTTGCATTTGCCATGAAAAACAATGAAAATAATTCAAGACTTTACCATAGCTTGACCTTGAGCCCACGCTTTGATCATAAGTATTTTAGTTTTTCTATTCCAATGAGTTTAACCCAGGTGTATGGTCCACGAATAGGCGCATCTACACGTCTTGGGCCTTATATCGTATTAGGCACAAGTAATTTAAAACCATTTTTTGCACCAAAAAAGGACTTAAAATTAAATGGAGCTGATGTTTATTTTGCATTAAAAGTTCCAATTGGGCGCAATGTACCTAAGGACACAGATAAAGATTTAGTTTCAGATAAGGAAGACTTATGTATTGACACACCAGGTGTATGGAAATTTAAAGGATGCCCTGATTCTGATAATGATGGGGTTCAAGACTCAGAAGATGAATGTCCAGACATCCCTGGACTTATTGTGTTCAATGGCTGTCCTGACCGTGATGATGATGGAATTGTTGATAGCCAAGATGATTGTCCAGATACACCAGGAATTGCCGAGTTTAATGGTTGTCCTGATACAGATGGAGATAAAATTACAGATGCGAAAGATGATTGTCCTACCATTGCTGGCCTAGTAGAATTCAATGGTTGTCCTGATACAGATGGTGACGGTTTAAAAGATGAAGACGACCTTTGTCCAAATGACGCGGGACCAAAAGAAAATAATGGCTGTCCTGACACTGACCAAGATGGTTTATTTGACTATTTAGACAATTGTCCAAATGAAGCTGGACCTAAAGAGAATAAAGGTTGTCCATGGCCTGATACTGATCAGGACGGTATATTAGACAAGGATGATAAATGTCCACTAAATGTTGGTCCAGCTGCAAATGATGGTTGTCCTTACATTGATACTGATGGAGACGGAATATTGGATAAAGATGACGCTTGTGTGAATGTACCTGGAGTAGCCAGTAATTTTGGATGTCCAGAAATTCAAGAAGAAGAAAAAGAAATATTGCAGACCGCTTTCGAGAATTTACAATTTGAAACAGGCAAGGCAGTTATTAAGGATGTTTCTTTTGAAAGTTTAGATAAATTAGCTGCCCTTTTGGTTAAAAAACCAGAATGGAAACTGAAAATAACTGGTCATACGGATAGCCAAGGGAATGCACAAAACAATATGGTACTTTCAAAAAAGAGAGCAGAAGCTGTAAGTGCATACTTGATTTCGAAAGGAATAGATGCTGAAAATAGAATTATTGTCGCTTATTTTGGTGAGGAGAAACCAATTGCCGACAACGATACTGAAGCAGGTAGACAGAAAAATAGAAGGGTTGAAATGGATGTAATATTCGAATAATTAATAAAAAATAAATGAACATTAAAGTTATTATAGTTTGCTGCTTAACAGTTGCTTTTTTATGGAGTTGTAATTCAAATCAAAAAAGTGATTTGGTGCCGGAACCTACTGTCAAAGACTCTCTTCAGACCGCTATTGAAGAAAAGGTGCTACAGATTATTCAAGAAAAGGATTCATTAATCGTTATACCTAGTTTGAGGTATTCCAAAGGCGCCTCAGAAACCTATACAGTACAGTCTTACAACAGTACGAATGAAGTTAAACTAATTATTGAAGAATCTTTCTCGAATGATAAAATTGCGCAAAGAGCTTTTTATTTAGATAATGGATATCCAATATTCATCAAAGAATCAACTTCCATTTTTGAAGACTCGACTGAAGTTTATACGGAAAGAAAAATTTATTTAAACCAAAGTGAATTATACAAGGTTTATGAAAAACATTCTTTTGCTGAAGTATTCATGTTCGACGATACTACTTTTCATGAAGGAAGTGTAAATATTGCTGAATACAATTATCAAAATGCAATTAACGCCCTTCAACAATCAGGTAAATTTGCACTCCATTTCGACGATTTTCTATTGATAGATCCACAGTCTTATCTAATACTTGAAACAGCAGATTCAAGCATGAATGTTGCCTTATTTATTAAACAAGGCGATTCAATACTCAATGTCTTATTTGAAAATCCAGATAAATATAAAGGAACGGCTTTAAAAGTAAAACATTACTTTGAAGAAATGAATGGTATTGAAAGAATGATTTACAATGGGGCTTTTATTGAATAAATTTAGGCTTCAATTGTAATACTCGTAATTTGATCAACCCCTTTAGTTGATTTTACATTGACTGTTACTCGGAATTTTTTTGATCCTGAAACATATGTTCCAATAAAATATTTGGTTCCATTTGACTGGCCTTCATGTACAATACTAAAGCTTGTTACTTTATTTTGTGAAAAGAAAGTTAACAACACTTGTTCTCCTTGAGATTTTGAATATAAGTTAGATTTATCAGAGACTGTAATTTCAAGATTTGACGGGAAATACTTTGATAATAATTTTGCATTTCCTTTTGAAAAACCAGCTAATATATCACTTTTTACTGCCATCAAAACACTAGCACTAATTACTTTCGGTGCTGCATCTTCTGTTATTGGGGTTGATTTAACCTTCGCCAATACAAGTTCCTCATTCACCTCTTGTGCAAATACTGGTGCACTTGCAATTACAAAAAACAACACAATTAAATTTTTCATCTCAATATTTACATTAATTTTACTGTTAACCAAACCTACAAAAATTAAGCCATTAATTTATTTTAAATGAAGATTAAATTAATCACAATTAGTAAAACCAATAAGAAATTCTTAATTGAAGGGGAAAACGAATACCAAAAAAGATTAAAACGTTACGTTAAGTTGGAAAGGATTGAAATTCCAGACATCAAAAATGCAAAAGCTTTGAGCAAATCCGAAATAAAACTAAAAGAAGGTGAAATTATCCTCTCAAAAATCGATTCCGCTGATTTGGTCATACTATTGGATGACAAAGGAAAGGAGTTTACTTCAATGAAATTTGCTAAATGGATTCAGAATAAAAGAAATTTGAGTATTAAAAATGCTGTTTTCGTTGTTGGTGGTGCCTATGGATTTTCGGATGCTGTTTATCAAAGAGCCAACGAAAAAATGTCTTTATCAAAACTTACCTTTAGCCATCAAATGGTACGCATGATCTTTTTGGAACAATTGTACCGAGCTTTTACTATTTTAAATAATGAACCTTACCACCACGAATGATTACTTGGGCAGATTGGGGAATATGGCTAATTTATTTGAGTGTAATCACCATTATACTTTGGTTCTTAAAGACTAAAAACAAGCCCGAATTGGCAAAATTTTATTTGCCCGGATTCTTCATCAAAGTAATAGGCGGTATTGCTTTTATCCTCATTTATATTTATCACTACAATGGCATTGGCGATACGTTTTTATATTTTAATGGCGCAAAAGTATTATCAGAATCAATAATTGAATCGCCTTTAGATTATATTTCATTACTTGCTTCAGATGCAAATAGCTTACCCCCCGAATTGTATAGATATACCAACAATATTTTCTATTCCAACACCGAAGAAGAATGGTTTATGGTGAAACTATTATCTCCTATAGTATTCATTTCATTTAATTCATACTTAGTCACCACTTTGTTCATGAGTGTCTTATCTTTTTTTGGCGCTTGGCAATTATTCAAAGTGTTTCATCACGCCTTAAAAAATCATCCTTACCTTGCTTTTGGAGTGGCATTTCTCATTCCATCCACTGTATTTTTTGGCAGTGGAATAATTAAAGATACCATTACCATGGTTGGGATAAGTGTTATTATTTATGCCCTCTATTTTGGCTTAAGGGAAAAGTTTAATTTTAAGCTTATAATTATTAGTATCATTTGGGCTTACATCATCCTAAATTTAAAAGCTTACATTATTTTATCTTTTTTACCGAGTTATTTTTTAATTGTTTATGTTTTCTTAAGATCTAGATCAAAAAATAAAGTGCTGAAAATAATTTTAACACCTTTGCTTCTTTTATTTATTGGAGCAGCAGCATATTTTAGTTTTCAAAACTTACCTGCAATTTCTGAAAAATACAATCAAAATAATTTCGAAAAAAAATTAATCGGGTTTCACACTTGGCATACTACTATTGGTGAATCGGCTTATGATTTGGGTGAAATAGAATATACGCCAACTGGTGTAATGAAAAAAGTACCTATTTCATTGGTCACCACTTTTTTTAAACCATACGTTTGGCAAGCAAAAAACCCCGTTATATTGTTAAGTGCATTAGAAAGTCTTACCTTACTTATTTTGTTTATTGTTTTGAGTTTTAAAACCAGGCTATTTTACTTTAAATACCTGGAATCCACATTTTTTAAATCCCTTATTGTTTTTATTTTTTTATTTGGATTTATAGTAGGGTTTACTTCTTACAATTACGGTGCATTGGCAAGGTATAAAATACCTGTAATTCCAATTTTTGTCTTTATACTAATACTGATTCTGTTGAAAGCAAAGGAGAAAAAAACTAATAAAGCTTTGCTGAAATAGCTACATTGAAAACCTTATTTGGGTAAAATCGTTTTACATTTTTGTTCACCTTCAAAGGTTTTTCTGAATAGATGGCGCACAAAGTATTGGACACATGATACAAGTTCTGATGTTTAGAAGCTGGAATCCCATCCAAAATGGCTTTTAATACTGAATACCTAACATTTTCAGTGTCATTGCCGTAATCATGCCACACGATCATTGAATCTTCATTTTTTAAACAATGTTTAAATACATTTATAGTATCCTTTAACACCCCTTCGTAACTGTGATCACCGTCAATAAAAATCAAATCGAATTTTTTATTCAAGCTTGTAAAGTCAAAAGTTTGTGAGTTGTGTTTATAATACTTAATCTTTTTATTTTTTGCTGTAAAAAAACCATGCGCATCTATAAAATCTTGGCCAAACCCAAATGCATTCATTTCTTTTTCCGACAACGTGATGGCTGTACAGTCGTTTGTTACATCCGAAACATTTGAAATACTTTCTCCTCTCCAACTTCCTATTTCTAAATAAGCACAATCTTTATATTTTGAAGCCAATCCTTTTAACAAAGCTAAATCTGTAATCAATGAAGTACCATGTAAAAAGGAATAAGGTCTTATATTTATTTCTGAAACTGGCATCATATCGAGCCAATCGACTGTCGGCAAAGCTGATATTTTGTATTGTTGCGCGCATTTTTGTTTAAAATCACCTTCTTCAAGTCCCAGAAGTCCATTTTTTATCACTTTTATAGGGGACTGGATAAGTAATTTTAATTTTTCTAATTTATTCATTTCTGTAACACTTTTTTATAATATTCAACCGTTTCTTTGCACATGCGTTCTAAACTAAATTTGGTTTTCAAATCTTGGTAAGCCTGTGTTGCTAATTGCTCCGACAACTGTTTATTTTTCAATAATTGGACAATGGATTTTGTAAATTGCTTTTTGTTAAAAGCTGGTACTACAACACCCGTTTTATCATTAATTACAAGTTCATTACTCCCAATGGTATCGAAAGTAATAACCGGTGTTTTTGCATTAAATGCTTCAAATATCACCAATGGTAATCCTTCTGAATAGGAAGTGACAACCATTAAATCGGATGATTTTAAATATTGATTCACATCCGATTGAAAACCTAAAAAATGTACTGAATTGTCGATATTTAAAGTTGATGCTTGTTCTTTTAATTTATTTTCCAATTCACCATTACCCAAAACAACCAAACTTAAATTTGGAAACTCTCTAATTAAATCAGGCATGATTTCAAGGATAAAATGATGACCTTTTCTTGGAATCAATCTACCGGTAATAATGAGCTGCAACTCCGAAAAACGATATTTTGTGGCCTTGTTTAATACAATTTCAGGATAATCAAAACCATGTAATATCACATCCATATCCCTTGGTTGAATTAAATTTGCTTGAATGTAGAAATTCTTTAATCCTACAGAACAAGCATAGCTAGCATCCATTCTTTTGTGTGAAAACTTAAAAAGGTAATAATATAAATTCTTAGGAATTGAAGCTGGTTGATTACAATAAGCTACGTAAGTTTCTTCGTGATAACCATGTTTAGTTGAAATTGCTTTTATTTTTTTATTGAAAAGTTTTACGATTCCAGTCCAAACATCTGCATAAATTAAGTGAGTATGTAAGATGGTAAATTGATGTTTCTTTAAATGCCGATTAACTAGAAAAGGTATCTTCAGACTAGCATATGAATTAATGTAAATACAAGTAAAGGGAATTTTATGTTCCTCTAGTAATTCAATAAATGGTTGAGCTTTGTCCTTGTTCGACTTTTTTATAACAGGGACCATTTCCACTTCCACACCTTTGGCTATCAAGGCAGGAATTAAGGCTAAAAAATACTTTTCAGACCCAGCAACACCCTCAATATTTTGTAAAAATGCTACTTTCATTGATACTTTAAAGTTAACAGTTTATTGAGGACTTTTTTTGGTAGTATTGATTTAATCTTAACCACTATAAATCCAATAATTATTTTTGGAATAAAATAAAAATGAATCTTCAATTTTGGCGCCAATCGTTTATTGATTTTATATACTTCGGCCGTTGCTTTGTATCGTTTTTTATCTGAAACTCCACCAGCATCAATTATACAAACAGGCGATTTTAAAGCTGTAAATTTATTTTTTGAAAGGTAGCTATTGAAAATAAAATGAAAGTCTGCCGATAATTTGTATTGTTCATCAAACCC
>CBDUKB010000100.1:0-10713 GCA_965367695.1 uncultured Putridiphycobacter sp.
ATTCAAATCAAGTAGAAATCAACGCCAGCGAATTTGAATCTGGATTGTATTTCTTTAATTTTCTGAATGAAAAAGGTAAATTGATAAGCGTAGAAAAATTCGTCAAGCAATAGTTTGTAAACGACTCAAATAAAAAAGCTTCTTCGGAGGCTTTTTTTATGCTTTAAAATTATTTCATTTTTACCCAAAAATTTAAATTTTAAGCTTCCTCTTTCTTCCCTTCCCAATCGAATAAACAAGAATAATCTGTTTATTCTAAAAAAATGTGTGACCGCGTGAAATTAGTGCGTCATAATGTAAAGATTAGTGAATCATAATTTATATATTTAATGAGTCACAATACATAAGTATGTTAAGAAATTAAATAATGATATTAAATAGAACAAAATCAGAAGAACTTCTTGAAAGAAGGAAAAATACAGTTGCAAACGGAGTTGGTGTTTTTAACACGGCCACTGTATCACATGCTAAAGGTGCTACCATTACAGATGTGGATGGAAATGAACTCATTGATTTCGCAGGCGGAATTGGAGTAGTCAATGCTGGACATTGCCCTGACCCAGTTGTAAAAGCGATTCAAGAACAAGCCGCCAAATACATTCACACCAGTTTTAACGTAGTAACCTATGAGCCTTACATTGAATTATGTGAAAGGCTTGCAGAGATTCTACCTCATGGTATTCAAACTAAATCAATGTTGGTCAGTACGGGTGCTGAAGCGGTTGAAAATGCAATTAAAATTGCGAGGCAAGCAACAGGTAAGCAAGGTGTACTTTGCTTTACAGGTGCTTATCATGGTCGAACTATGATGGCCATGACATTGACCAGTAAAATTGATTACAAAATTGGATGCGGTCCATTTGCGCCAGAAGTATACCGGTTGCCATTCCCGAATTTTTATCGCTATGGTGCAGGTAGAAAAATGGAAGACTTTGTAAAATCAGAATTAAAAAAATTAAGAGAAAGTGGTAGAAATTTAGTTGACCCTAATAATCTAGCAGCAATTATACTTGAGCCCGTTCAAGGAGAAGGTGGATTTAATGTAATCCCAGAAGCGTATTTGAGAGGACTACGTGATTTTTGTGATGAGAACGGTATTGTCATGATTGTTGATGAAGTTCAAAGTGGATTTGCAAGAACAGGGAAATGGGCCAGTTGGCAACATTATGGAATCACACCTGACATCAGTACTTATGCAAAATCATTGGGATCAGGAATGCCGATTGCAGCAGTAGTTGGAAAAGCGCACATTATGGACGCGGCAGCTGGTGGAACCATTGGAGGAACCTATATTGGCAGTCCTTTAAGTTGTGTAGCAGCTTTGGCTACCATTCAATACATGAAAGACATCAACCTAAATGAAAGAGCTGAGGAAGTAGGTGCGATCATTCGAAAACGATTTGATAAATTAAAGATAGAACACGCTGAAATTGGAGATGTGAGAGGACTAGGTGCCATGATAGGTATTGAGTTTGTTCAGAATAATGATCCACGCCAACCCCATACAGAATTGTGTGGTAAATTAGTAAAAAACTGCGCGAAAAGAGGATTGATAATTTTAAGTGCAGGAACTTATAAAAATGTCATTCGAATTTTAAGCCCCTTAGTAATCTCTGATGAGCAATTAAACCAAGGAATTGATATAATTGAAGAAGAGTTTATTAAATTAAAACAAAACAACATATGAAACCATTTGCAATAGCAGGTATACAAATGAAAGTTTCGGCGGTTGCGCCGAATGTTGAGCTAATGAAGCTTAAAATAAACATTACCATGAACCTATATCCATGGGTAAATATGATTGTTTTTAGTGAGTTATGCGCTTATGGCCCCCTCACCTATACTGCTCAAGAGTTGCCATGTAACTTTGAACAAGAAATGCAAGAACTTGCAAAAAAGTATGGAATTTGGTTGCTACCAGGTTCAATTTTTGAAAAAAGAGATGGAAATATTTACAATACGGCTTCTGTAATCAATCCACAAGGGGAAGTTGTAACAAGGTATAGTAAAATGTTTCCTTTTTACCCTTATGAAGTTGGCATCACTGCCGGAAACACTTTCTGTACATTTGATGTACCGAATGTTTGTCGTTTTGGTGTGTTAATCTGTTATGATATGTGGTTTCCAGAAACAGTTAGAACACTTACAGTAATGGGAGCTGAAGTAATTCTTCACCCAACGTTAACGGGAACAATCGATAGAGACATAGAGCTTTCAATGGTGCGCGCAATGGCAGCGGTTAATCAATGTTTCTTTTTTGATGTAAACGGATTAGATACAGGAGGAAGTGGACGTTCCATTGTTTGTGGGCCTGATGGAAGAGTAATTCATGAATCTGGTCAAATCGAAGAAATATTTCCACTTGAATTAGACATAGCAAGAGTACGCAGAAGTCGAGAGTTAGGGGTTTTAAGATTAGGTCAACCACTGAAAAGTTTTAGGGATAATATTGGGGACTTGTCAATTTATCAAAAAGATGCTAAACTTCCTTACTTAGAATCTCTTGGACCACTTATCAAACCAACAAAAATGGAAAGATTAGCAGAGTTAACCATTGAAGAAGTGAAATTAACAGGGTCTTCAGATTCACCGCATTATACTGAAGAAATAATAAAGTAAATTAAAAACAACAATCACTATGGGATCAACAGCAGGAAGTAAAAAGAAAACAAGCCATAAAAAAGATTTTGTAAGTTGGTTTGAAATACCATCTTTAAATTTTCAACAATCAGTTATTTTTTATAACTATATTTTTGATATTGAAATGGAGCAAAACGTGACGGAATCAAATTCTATGGCTTTCTTTCCTGTTAAAAACGGAATTGGTGGTGCCATCATTTCCGGTGTTGGGTCTATTCCAAGTGATGTTGGTCCATTAATTTATTTAAATGCAGGCAATGATTTAAATGATGTATTGAATAAAGTGGAGCCCGGTGGTGGAAGAATCATCATGAAGAAAACTTTAATCAGTAAGCAAGATGGTTATTTCGCAATTTTTATTGATTGTCAAGGAAATAAGTTAGCATTACACTCAAAAAATTAATTGTGGCAAAAGCAAAAAACATAACAACACCCTATTTTAATATTGGTCAATTAAGGGTCGATTTTTGGAACAAACTGAAAATTGAAACTTCTGAGCTATTGAGATGCAGGAAACATTCTGAAAATCAACTAAAGCATATTGCTAACAGTAAAGCTATTTTAAACGACCTTTTAGGTGTTGAAAAGTACTTTGCCTATCCTGGTATTAAAAAAATGCGCTTTCTAATTAAAACTTTAGGCGGGCAAGAATACATGAAACTCTCACAGGTTGTTGCAGATACAACTAAACAACTGGTAAGTGATAGTTATAAAATCCCTGCTGAAAACAAGTCTACCTTACATTTAAATGCAGATGAATTAGAGACTAATGAAGATTATGTAAGGGTTAGAACGAATCATTTTGAAGTATTATTTATTGACAATATTACTGAAGCTGAAGAAGTAGATTTAAGAACAAAACTCTCTTATCTTCAATCGGAAAATGATCAATTCACCTATGGTTTATTGGTACAAAAGTCATTTCAAGATGCCATGATTGCATTACTGTTCAATCATAATATACAAGCTGTAGTTGTTAGGTACGCCCCCCCTTATTATTCTAAAGGAATTGCGTCCATAGTGAAACCTTATATTGATGCAGTATCAAATTTAGATTTTTCACATGCTGCAGAGACTGATTTAGGACCCATCATTGGTGGAATAATTAAGCAGTTTAGACCAGAATTGGATACTTATTATGTAACCGATACTTCCCTTGCCCAATTAAAAGATTCGACTATTAAGGGTTTTAATAGAATTTTCTACCAAACAGAAGATATTCAAGAGTTGCATTTAACAATTATGCAAGGAATAGCTGACCGTTATAAAACTCCTTTCTTTTCTGCTTTAGTAGATTATAGTAAAAAGCCTACGGGTGTCTTCCATGCCATGCCAATTTCTAGAGGAAACTCTGTTTTTAAATCGAAATGGATTTCTGATTTTGGAGAGTTTTATGGAAGGAACATGTTTTTAGCCGAAACTTCAGCTACAACAGGGGGACTGGATTCTTTATTACAACCAACTGGTCCGCTTAAAAAAGCACAGGAAATGGCAAGAGATGCCTATGGCTCACAGTATACCTACTTTGTGACTAACGGAACTTCAACCGCCAATAAAATAGTCATGCAAGCTTTGGTGCAACCGAAAGATGTGGTGCTAATTGATAGGGATTGTCATAAGTCTCATCACTATGGTTTAGTGCTAGCAGGTGCTTATCCGGTTTATTTAGACTCCTATCCTATCGAAGAATACTCCATGTATGGTGCAGTTCCTTTGGCTCAAATAACAACAAAGTTAATTCGCTTAAAGGAGGCGGGACGGTTAGATAAAGTCAAAATGTTACTCTTAACCAATTGTACTTTTGACGGCTTAGTTTATAATGTTGAAAAAGTAATGGAAGAAGTACTGGCTATCAAGCCAGACATGACATTTCTTTGGGATGAAGCATGGTTTGCATTCGCAAGTTTTGGTTACAATTTTAAGTTGAGAACTGCCATGTATACCGCTAAAAAATTGCATGAAAAATACCACTCAACAGCTTATAAGAAAAAATACAAGGAACATATCGCATCTTTAAAAGATGGTGAATGTCCAAAATTACCCAACCCAGACAAAGTAAAAATAAGGGTCTATGCAACACAAAGTACCCACAAAACTTTGAGTAGTTTCAGACAAGGTTCTATGATTCATATTTGGGACGAGGACTTTAGAAGAAAAAGTGAAAGTACCTTCTTAGAAGCTTACATGACACATACTTCTACTTCACCAAATTACCAAATGCTGGCATCTTTAGATGTTGGAAGGAGACAAGTGCAACTAGAAGGTTATGAATTGGTTGAAAAAAGTACCGAATTGGCCATGGTACTCCGTGCAAAGATTAATGATAATGAGAAATTAAGTAAATACTTTGATGTATTAACGGTATCTGATTTCATTCCTGACAAATATAGAAAGACGGGCTTCAATGAATATTATTCAAAAGAAAGCGGTTGGAATAGAATGGAAAAAGCTTGGCGAGAAGATGAATTTGTGCTTGATCCTACCAAAGTCACTTTATATATTGGTAAAACAGGTGTTGATGGGGATACTTTTAAGAATAAGTATTTGATGGATAAATTCAGTATTCAAATCAATAAGACTTCGAGAAATACAGTTTTATTTATGACTAATATTGGAACCACACGCGGTAGTATTACATACTTAACAACCGCCCTACTTAAAATTGCCGACGAATTAGACCAAGAATTTGCAGCTTTAAATGAACGTGAAAAAGAAATTCGTGCGAAAAGAATTTATTCATTGACCAAAGAAGTACCACCACTACCCGATTTTAGTCATTTTCACCATTCATTTCAGGCAGTTCCAGGAGTACCTGGTGGAAATTTAAGAGAAGCATACTTTTTGGCCTATAATGAAGATAATTATGAGTATATTCCATTAAGTGAAGTACAAAAAGTTATGAAATCAGGTAAAGTTTTGGTTGCCTCTTCATTCGTAATACCCTATCCACCTGGCTTTCCAATTCTTGTTCCGGGTCAAGTAGTGAGCAAAGAAATTATTGCTTTTATGCTGGCGCTTGATGTCGCAGAAATACACGGTTACCGTGCTGACTTGGGATTAAGAGTGTTCAAGGAAAGCGTATTAGATAGGCAAAAAACAATTACATCAATGGGCGCAATGAGGTCCAATTAGAAAAAACTCAATAAATAATTAATCTTTCAAAAACCGCAATTAATGTCAAAGAAGAAAAAGGAAACAACTCAATTAAATGGTATCTCAGATATCAGAAGATACTTTCATAAAAATGAAACTCCCATTTATTTTATAAGTGCCACCAATTTTAACCTGTTGGGAGCAGATGAATGGATAAAAGGATTTAAATATATCAGCTTTATAGAATGTTTTGACGGACAACATCCCAATGTATTTTCTCCTAAAGAAGAAATTCCTCATGACGAATTCGAAAGTATTGAAGATATAAATAATTATTTGTTGCAACACCCTGAAGTACAAGATTATTTAAAAACAAGAACAAAAGGCAAAAAAGCAGGAAAAGCCATGTTTTTGATGTTTGATAATAAAACAGAGAAACTAGCAAAGAAACTTGGCTTGGAAGTCATGTTCCCAACTGCAAAAATGCGAAGCTTTCTAGATAATAAAGTGAACACCAATCGTATTGCAGAAAAAGCGGGTGTAGCTTGCGTGCCTTATGTATTGTCGGCAGTGAAAGATTTTGAAGACTTGCAAAAAGTGTCAAAAAAATTAGGTAAAGATTTAGTTATCCAAACACCATATGGAGATTCAGGTCATACAACCTTCTTTATCGAAAATGAAGCAGATTATAAAAAATATGCTGAAGAAATCGAAAAAGAAAAAGAAGTAAAAATAATGAAACGTATCAACTGCAAAGGTTCTGCTATTGAAGCTTGCGTGACAAGACACGGAACTATTGTTGCACCATTGATGACTGAACTTGTCGGTTTTAAAGAATTAACTCCCTACAAAGGAGGTTGGTGTGGAAACGAAATATATCCAGATGCGTTTTCACCAGCGATTCGAGCAGCGGCTATAAAATACACCCAACTTTTTGGCGATCAACTTCGCAAAGAAGGATACAAAGGTTATTTTGAACTGGATTTTTTAATTGATCAAGACAATGGCGAGATTTACTTAGGAGAATTGAATCCAAGAGTAACGGGTGCAAGTTCAATTACAAATCATGCAGTATTTGCTTTAGCAGATGCCCCTTTATTCATGTTCCATATTTTAGAGTGGATGAACATTGATTATAAATTAAATGTTAATGCCTTGAACAAACGTTGGGCAAAACAAGAAAATACGGATAGCTGGAGTCAATTAATTATTAAACATACTGAAGATACCATTGAATATGTAACACATGCTCCTAAATCTGGGATTTATAAAATGTTTGATACTGGGCACATACTATTCGATAGAATGGATACTCACAGAAGGGCCGTTGAAAGTGAAAGTGAAGCGTTCTTTATGCGAATTACGCGTGAAGGCGATTACCTTTATGAAGGTGCGGACATGGGAATTTTAGTGACGAGAGGTAGAATGATGAATGATGATTTTGAATTGACTCCCCGTGCAAAAAACTGGATTAAAGCCATTCAGGCACAGTATAGTGCTAACATTGTAGAAGATAAAAGGGCACCTGTTCAATTACTTGGTAACTTGATGAAATAAAAGCAAGAACCCAATAAAATAAATTGATTGAATTCGGCCTTTAAATAATAAAATAAATAGAATTTCGAACCGTACAATGTTTCAGAAAGTTTTGTACTACTTTAGCAAGGTACGTTTCTTAATTTCTTAAAAAAAATAAATGCAACTTCAATTTGACTGTATTTCAGAGCTAGGAGAACCTGGACCAAAGTTTAAAAAAATATTCGAAACCTATTGGCCTGAATATAAATCTTGGTTGGATTCGAACAGCTTAACTTATTTACCAGATTTGGACACTTCATTGGCGGCTATGAAAAAATACATGCCCAAAATGATGCCCATGTACCGGCAAATTTGTGAATTAGTGAATGCTGACCCTGTTGCTGCACAATTTTTGACTGGATTTCAACCTCCTCCATACCTTGCTGCTTGTTCTCAAGCGGTTTCTATAAAAAAAGAAATTCAATTGGTCCGTAATTACGATTACCACCCAAGTCTTTTAGAAGGTACACTATTATTAAGTGCCTGGAATGGAAAAAAAGTTATTGCTACTACCGATTGTTTGATTGGTGCAATTGATGGCATGAATGAAAATGGATTGGCCATATCACTCACATTTGGTGGTAGAAAAATTGTGGGTAAAGGTTTTGGTATTCCGTTTATTTTAAGGTATGTACTTGAATTTTGCGATACCGTTGAAGAAGCAGTCGAAACATTAATAAGTATTCCTTCTCACATGGCATATAATGTTACTGTAATTGACCGAAGTGGAGCGTTCAAAACCATACAATTAGCACCAGATAGGGATCCGAAAATAACAGATGCGGCATATACCACCAATCATCAAGAAAAAATTGATTGGATTGAATATGCGAAATATAATAAAACGATAGAGCGTTCAGAATTTTTAAGCAAGCTTTTAAAACAAGATGATTTAGAAGCAGACGAATTAACAGATGCATTTTTGAGGAAACCCCTTTACAATACTTTTTTTAGTGAAGGGTTTGGTACCTTATACACGGTTGACTATCGTCCATTAGCTGGAAGAATGCAATTGCGTTGGGTAGACGAAAGCGTCATACAATCATTTGATAATTTTGTAGAAGGAAGTAAACTTATCAAATTTTCGGATGCATTTGGTGAATTAATACCGAGTACTTCGGAATCGATTAAATTAAACAAATCAAAAAACACGGTCCCAAAACGCATTGTTGCATGGGAAATAATATCAGGATATTCGAAAAAAAAACGAAGGGCCTTAAGCTTAGGCAAGGGTTAACCTAAAAAAAACTAGCTTAAATAATAATAAAGAAATTCAACACACATTTATCACTTAATATATGGAATTTAAAAGTATCAATCCTTACAATGGACAAATAGTCCATACCTATCAAGGAATTACCCAATCAGCATTAGACGAAAAGCTTAATTTGAGTGCTTCAGCATTTAAAACATGGAAAAATACTTCCATAGATGAGCGCATCAAACTATTGAGAAAAGTAGCAGAAATACTAAGAACTGAAACAGCTGAGTATGCAAAAATGATTACCCTTGAAATGGGGAAGCCCATCAAGGAATCAATGGGTGAAGTAACAAAATGTGCTTGGGTTTGTGATTATTATGCCGACAATGCCAAAGCATTTTTGGCAAATGAAGTGATAAAGACAGATGCACAACTCAGTTTTGTAAAACACGACCCCATTGGGACCGTGCTTGCAATTATGCCTTGGAACTTTCCTTTTTGGCAAGTCCTCAGGTTTGCTGCGCCTACCTTAACAGCTGGAAATACAGCCTTGCTAAAACATGCACCTAATGTATTTGGTTGTGCAGAAATGATTGAATCGGTGTTTACCAAAGCAGGATATCCAAAAGGCGTATTTCAAAATTTAATTGTACATCACGATCAAACGGAACGCATCTTAGCTCATGATGGTGTTAAAGCAGTTTCTTTAACTGGAAGCGAGCGAGCGGGATCTGCTGTGGCAGCCTTAGCCGGTAAACATATTAAAAAATCATTATTAGAATTGGGTGGCAATAATGCTTTTATTGTTTGGGAAGATGCAGATATTGATGGTATTATTCAAACTGCCTTAACTGCAAGAATGCTAAACTGTGGACAAAGTTGTATTGCTGCTAAAAGATTTATTTTAGTTGCAGGTATCTATGATGAATTTGTCGAAAAATTTACAGCAGCTATTAAAAAATTAAAAGTCGGTGATACACTAGATGAAAATACACAAGTTGGTCCAATGGCAAGAATTGATTTAACAAATGAACTTCAAGCCCAAGTAAAAGCCTCCATTGATGCTGGTGCAACACTTCTTTTGGGAGGTAAACAAACTAACTGCTTCCATGAACCAACAATCTTAGGAAATGTTAATCCAGGTATGGCTGCTTTTGACGAAGAGACTTTTGGTCCTTTGGCTGCTATGATCAAAGCAAAAGATATCGATCATGCATTTGAATTGTCAGAAATGTCATCCTTCGGCTTGGGTGTCACTGTTTGTACTCGTGATATTGAAAAAGCGATTTCATACGCAGGTCGTGTGAGTGACGGTGCCTATTTTGTAAACGAATTGGTGAAATCAGATCCAAGATTGCCTTTTGGTGGGACTAAAAAGTCAGGCTATGGAAGAGAATTAGCAAAAGACGGTATGATGGAATTTGTAAATAGTAAAACAGTTTATGTGAAATAAAATAACTATATTCATTGAAAAGTGTATTAGATTATACCTTGTTTTAATCATACACATTAAGTGAATGCGTTATGAAAATAAAAAAAAGTATATTATTAAGTATTGTATTGTTTACCTTCCTTTTTTCCATTACGGCTTGTAAAAAACCAAGCACAAAAAAATTAACAGGCAAATGGGAATTGGTAAGTATGGACAATAAAGCGATTGAAGCTGACGAAAAGATAGTCTTTGAGTTTAGATCTGATGGAACATTTGATTTTGTTGCTGATTCTAATGCGGTACTTGAAGGATCACAAACTGGTGATTGGCTTTGGTACAATAATAAATCCACTTTAGAATTAACTTATAATACCACTTCTATACTTACATTTAGAGAGCTTACCCTTAATGATGAAGAATTTATTGCGACACTGAACAGTTTTGTTGTCTTTGACATGAAGAAAATTGATTAAACCTCATTTAATTGACTTAAAATTTGCTTGTTCACTTCTAAAAAAGGAGTAGAAAATTAACAAAATGTTTGCTCAATAATAATTTATTTTCCAAAACTGATTTTAGCAATAATTGCTCATTCCAACTCTTGAACTGCAATATAATTACACCAGTAATTGTATTGCTTTTTGCTTGACATATACAGCTGTTACATCAGACCCCAATAATTCCCCGTCTCCTTCAATCCATTGCTTTTCACCATTGATAGTTACGCTAGCATGTTTTGTCTCAAAATAGTGAACTTGTGGATGATTAA
>CBDUKB010000101.1:0-10696 GCA_965367695.1 uncultured Putridiphycobacter sp.
ATTTTGTATTGAGGCATTATGAAGAAAATCCCTCTGCTCCGGTTAAAAGATGGGCCGATAGTTTTATGAATCAAATCACCTGTACCACTTGCGGGGGTACCCGACTTAAAAGTGAGTCGAGTTATTTTAAAATCAATGAAAAGAGTATTGGTGAATTAAGTCAAATGGATGTGGTGGAGCTGCATGAGTGGTTTTCTAATGTTGCCGAAACTTTAAATGAAAAACAATTAAAAATTGGGAAGGAAATTCTCAAGGAAATTAAAAACCGTTTGCAATTCTTGATTGATGTCGGTTTATATTATTTGAACTTAAACCGTTCTTCCAAAACGTTGAGTGGTGGAGAAGCACAAAGGATTCGTTTGGCGACTCAAATTGGTTCAGAATTGATGAATGTATTGTACATTTTAGATGAGCCCAGCATTGGATTGCACCAAAGGGATAATTCTAAATTGATTGAAGCCTTAAAGCGCTTGCGGGATGTTGGTAATTCTGTCATTGTAGTAGAGCACGATAAGGAAATGATGGAAGCATCTGACTTTATTGTAGATATCGGTCCCAAAGCTGGGATTCATGGGGGAAGAATCACCCAAGCTTCAAGCATTGACGAATTAAAGTCTAGTGGGAGTACCACAGCGGCTTATTTGAATGGGGACTTAAAAATTGAGGTGCCAACTAGCAGGAGAAAAGGGAACGGAAAGAAATTAGAATTGATTGGGGCAACGGGACATAATTTAAAAAACATTGACTTAAAAATTCAACTGGGGACCTTTACTTGTGTTACCGGAGTGTCAGGAAGTGGTAAGTCTTCGTTGATTAACCATACTTTGTACCCAATATTAAATGCACACATTTACAATGGCGTAAAAAAACCATTGCCTTATAAAAAAATAAAAGGGCTTGAATATTTAGACAAGGTGATTGACATTGATCAAGCGCCAATTGGTAGAACACCAAGATCAAATCCAGCAACCTACACGGGTATATTTGGAGACATTCGTAATTTGTTTGCCGATATTGGAGAGTCAAAAATACGTGGATACAAGGCCGGAAGGTTTAGTTTTAACGTAAAAGGTGGGCGTTGTGAAGCTTGTAAAGGTGGCGGACTGCGTTTAATTGAAATGAACTTTTTACCAGATGTCTACGTGGAATGCGAAGAATGTCAAGGTAAAAGATACAATAGAGAAACCCTAGAGGTGAGGTATAAAGGAAAAAATATCAACGATATTTTAGAAATGACTATTGAAGATGCGACGCAGTTTTTTGAAGGCATTCCCAAAATTAGAAAAAGACTGGAAACATTATTGTCTGTTGGTCTTGGATACATTAAAATAGGTCAACCCTCAACCACCATCAGTGGAGGAGAAGCACAAAGGATAAAATTGGCGACAGAATTATCCAAAAAATCAACAGGAAATACCATTTATATTTTAGATGAACCATCAACAGGACTGCACTTTGAAGACATAAAAATGTTGTTGGCGGTACTGAAACGCTTGGCAGATGAAGGTAATACTGTATTGGTGATAGAACACAATATGGATATCATAAAAGTAGCAGATTATATCATTGATATTGGGCCTGAAGGCGGAAGACATGGTGGAGAGATTATGATTGAAGGAACCCCAGAAAAAATTTGCAAGGCGAAAAACACCAAAAGCGATACCGTGACCTATTTAAGGAAAGAGTTAGTTTAGTGAAGCCTTATTAGTATTTAGTTAATAGTTATTAGTTTGGAGATATTAATGTATCTAGTTATATGAGGAGGAGACATCACCTTAAATCTCAAATCACAAATTCCAAATTCCAAATTTAAAAACTGAACCACAAAGGACACTAGGAAAGCACAGAGAACACTAAGTGTTCATATGTTACGACAAACTCTTTGTGAACCTTGCGAAAAAGCTTTGTGCACCTTGTGTTTAAAAACATATTTATCCAAATTACCAAAAAGCTAATTGCTAAATACGAAAAGCCAAAAGCTTATTCTAACTCCTCAACTCCCGTTTTCTTAACTTCTTATTCCTAACCGCAAATTGCCAAAAAACAACTGCTAATAGCTAAAAAAATCATTGTACAATCAACTTCTTAGTAACTGATTGTTGCTGACCAATAATTCTAACGGTATACAATCCTTTTGCGAAAGAATCTGTTTTTATTTCCAAAGTCGAAGCCTTTTCGTTTATAATTTGCCTATTGACCAAAGCACCAACTTCGTTATAAATTTCTATGGTTTGTATAATCAAACGGCCATTATTGATTAGTTTACAAGTGTTGCTATTAGTGGTTGGGTTAGGGTAGAGGATCAGGTCTGTATCGAATAGAAGATAGAAATCGAGTGTTTTTATTGCTGTATAAGTAGATGACCCATCAAAGTCAACTTGTTTTAATCGATAATAATTAACACCTACAAATGGATTTTTATCTACAAAATCGTAGCTGTTAATTATGCTGCTATTTCCTGCACCTTGTACAATTCCGATATTGTAATAGTTTTCACCATCCATTGCGCGTTGCACTTTAAAATAGTCATTGTTAATTTCAGAAGCAGTCTCCCATGTTATGAATGCTACTTGTCCATCTTTTTGAACGTCAAAGTTTAACAATTCTATAGGAAGTGGGTTATTAATGCTTGTTGAAGCCAAGGTAAAAGGAGAGAAATTATTGATGGAATTTGCACTTATGATTGTCCCATTCGAAGTGTTTCCTGTTGTACCACCGTTTCCTTCATCCTTCCAGGTCGACCCATCCCAACGGGCAATGACCAATTCCGATAAATTATCGACACCACAGCTGGTGTTATTGTTCCATGACAATGTTACATCTACTTGATTACCTGTGTTCGTTCGGTCTAAAATCCAATATTCGCAACTACTGATGTGTTGAATTGTCGGGTCAGCTGAAGCATGATCATAAGTAGGGTGTGGGTCGGTTAAAAAATATTCTGCTTGAAATTCAGCTGAGCCAGAACTTGGTGCCGAAATGTTAATGGGACGATAAAATCCACCTTTTCCAACAGGGAAGGCAAAAGCATCATTTCCTCTTTTTGATATTGGGCCGTCCACATAGGAATTGTCGGATACAGATGAAACATAGGAATTGTCTGTCATCATTACTAGGTTAGTCGAATTTGTAATGATATTCCCTTGGTCTAAATCCAATTCTGTAACAATTTCAATCGGTGCATTCAATGTTATTTCATCTATAGGATTATTTACTTGTAAATCTCTAAATTGAATATTTGGAGAAAGACCAATGGCATTAATACTTTGAGCTGTTGTTCCATCTAATACTGCACGACCATTTCCTGCAGCACCAAAAAATATTGTACTCGGTACATTTACCGAAATGTCTCCCGCGAAAGTACTGATACTATTGTAACAAGGATAAATTACCCCGGTATTCATTTGGTTAAAGGTTACAGCTGCATCATAATCGTTTCCAATGCCATTTGCTGGCATAAAATAACCTGTACCATTATTTTGAATTATAGCCGGTTGATTAAAAGTATTTCCCCCTGTACTGGCATTGTTTGTGGAACCATTTTTTTCTAAGTAAGCAGTTCCATTATAAATAGTTTCTCTTGTATAATGATCGTCTGCTCTAAAATCAACATTTCCATTCCAAACAGAATTGTAATTCTCTATACGTCCTGAACCTGCAATGCTAATGGATTGTGCTGTGTTACCAAGTTGATTAAAGTTTCTAAAATATAAGGTTCCATCAATAAATCCACCTCCTCCAACAGCGATTGTCTTCCCAGATGCTAATTCAGCATAACCTCCAGCTGCTCCAAAGAATATTCCATCTGCAGTTGAAAGTGCATTATTGATTTCAATATTATCCATAAAATAATTAGTGCCAGAGGCATTATAATTACAATATATTTCAGAATTCGTAGATAAGGAATTGTTGTTTATTTGTACGGTATTATTAAAAACGCAATCTCCTGCTGCTCCTATATAAATCCTTTGGGTGGTACTGCTTCCATTGTCATTTGTGAAAACAACTTGATCATTAAAAATTAAATTTGAGCCATTATTAGCTGCAATGGTTATTTGACCAGTACTTCCGCTTGGATTATTATAAAAAGTAGCTTGACCATTTGTAGTAATATCACCACTTGCTCCATAATAAATTAAAGATGAATTAGCAGCACCAATATTATTGACAGTAGTATTTCCTACAATATCAAGGGTTGACGCGGCGTATGAGGAAAGGTAAATTGTGTTATTTGATCCTGAGCCGTTGTTATTGACGAGTAAATTACCACCTATACTATTACCAGTAGCATTGAATGCAATGTACATGTTGTTTGAGCCTAAGTTATTTATTATTAAATTCTTATTCCAAATGTCTGGGTTGCCATTACTCATTCCAAAATACCCGTCACCTGTGTTTCTTAATTCTGTATTTTCATCAAATTGGTTTCCTCCATTTGACATATCACTGTTACTGCCTGTTTTTTCCAAATAAGTTAAATCATGATAATGTGTTCCGTATGTGTTCATTCTTGGTGCGCTGAAATTAACTGGACCACCCCAGTTACTTTCATATTGTGTCATATAGGCAGTTCCTGTTGCAAATAAATTTTGGGTAGTATTTCCTAATTGTGTGAAATTTCTAAAATACAAGCGGCCCGCAACAAATCCTCCAGCACTTATACTCACTGTCTTTCCAGTAGCTAATATACCAGTTCCATTCCCGCTTCCAAAAGCGATTCCATCACCATTGATATCAGAGCATTCGAGTATGATATTGTCATTATAATTACCAGTTGCGTTTGCGCCATTATTACAGTAAAAATTTGAATTATTTGCATTGCTTTGGTTGATTAAACTCAAGGTGCCATCAAAAGTTGTTGTTCCATTATTTCCAACATAAACGGTTCGAACATTTCCGCCTGTTAATCCACTTGTAATAATGGTGTTTCCATTTACAGTAATTGCTGCATTTGTTCCACTTGCTAGCGATAAATCACCATTTAATCCTGTTGGACTATGCGTTAAGGTTAAATCACCAGTAATACTCACAGTTCCATTAGAAGCAATCACAACATTAGAGTTTACATCAGCCCCATCATTTTGAATAGTCAAATTGCCAAAAATATTTACAATTGAATTGGTATTACCTGCAATTTGAATATTGGCTGTATTACCATTGCCATTTTGATTAATTAATACATCATTCATAAAGTCGATTGAACCAGATTCACCAATGTAAATGTAATGTGAATTAGAGCTTGATTGATTAGTGATATTTGTTAAACCACTGACTGTGATGTCTGATCCAGTTGCAGTAGCTAAATGAATATGTGTTGAAGCGGCTACTCCCGTACTCGTATTAGAAATTGTTAAGTTTCCGGCAATAGTGTTTCCAGCTGAATTATAGCCAATGTACATTTGCTGTTCTCCAACATTATTAATAAATAGGTCTTCACCCCAAACGTCAGGATTTCCGTTGCCAAATAATAAGTAGCCAGTACCACTATTTTTTAATTCACAATTTTTGTCAAAGGTATTTCCTCCAGCTGAACCATCTGATTGATCTCCGGTTTTTTCAATAAAGGAGGTCTCATTATAATGTGTCCCATTTGAATACATTCTTGGTGCGCTGAAATCAACGGCACCGCCCCAATCGCTATCTGTGTTTGTGAATACAGCCGTTCCTGTAATAGTGATGTTTTGGGCTGTGTTTCCAATTTGATTAAAATTTCTAAATGTTAAATTACCTGCAATGAATCCTCCTGGTCCAATGCTTATAGTTTTGGTAGCTGCCAAAGTAGCTTGTCCCCCATTAATTCCAAAATGGACTCCATCACCATCAACATGTGTAGTTTCTACTACAATGTTATCTGTATAAGTTCCAACTCCACCAGATGCAGAATTGCAGTAAATTTGATTATTGGTAGCATCCGAATTATTGTAAATAGATAAGGTACCGTTACAAGATACAGCGCCTTGGTTACCAAAAGTAATTTGTTTTGTAATTCCTGCTGTTTGTTGTGAAGTCAATGCTGTATTTCCGCCAATTGTGATAGCAGCACTGTTGGCATTTGCCATAGTAAAAGATCCGTAGTTCCCTGTTGGACCATTAATCAGCGTAAAATCGCCTAATAAATTGGCAACACCGCTATATGCCAAATAACTATTCCCTGATATGGCTGAAGGGGTGTTCGTAATTGTTGTGTTTCCACTCACGGTTAATGAAGAAGAAGCGTTAAAGGCAGCTCTCAATTCAGAATTATTACCTGTTCCAGTACTTGTGTAAGTCAAATTTCCGCCAATTGAAATGGTTCCACTCTCTGCCAAACTCATGTAATTATTTGTACTTGCCCCAGTCATATTTAAAATACAGTTCCCAGCAATATTTAATGTGGATATGGCAGCAGTTCCTATGTAAGTGTATGTGCTGGTTCCACCAGTAGTAGCATGATTGGAAGTTAAGTTACCCCCAATTGTATTGCCGATAGCATTATAAGCAATGTAGAGGTTATTTTCTCCATAATTATTGGTGATTAAATTAGCTCCCCAAATATCGGGGTTTCCATTGCCCATTAAAATATAACCTGTTCCTGTGTTTCTGATTTCACAATCTTTCATAAACGAATTTCCGCCGGCGGAAGCATCATTAATATCACCTGTTTTTTCAAAATAAGAGGTTTCAGCATATGAAGAGCCTTGGGTTATGAGTCTTGGACTAATAAAAATAACATCTCCATCCCACTGTGAATCATAGATAGTCAAATAACTAGTACCTAAACAAGTTAAATTTTGTGCTGTATTTCCTTGCTGCGTAAAGTTTCTCAATACAAGATCTCCAGCTATATAGTTAAGTGGACCTATACTAATGGTTTTACCAAGGGCTAAGGAAGCAGAACCATTGGAATTACCAAAATATATTCCATCAGCGTCTACATTATTGCTTTCTAACACTATGTTTTCATTAAATTGATTATTTGCATCCACATTTTGATTTAGGTATATTCTTGCATTGTTAGCGGCACTCGAGTTTTTAATATTTACCGTTGCATTAAAAATATTGTCTCCATTATTACCTACGTATATTTGGCTGGTGTTGAGGGCGCCTGTATTTAAAAGAGTGACCGCACCGTTAAAAGTACCTTGAGAAGTTGCTGTATTTGAAATATAATAACTTGCATTTGTAGCCGAACTGATATTCGAAAGTGTAGCGGTGCCTCCAATTGAGAAAACACCGGTATTACCTACATAAAAATTAGCAGTGGTTCCAGCACCATTATTAATTGCCGAAAGGGTTCCTCCAATTGTAAAATCAGAAGAATTTCCCAATGCACAATTTGAAGTAGTTGAAGTAGCATTGTTTTCAAGGCTGCAATTTCCAATGATATCAAAGCTAGAAGCACCAGCGTAACCTACATATATTCCAGAATTATTTCCAGATGCAGTATTATTTGCAGTTAGATTTCCACCAATGTAATTACCAGTTGAATTGTAAAAAAGATAAATAAAATCTTCTCCCGTGTTATTACAAGTAACATTCCCCATGCATGAGTCGGGGTTGATATAGGCTAAACCTAAATAGGTGTCTCCAGCATTAGTAAAGGTAGCATCACCAATAAATTTGTTGCCGCCATAGGATAAATCATTTCCAAAACCAGCAGTTTTTTCAATATTGCTTGTGCCATTTACAGTGGTTCCAGTGACAGTAATTCTAGGTGCACTAAAATCAATGTTTCCGCCAAAACTGCAATCGAGTAAGGTGAGGGTGGAGGTATTTGTCAAAGCAAGGTTTTGGTTTGCATTACCCAAAACACTGAAGTTTCTTAAGTATAAGTCACCGGCAACAAAACCACCAACTCCAAGGGAAATTGTTTGACCACTCGCCAGAACTGCTGTACCATTGCCCGCACCAAATAAAACACCGTCAGTATTATTTTGGGTACTGCTCACAAATATAGAAGTTCCATAAGTATTATTGCTATTTGCACCATTGTTACAATATATTTGTGAATTGTTAGCCGAACTATTGTTGACAATAGTCAATGATCCATTTTGTTGGACCGAACCTTGTGAACCAAAATAAATTCTACTTGTAGTTTGAGTGCCATTATTTGTTAGGGTGGTATTTCCAGTAATAGCAATGTTACTATTGGTTTGATTTCCGATATAAATATGACCATTCAAGTCAAGCGGACTATTGGTTGCGATTAAGTTTCCTAAAATATTTACATCACCGTTTTCACCCAAGTAGACAGAACCATTATTTGCTGTCGGGTTGTTGAGTATGGTACAATTTCCACCTATTGTGATGGTAGAAGCTGTTCCGTTACTAATATAAAATGATGTATTTGTGCCACTTGTGGCGTTCGTAATATTTAAATCTCCAGTAATTGAATTACCGGTAGAATTATTTGCTAAATAACAATTGTTGCTACCTAAATTGTTGAAGGTTAAATTTGCTTGAAAGTCATCTGGATTTCCATTTCCCATCATAAAATACCCATCACTTGAGTTGGTAAGGGTTACATTGGAAGTGAAAACATTACCACCTGTACTGGCATCAGATCCAGCACCTGTTTTTTCTATGTCGACCAAGTTGTTAAAAGTTGCACCGTCCAAATATATTCTTGGTGCATCTATGTCAATACTTCCATTGAAAACGGTGCCGCTTTGGATTCTTAAAATGGCATTAGCGCTCAAAGAAAAGTTTTGCGCGCTAGTTCCGAGTTGAGAGAAGTTTTGAAACCTCATTTCTCCATCATTAAAACCAATCGGATCAATTGAGATAATTTTACCGGAAGCCATTGAACTTGTGCCACCTGTTTCTCCAATCCAGATTCCTGAGCCATTAGTACTTCCTATAATTATATTCCCATTAAATTGGGTCCCAGTTGCGCCATATGCCATTCTTATTCTACTGGTACTTGTATTTATAAGTGTTACATCATCATTAAATATATCTGGGTTTGTTTGTCCCATTAAAAAGTAACTTGTTCCTGAATTGGTGATTTTTAATGTTGAATTGAAAGTACATCCGCCAGCTCCATTGGCACTTGAACCACCATTATCTTCAACATCAACCGCACTATTAAAAGTTCCACCATTAAAGTCAACGCTACCGCATATCAGGTTAATCTCAATATCATAAGTACCACCATTAAAAGATGTTTGACCAGTTGTTGTATAGGATAAATTTGTACTGGCTGACCCATCAATTATGTGAAGGTCGTTGAAAGTAATATTTGCTGTTCCTCCAACGCTTGGGTTAAAAACAGAACCATTCAAGTCAATAGTTCCAGTATAACCTGTAGTTGAAATTCCATCAAAGACGGCCGCGATATCAATGGTGCAATTTCCTAAGCCGTTTGAAGTAAAATATACAAAGTCACCGATAATGGGTACTGTTGCCCCACCGACACCTGTGGACGAAGTGGACCAATTATTAATATCGTTCCAATTTCCGTTTCCACTTGCAATCCAATACCTATTGGCAGCGTAAAGATTGTTGGCACTTATAAAAAATATACAAAACAGGAGAATTCTTCCTAATTTCTTCATGATAATAATTTCATTTATATCATTTTTAAATGACATAAAAAGATTTAACAGGTAAAAAAAATGGGGATTTTTCGAAATCAAAAGTAATTAAAAACATCAAAGAAAAAGGAGCTTACAGCCTCTTTTTATTAATTATTAATGTGGTAAAACTGTACTTGAATCTGTTAAGAATTGTGGGTCAGGCCTTAAAAGTTATTTTATGCATTTTAAATTAATCAATTTTATTTTTCTAGGCTCATCTAAAATTAACGACTTCATTGAAATCAATTTATTAAATTCAAATTTTGGCATTACGAATAAAAACACTATCTTTGCACTCAATTTAAGAAAAACTAGGGTCGGCTGGTAAATTTTAACACTCTCAATATACCGACCAATTTGAGATACAAATTTTAATGCCAACATGGCTGAAGAAACAAAAAAATCAGAGGAAAAAGTTGAAAACACAACACCTCAAGTCGAAGAAACTACTGCTCCAAAAGCAGAAAAAGTAGTTGCTCCCAAAGAAGAAAAAGCACCAAAAGCAAAAACTGAAACTCCAAAGGTTGAAGCAGAGGCTCCTAAAAAAGAGGAAGCTGCACCAGTAGAGGAAAAAGAATTTGATTGGTATGCTTACGAAAATGACGGTTATTCAGAAGCGAAAGTTGCTGAATTAAACGATATTTACGACGGATCTTTGAACTCAATTGTAGAAAAAACTGTCATTGATGGTACTGTAATTCAATTAACAGATAAAGAAGCTGTAGTGAATGTACAATACAAATCAGAAGGAGTTATTCCAATTAATGAATTCAGATACAACCCAGATTTAGCTTTAGGTGATGCTGTTGAAGTATATGTAGAGTCTTTAGAAGACAAATACGGTCAATTAGTATTGTCTCACCGAACTGCAAGAGTTCACAGAGCATGGGAAAAAGTAAATGAAGTATTAAAAACTGGTGAAGTAATCACAGGTTTTGTTAAATGTAGAACTAAAGGTGGTTTAATCATTGATGTATTTGGATTAGAAGCATTCTTACCAGGTTCTCAAATTGATGTGAAGCCTATTAGAGATTACGACGTTTATGTTGGAAAGAACATGGAATTCAAAGTGGTAAAAATTAACCACGAATTTAAAAACGTTGTTGTATCGCATAAAGCACTTATTGAAGCTGAATTAG
>CBDUKB010000102.1:0-10633 GCA_965367695.1 uncultured Putridiphycobacter sp.
CAAAGGCTATTTATTATCATCTTCAAGTCAAAAAAAACGCATCAAAAAAAGTACCAAGTAGGGACTTATATTATACCTCTCAGGTTCATATTTATGCAAATAAAATAATAAAAGGTGACGCTTTATCGGGCATTAATTTTGTTGATATAAATAAAATAGAAGTTTATAGAGATGACCCTGGGAAAAGTTTGGCTGCGGCTGCTGGAGTTGGTATAGCAGTCACAGTTGTAAGTATAGCCGCGCTAGCAGTTCTCATCAATGCAATTTGTGGTTGTCCACATGTATACGTCAATAATGGTGAAAGTGATTATTATAACAATACACTTTTTACAGGAGCCACTTCCACTGTTTTAGAAAGAAACGATTATCAAATCATGCCCGATTATTTTCCAAATTCGAATACTTACAATTTTACGATTCACAATGAAGAAAATGAAACGCAATTCACTAATCAACTAGCATTAATAGTTGTTCAGCATGATGATAAAACCAAGGTTTATGCTGATCAAAAAGGAAGTGTTTATGCTATTAAAAATCCAATTTCTCCTTTCAAAACGGTAAACAATGCCGAAGAGGATATTCAAGATAAAATTATGGCGGAAGACGAAATGAGTTTTAATTTCGACAATAGGAGTACAGCTGATTATGCTGATGTAATTAGTACTTTTAAAAAACCGAAAAATGTAAAAGACGCCAAGCTAATTTTAAAAGTTAAAAATAGTACCTGGTCAGGTTTTGTTTATCAAGAGTTTTCTAAATTATTTGGTAAAAAATATCATAATTGGGTCATTAAAAATGCTAAAAAACCCTTGGCTGAAGTGAAAGAAAACATGGTGAAAGCGGGGATTCCTTTAGTGGTTTCCATTAAAAAAGGAGAAGAATGGGTAGTGCTTGAAGCGATAGATTTGGTAGGAGATGTAGCCTATAATACCCTCGCCATTCCTATTGATGAAAACTTAATAAGTGGAGAAGATATTCAAATTAGAATACGTTCAGGATTTAAATTTTGGAGCATGGATTATTTGGCGATAGATTTTTCATCACAAGCAGCTTTGTCAGTTCAGCATTTAAAACCAATAAAAGCTGCGGATAGCAGTGGTGAAGATTATACGGTTCAATTAAGTAATGATGATGATTTGTATATGGAACGCCTTGAGAAATCGAGTAAAGTATGGGTGAGATTTGATGGCCTAAAAAATGAAGGCAAAAGAACCATCATTCTTCACAGTAAAGGGTATTACTTAAGTACAAAAAATTATGAAGGCCAACCTGATAAAAAAGCATTGGCAAAGTTGAAAAATGAAGTAGAATTTTCACGCTATTCAAAAGAATTGTTTGCGCAGTATGAGGTGATATATTCATTAGTATCAAATTAAAGTATGATGAAGTTTTTAATTTCAATGATTACCGTATTGTTTATTTTTAAGCTTAGTGCACAAGATACATTGAGGTTTAAAACAGGTGAAACTAAAATTGTTAAAGTGCTAGCAATTGATACGATATTTAATCTAATTACTTATATCGCTGATAATGATACTTTGTTGGTTACAGAATCGGCAATCTTAAATCATTCGAACTTTACCAATGATGTGATTGTTCGTTCCACTGATGCTTTAAATAACACTTCAGTGTATTATGCTAATCTTTTGGAAAAAAAAGCGAGTAATAAATTGGGTAAGTACCAATACGCACCATGGAGTATAGGCATAGGTACCAATATGCTTACATTGCTTTACAGCGATATTTACCCAATTAACCTGACTTCCAATCCAAGTATGGATATTTTTGCAGAATATTTTTTTAATAAGCATATAGGAATTCGAATACCAATGCGCCTAGGGTTTAAAATAAAAAAAGATTATGATAAATTAATTCTAAACGATTTTAATGATTACCACAAAAGTTCATACTATTCAAATTATCATGCGAGTATTTTTGAAGTGGGGATTGAACCTTTATTTTTTATAGACAACAGGCGTAAAAATTCTTTTTATATTGCACCTAGTTTTAATTTTGGGGTAAATCAATATTATAAAGCACATTTTTATGAAACTATCTTAGAAGGAAGTAACTATTCAACATCTTTTTTGAAAGATTTTGAATTATCCCAAGACAATTATTATCAATTAGGTCTTTTACTAGGGTTCAGAGCAAATTATTTAAAAAGATTTACTTTTGGGACCGAGTTTGGTCTGGCTATAAGTAACATCTCTAGATCTTATGTAGTTTACCACAATTTATTGGAAGAAAATGGGGAATATTATGTTAGGTTTGAGCGACCGGGAAATCAGGCTGATATTTACGTGAAACTTAATTTTAATTTAATATACCGTTTTGGAGGTCAATTAAAAACAAGTAAGGCTTATCAATGAAAATACTATTAACAGGCGCCACAGGCTTTTTAGGGTTTAGAACCCTAGAACGACTTATTGAGGCGGAAAATATCACAGAAATAATTGCATCTGGTCGATCAAAGAAACCAACGCATATTGTAAATCATCAAAAGGTCACTTACATTTTGGGTGATTTAAACGATTCAAACTATGTCAATAAAATTACACAAAACGTCGACATTATCATTCATGCGGCAGCTTTATCTTCCCCTTGGGGTAAAAAGGAGACATTTTATAAAGCCAATGTGATTCCTCAAGGCTTATTAATTGAAGCGGGTAAAAAACAACAGGTTCAAAAGTTTATTTTTATTTCATCTCCAAGCATCTATTTTAATGCAAAACACAGAATCAATATTCTTGAAAGTGATGATTTACCAAAGAAACTAGTGAATGCTTATGCTGAAACTAAAATGAAAGCAGAAGCCATGCTTTCAGCGTCTGATTTACCTTACATTATCTTAAGACCTCGGGCTTTGACTGGTAGAGGTGATACGGTAATTATGCCGCGACTCATCAGGGCCAATGATGAAGGTAAATTAAGAATTATAGGCAATGGTGAAAACTTGGCTGATTTAACACCTGTTTCAAATGTGGTAGACGCCATTTTGTTGTCTCTAGCAGCAAAGGGTAAGGCATTAAATGAGGATTATAATATTACGAATGGAGAGCCTGTAAATTTATGGGATTCAATTAGCTATGTTTTAAAATTGCTTAACAAGCAAGTCCCTCAAAAAAAAATACCTTATAAATTGGTTTATGCAATTGCTTCCTTTATGGAATTAAGTTCTAAATTAACACACTATAAAGAACCAGCATTGACAAAATATGGGGTTGGTACCCTGGCTAAATCCACCACTTTTAACATTGATAAAGCTAAACAGTTATTAGGTTATCAACCGAAAATGACCACGAAGGAGTCGATTCAAGAATTTGCTAAATGGTACTTAGAAAATGAAAAACATTAAATTATATTTAAATAATGCAGGCTATTGTTTAGCAAAAGGAAACCATGTAATAAAAGGCGGTAAGCGTGAACAGGTAAAATTCCCTGCTTTATTTGGTTTACTTCACCACCCCGAGAAGGGCTGGATATTGTATGATACAGGCTACACTGATCGTTTTTACAATGCGACCAAGTCTTTCCCGAATAAAATTTATGCCAAATTAACATTGGTTGAAATAAAGCCAGAAGAAGAAATTAAAGCCCAAATTGAGCAAATAGGACTGCACCCAGATGATATCAAGCACATCATACTAACACATTTTCATGCAGATCATATTGGGGGCTTAAAAGACTTTAAAAATGCAAGTATTTATTGCAGTAAAAAAGCATATGAACATACAATGAGTCTTGGCGCTTTTTTTGCATTTTCGAAAGGCGTATTAAAGGACTTAATCCCTGATGATATTGGAGAAAGGGTACATTTTATTGAAGACATTGCAAAACAAGTTAATGATGAGATTTTTGGCGTAAGGTATGATTTATTTAATGACGACTCCATTTATGTTTATAATCTACCTGGACATGCCACAGGTCAGGTTGGTATTTTAGTTCAAACTAACAAACACCAATACTTTTTAATCGCTGATGCCTGTTGGACTTATCGAGCCTATAAAAAATTAAAATTTCCTAATCAAATTGTCAGGGTGTTTTTTAGTTCTTGGAGGGATTATCAAGCCTCAATTTTTAAAATAAGAGCATTTAATTTTCAAAATCCTGAGGTGATTATTGTCCCGACGCATTGTACGGAAACAACTGAGCAACTAATCGCAAAAAAAATTGATTTAGATGTTCTTTAAACTCTCCATATTATATTACTTGTTAAAGCTCAAAACAGGAAGGTTTTTCTATGGGAATAATATAGCAAAACTGCAAAAAAAACGATTTAATGCATTGAAAAAGGAATTGTTAAAGTCTCCATTTTATCATAAGCAAGCGCAACTTGACTTAGGTTTAGCAGATTTCCCTCCCATGAATAAAGCAGCTTTCATGAAAAATTTTGATGCGATTAATACCCGTGGACTCCGTCTTGAAAAATGCATGGATATTGCAAAAAAAGCAGAAGCAAGTAGAGATTTTAGTCCCATGATTGATGGCATCACCATTGGGCTTTCGACAGGAACGAGTGGTAATCGGGGCGTTTTTCTAGCTTCCACAAAAGAACGTGCAAAGTGGGTTGCCAGTATTTTAGACCGGGTGATTGGTTTTGAGTTAAAGAAAAGAAAAGTGGCATTTTTTTTAAGAGCCAATAGTAATTTATACGAAACTGTAAATTCTAATTTACTATCCTTCAATTTCTTTGATATCATGGGCGATTTAGATGTAAACTTGAAGGAACTGAATCAACTTCAACCTCAAATAATTGTCGCACAACCCAGCATGCTTCTGCTCCTTGCCGAAGCGCAAAAAAATAAAACAATTAGAATTAAGCCCGATAAAATTATTTCTGTTGCGGAGGTATTAACCGAAGAAGATAAAAATGAACTCATGCACGTTTTTAAGCAAATTATTCATCAAGTATATCAGTGTACCGAAGGCTTTTTAGCCGCCACTTGCAAGGAAGGGAATCTTCATTTTAACGAAGATTTTATAAAAGTAGATAAACGGTTTTTAGACGAAAGTAAAAATCGATTTCATCCCATTATTACTGATTTATGGCGGACTACACAGCCGGTTATTCACTATGAACTCAATGATATTATCACTACCAAAGATGCTTGTGCCTGTGGGAGTAAAATGATGGCAATTGAGCGTATAGAAGGCAGGTCAGATGACATATTAATATTTGAAAGGAAAGATGAAACCGTTGTTAAATTATTTCCTGATTTTATGCGAAGAACGATTGTGCTTTCTAATGAACAAATTGAAGATTATACGGTGATTCAAAAATCAAAAAATTTAATTGAACTATATATTAAAGGTGAGCAAGAACTTTTTATACAAGCAAAAGAGGCCTTGTTAAAAATGTTGGCGACACACCATGTTGTGAATGTGGAAATAATTATAATTATTAATGATCCTTTTGTAATGGGGACAAAAAAGAGAAGGGTTCGAAATGAAAGCAAATAAAAGTGTAAAAATAGTAGCCATGGGTAAGTATTTACCCAAAAAGGTACTTTCAGCTGATATTGAAAAAAAACATGGCATTCCTTTGGGTTGGTCCGAGCGATATTCTGGCGTGAATAGTCGGCACCATGTCACATTTGAATCAGGTGGGTATATGGGGGCAAGAGCAATAGAAAAAGCCTTGGAAAAAGCTAGTATTTCATTGAAAGACATAGACTTGATTATTTCCGCTTCCGCTACTTTCGATTACCCACTTCCGAATCAAGCGAGTATCATTAAACAAGAATTGAATGATGGCTTAGCCCTAGATATTGGAACCATTGATATTGACACTACTTGTTTAAGTTTTGTGAGTGGATTTGATTTAGCATCCAAACTTTTAGATGGGAAGCAGTATAAAAATATTGTTTTGGTAAGTTCAGAAATTTCGAGTAAAGGATTGGATGAATCCAATTGGGAAACCCTGACATTATTTGGAGATGCAGCTGTTGCTGCTGTATTACAATTTGATGAGACTTGTGATGCTGAATTTATAAAAGGTGGTATTAAAACTTATTCCGTAGGCGCGACCTATACCATGATTGAAGGAGGTGGCAATGTGTGTCCTGTGAAAGAATTCAGTTATGACAGTAAATTGCACACTTTTCAAATGAGTGGAAAGAAGCTGCTAAAATTAGCCAAGCAAAAAATCCCACTGTTTATGGATTGGTTTTTTGAAGATTTACCCTATAGTTTAACTGATATTGAAGTCATTATTCCACACCAAGCTTCAAAAATGGGCTTGCTGGTATTCACTCAGTTATACCCATTCAAGCCTGATCAAATTAGAGGGAATTTATCAACAAATGGGAATTGCATTGCCGCCTCAATTCCAATGGTTTTGCACGACGAAATTGAAGCCAAACGCATTCAAAGAGGACAGTTGGTTTTATTAACAGGGACTTCTGCTGGTTTTTCAATTGGTGGTGTATTAATCAAGTACTAAATGGATTATCGCTTAGCCTTAAAATTATATTTTAGCTTATTTTCTTTTAAGAAAAATAATATGCGTGCATTTAATTTTAAAAGAATAATCATGTCGCTTTTTTTATTGCCCATTTTTATGTTGACATTATGCATGAATCGGTTTTTTTTAATGCTTGACCATTTGTTTTTTCCATCTTTTAAAAAAATACATCATTTCAAGTCAGTTTTTATAGTCTCCGCACCCAGGTCTGCCACCACTTATTTGTTTCATAAGCTCGCAAATGTGGAAGATAAAATGACCGCATTTAAGTTATGGGAAAGTGTATTTGCACCAGCCATTATCCAAAAATATTTTTTTCTATTCCTTTTAAAAATAGACACTTTGATAGGTAAACCTGCCCAGCGAACCATCTTGTTTCTAGAAAAAAAAATGCTTAAAAATTTCCAAAACATACACTTAACAAGCTTGTCTTATTACGAAGAGGATGAAGTTTTATTGTTGTGGAATTTTTCTACCATTTACCTCCACTTTTTTTATCCCGACACTCCCATTTTTGACGATTATTTTATTTTCGACCAAGCGCTTGATGCCAAGCAACGCAAAAGGACAATGAAATATTACTATCAATGTGTTCAAAGACATAACTATGTATTTAATCCTAAAAACGATAAATACTTTTTGTCAAAAAATCCAACATTGATGTCAAAAGTAAAATCATTGCATTTATATTTTCCAAATGCAACAATTATTAACATTAACAGATCGCCAAGAAAAACCATTCCATCAACTATTGCATTAAACAATTCGATTTATAGTTTATTCACTTCTAAAAAAGTTACTGATGAAATGAATTTGAGAACAAAAGAAATTTTAGTAAATTGGTATAAAATGGCAGAGGAGCATTTGCAAACCTACTATGCAGAAAATTGGATAAAAGTAGATTTTAAAAGCCTTATCTCGAATGATGAAGCAACTATTACAAAGTTGTGTCAAACTTTTGAAATACCAAAGGATACATTTTTAAATGAAAGGAAAGCAGCTAAAACACCAAAAGTATCACATATTAGTAAAAATAAATACGCGGATTTGAGTGAAGCAGAATTAAGTGAAGTACTGAAGGAAATCCCTTTTATGGTTAAATACAACAGTTAGATGGAAAATTATTTAGAATATCAAATTAATTTAAATGGACATGAAGTAAATTATGTGAAGAAAGGAGTAGGGGAACCCATCATTTTTTTACACAATGGGGGTGGTTTTTGGCAGACTTGGATCAAGCAAATTGATTATTATTCGAAAAAGTATACGGTTTTTGGTATTGACTGGCCTGGTTTTGGTGAATCTGCTTATCCCAATGAACCCATTAGTTTATCATTACTTACCCAAACATTGACCTCTTTTATCAGTGAACTTAAATTAAGTAAAGTAATTTTGGTAGGAAATTGTATCGGTGGATCCACAGCATTAAATTATGCCCAATTATTTCCCGAAAAAGTTGAAAAACTAGTGGCATTTAATGTATGTCCAGGAAAACATATTTATCGATACGCTCATTATAGTTATTTGATTAAATCAATTAATAAGTCTCCTTTTATTAAAAAACACATCTCGAGCTTATTGGCTTTTGTATTCACAAAAACATTTGTCAAAAAAAATTTTCCAGCTGTATTATTTGAAGATTCAATTGATCGACAAGATTTTTTATTTCAAAAATATATTGAAAAGATAAAAGAGGAAAAGCAAACGAAATCAAGGCTAAACATAGTTTTTTCAGTGGATACCTTTACGGTAGACCAATTTATGGATCCTTCTAAACCAGTTGCACACCATCTTGTATGGGGCGAAAAAAATAAAGTAACACCTTTGGAAAAACATGGCTATATGCACAATAAGCACCTTGATCCAATAGCGTTTAATGTAATCAAGGAGGGGAGTCACCTATGCATGTACGAAAGGGAAATGGAAACCAATGAAATTATTGACCATGCTATAAAATAAGTAGTGAACATGACAAAAGTGAAGGAAGAATATAGAAAGGCATTGCAAACACTGAAACCATTTTGTAAAAAAAATGAAAGTAAGTCCAATTGGTATGCCGTATCAACTTTTGTGATGTTATACGGCAGCATGCTGGTAAGTTTATTCTTATTCGATTATTCAATTTTCTTAAGCATTTTGTTGATACCGGTCACTACTATATTCATGTGCAGAAGTTATGTGATTGAGCACGATTGCGGACATCAAAGTTTATTTAAATCGAAGTATAAGAATGCCATTGTCGGCAATATAATGGGGTTTGCCATCATGATTCCTTATCATATGTGGAAATACATTCACAACAGTCATCACAATCACGTTGGGAATTTAGATAAAAGGGATATGAATCCTGAAATGTGGACCTTAACAGTGGATGAATACTTGGCAGCTTCTAGTTTTAAAAAAGTAATGTACCAATTTATTCGTTCTAAATTTTCGAGATTCATTGTAGCGCCCATTGCTATATTTGCTATTATTTTCAGAATTCCGAATGCCAAATTTGATAAACAATCGAATATTTCAGTCATTATCCACGACCTCCTCTATATTGTTGTTGCTTGGTTTTTATTGTCTCAATTTGGGTTTACAAAAATATTAATCGTGTACATGATTCCTGTAGTGTTCTTTTTCACCATTGCTTCATACATGTTTTATGCACAGCATCAGTTTGAGGATACCTATTGGGAAAATGAAAAAGATTGGAATTACGAAGAGGCTACCTTTAAAGGTTCCACTTATTTAACGGCTCCAAAATGGATTAATTGGATATCGGGAAATGTTGTTTACCACAATGTCCATCATTTAATCTCCACCATTCCTTTTTATAATTTAGAAAAGGCCCAAGAAAAATTGGGGGAATCAATGCGGTTTACACCCATTTCAATTTTTAAAGTTTATTCATTATTAAACTATAAGGTCTGGGATGAAAAAAAGAAAAAGCTAATCCCCATTAAAGGTATAGCAGCTCAAGAGTAAAGCCTAAATTGAGTTAATTGTTTTAAATTTTTAAGGATGCAACAGTTTTTAATTCCAAGGTAACTAAAAGCATAATCACAGCAATTTCAATTACTATATATCCCCAACCATATATGGTAAGCCTGTCGAGATTATAAGTGCAAAGCAGCAAAGATATTGCGCAATAAACCATGTTTGCATAGGCAATGAATCGAATATACGGCCAATGATTTTGTTTGATAAAAAAATAGCAACTCATATCATAAATAAAAAATACAATTGGAATAGTTGCAAGGAAGTAAAGCAAGAGCAAAGGTATGCCAAGTAGCTGCTCAAAATTAGGCAATACCTTGCCTAACAGGACAGCGGAAAGCAAGGCGCCCATGCCATCAATTAAAAATAATTGTCTAGGAAACTTGGTTATTTGTTTAAGCATTGTTTTATGCTAAGCGATTATTTGTTTTAAATATAAGAAATTAATAGTAAAGGTTTTGGCATATGTAGGGGTTGAAAGGCGCTCCACTTGATGCTCAATCTTATTTTATAATGCGATAGAAATGCCTTTATCTAAGACTAAACCTAATTGTTGAAGCATTGTTTTTCAATAAAAAAAAGACACATACACTTCATGCTATATTTTTCCAATAATCTAAAATGCATGTGTCTGAATGCTTGATTAGCTAGCACAACAACTTAATTTCGATACATCTTTTCCAAAAGTTATGGCTGCCAATTTGATGCCCTCACTTAAGGTCAAGTAAGGGTAAAAGCTGTTAGCCAGATCATTTACTGTGATTCCGTATTTAATTGCCATACTCAATTGTTGTATTAATTCTCCACCCTCTGGAGCGACTACTCTTGCGCCAATTAATTTATCGGTTTCACTGTGACGAATCAGTTTGATAAAACCCCTAGTGTCGTTTGCGGCAATTGCTCTAGGTACATCTTTCAATTCCAATTTAGATACTTCAAATGGAATACCTTTGGCTTTTGCCTGCGCTTCGTCCAAACCTGCGCCTGCTATTTGTGGGTCAGTAAAAACGACCCAGGGTAATGAGGAATAATCTGTTTTGTTTACTGTACCTGTAAAAGCATTTTCGACAGCAATTTTTCCTTCATAGGCTGCTGTGTAGACAAATGCAGGGGTGTTCGTTACATCACCTGCTGCATAAATATTGAATAGGTTTGTTCCCATTTTTTCATTTACAATAATGT
>CBDUKB010000103.1:0-10550 GCA_965367695.1 uncultured Putridiphycobacter sp.
TTTGTTGAATTAATAATTTTTCGGGATCACCTAAAAGCACCCCCTTATGAAATAATAAAGCACAGTATGCTTTAAATCCATGGATTAACACTATGTTTTTATCATCATGTGTATAACATGGGTGCATCCATTTAAAATCTTCAATTAAACCACATTCCAGACATATTTCACGCAATAACATAGATTCTTCTTGCCAATTTTTTAGCCTAGCTAAATACCGATCAACAACTTTACTTTTCATATTATTTTATATTTTTTTAGACTTACCAAAATTTAATCATGCTTGGGTTCGGCCAATTCAAAGTAATCGTTTTTAGTTTGGTCAAGGGTGGCAGAGATGATCCTAAAATTTGCAATCGTTGGTTTTAAATTAACATATTTGTCAATAATGCTCCTGTTTTTATAAATGATGAAAGTATTTTCTACTTCAGGATTTATTTTATTTAAATTTACTTCACTTTCAGTGTCTGAAAATGTGGGTACGAATGTCAATGCCACATTTTGAAGTCCCAATTCATCTCCTAATTTTTCTAATTCAATAATTCTTTGTTGCTTGGTATAATCTTTTTCATTACCATAAACAAAATATACTTTTAAATATTTGGTTCTACTGGCACTTTCATGGTCTAAAAATGTCAACCAGGTTTTAATTTCTTCCCAGTTAGGTTTGTTGCCAACAAAATAAACAATCCCGTGAAAACGTCCGTATTTACAAACTGGACAAGTTTTTGACCCTTTGTCTGGCCCATAAGCATGAAAGGGGGTAAAAGAAGGATTGTCTTCCCCTATTTCAAGACCAGACTGATGTTCAAATTGTAATTTTTCTGGATAATTCGGAATGTTCAATCCTAAAATAATATTGTGCTCTGCAACTTGCAAATCACCATCCAATAGCACCCTTAAAACACCACTTCCACCTCGGTTTTCAGCTTCTTTTCTTTTCTTGCTATTTAATAGCTTATCGTCATCAAAAACAAAAGCATCAATATAATACTCCTCTTGTATATTCGGCTCTTTAATGGAAGTATGAATATGAGCAGGCATGTCGCTATTAGGGTAAGGACCAGGGCGGATGGTATAAATAGCATATTTACCATTTTCGTCTGTTTTTACCCAGCCTCGAATATGGCCGTGTTTTTTTGCTTCTTCTGGCATATCCGCTATAGGCGTATAATAGCCATTAGTATTTGTTTGCCAGTAATAGACAATTACATTGGGAGCTGGAATTTTACCACCTAGTTTAAAAACGGTTCCAGTGATTAATAATTGCTGTCCTTTTTCAGTCCAGGCAACACTTGTATCGACAGAAGCAATATTTTGAGGCATGCCTACATACATGAGTTCACAGCCATCACAGCCACCACCGACAATTTTATGTACAGCTACTTTTGTAATTTCTTGTTTCAAGTCGGTATTGACTTGCCCAGTACAACTGTTCAAAATATTGAGTATGATGAAGAATAAGCTAATTTTAAAAATATGCCTCATAAACTAAATTGAATCTCTAAGTTATAGAAAAATTAGTAAAACGAGATCAAAGCCATAAATCAATTATTTTTAGTGAGTCGCTTGAGCATTCCTTTAAATATAAAGCCATGAAAAGGGTAGACTGCATACCAGTACATTCTTCCTGCCAGTCCTAGGGGGCGAAAAGTAGCGGTTTGTTCTAGTTTATTGTCCGTTATTTTAAATTCTAACCAAGCTTCTCCAGGTAATTTCATTTCTGCAAATAACAGCACGCGACCTTCTGTTTTATTCGCGTACAATACCCGCCAAAAGTCAATGGTATCACCAACATGAATGTCAATATCACTGGTTCTTCCTCTTCTTAAGCCTACACCACCTACCATTTTATCCATGATGCCCCTTATACTCCAAAGCCAATTACCATAATACCAACCTGTTTGACCTCCAATGCGCCATACTTTTTCAATACATGCTTCCTTGTTGTCAAATTTTTGGGTCCTTTGGTCTTTAAAACAACCATAAGAAGGGACATTGATAAAATCAGAAATATTAAAGCTTAAGCCACTACTGGAGTATGCGTCTTTCCAAGAAGAAAGGATTTCATTGTTTTCAATTTTTAAAAAAGCTTTTTGAATGGCATTTTGATAAGAAATAGGGGTGACATCCAAAATTTGATTGATGCGATTGTCCCGACAAATTACTTCCACTTTCATACTGTTTACCAGTGATTTTGCTAGTTTGTATGATGTTGAAGTAACAAAGTACAACCAATAAGAAGATAGTTTGGGTGTCATGACAGGAACTACCCAGATGCGTCGTTTTAAATTTCTTTCCTTGGCAAAATTTAAGAGCATTTCTTTATATGTTAAAATGTCTGGTCCCCCGATATCAAAATTTTGATCGTAAGTATTTTCATTGAACAAAGATTTAGAAAGAAAAGCCAATACATCAGAAATTCCAATGGGTTGGCATTTGGTGTTGAGCCATTTTGGGGTAATCATTACCGGCAGTTTTTCTACAATATCTCTGATGATTTCGAAGGAGGCAGAACCGGAACCTATAATGATTCCAGCTCTTAAAGTAGTAGCGTGATAATCACCTTTTGCGAGTTCAATTTCAACATTTTTGCGCGAATCAAGGTGTTTTGATAATTCGGATTCATTGACGATACCACTTAAATAAATAACTTGTTTTACTCGGGTGTTATGAAGTGCGTTTCTGAAATTAATGGCAGACTTTTCTTCTAATGATTCATAATCATCAGAAGCAGACATGGAGTGGACTAAATAATAGGCACCATCTATGTCTTTAGGAATGTTTTCCAGCGATTTTTTATCGAGTAGGTCCACTGTAATGACGGTTACATTGTCGCGAATTGAGATGGGTATATCAAATCTTTTAGGGTCCCGTACACAGCAAACTACTTCATGCCCGCTTTCAATTAATAATGGAAGTAAGCGTTTGCCAATATATCCAGTGGCCCCAGTAAGTAATATTTTCATAGTGCAGGAAAGGGCACAAGTTAATTAAATAAAGCCTTGCTTAGGTTGTTTTGTTTATTTTTTTCAGAAAAAAGTTAAACAAGAAAAACGATATACTGGTTTTTGTGGTTAAAAGTATGACAATTTTATGAAGGAGTTGATGATTAAACTAAGTGGTTTTAGATAAACCACCTAGTCTTTAATCAGTTTAATTATTTTCAGAAATTAAGCGCTTTTTAATTTTTTAGCCTTCTTCTCTGCTTTTTTTTCTTTTGCCGTTTTTAACGGTTCTTTTTTTACACTTTTCTTAGCGTCTTGTCCTTTTCCCATGATTCAAAAATATTGATAATATTAAAGATAGTATAATTTGAGCGTCGCAAACCTGTGTGGGTATTTTTTATTCCAAAAAATTTTTATAAAGCTTAGCCCTTAAGGGGTCATTTTTTCCTGAATTCAAAAACCAGGTTCATCAAATTAGCTTCATCTTTGATATCGGGTAGTAATTGAAAACCATTGTTGCTTAAAAGTTTGACGGAGTTTTTGTTGTTATGTTGCGTATAGGCTTCAATCACTTCAAAACTTAAGTTTTTAAAGGTGAACTTCATCAGTCCTTTTAATGCTTCATCCATGATGCCCATTCCTTGAAAATCTGGATGCAAGTCGTACCCAACTTCTACTTTTTTACCGTCCGAAGAAAAATTCCATAAGCAAATACTGCCAATCATGCTCTTGTTAGGCTTTTCGGTAATCACCCAATAATAAGATGTTTCAGCATCTATTCCCTTTTTCATTTTTATTATAAACTCAAGGGCCAAATCCTTGGTTTCAGCTGATTTTCGTTTCACAAATTGATTGATTTCTATATCAGAACGCAAATAAGATAACTTTTTCCAATCGCTTTCCACCGGCATTCTTAACAAAAGTCGGTCTGTGTTTATTGGAACATATTTATTTACTTTCATATTATTGATGCTATTTATTTCATTAATTCACTCGATTCAATTAATATTTAAATCCAAGCGTATGAGATGATTTTAAGTTTTCCCAATCTATTAATTCTGATAAAAATTTAGAGACATGTTGAATGATAAATTCTTTGTCAATTTTTGAGGGACTAACCTTTCCAATTATTTTTTGAGCATCTTCTTCTGAGATTAAATCGTTGACAGTTGGCGTCATTAAAATAATAAAAATATCGCCATTGTATGCTTGTGAAAAAACTAAATTCCCACCCGTTTTGGCATAGCGCTTTTGTCCTTTATCGTTTTCACTATAAATACCGCTGAAGTTATTGCCAAAGGTTAAATTTATTCCTTCTAAATTTCGGGTTGTTTCTATTGTAAAAACATCCCAATCAAGATCATACATTTTGGTTATTTCCTGAAGTGTTTCGGTGATCAATGCTTTCGTTTCGACATCCCAAAGTTTTCTTTTTTGATTGATTTCGCTTATTGTTTTCTTATATTTTTGAACATCACCTTTTAAATCTTCTAGTTTCATGTGCAATTGCTTTAATTATTAATGAGTAATCATTATTTTTCCAGTGCAATTTGAAGTTGACTTAAGAAAACTAACTCTGATTTGTTTCTTTTAGCAAATGATGAGGCGATTCTTCCGGCTGTTTCCATAATTAAGGCCTTGATTTGATCAGTAAAAAGACTAGCATGTATGCGTTTGAATTCTTTCAGGTCTTTGATAGCATTTTCAACAATGATATCGTTTTCCAACAAATAATCAAAAACAATTTCTATTTGGTATCCAGCATCTGAATTAAATTCATCTGCTGCGTCTTCTAAATCTATCCAAACATCCTTTACCATTTGTTTTAATTCTGTAATCTCTTCCGGTCTAATAACCTTATCAGCTTGAGCTGTTGCATAAAAAATGCGACCAAGTAATTGATAAAATGAAACCATAGTGGTATTTTTTCTTTCCATAATAAAAAATTAAATTATTTTACTTTATTTATTCTAGCTTAACAACAGATAATTATATACTTAATCTTAATTAAAGGTAGAATTAATTTCATCAATAGGCATCAGTTTTTAATGCTTTTTTCGATACCTTGGCATACTCAGTAATGCTTGGTACTATTTTGTATGAAATTGACTTGGAACCTTTAACTCATCATAATCTCACCTAATATTTTATCATCTTTTTCGTCATTATTTCTCCCGCTTTATTCATGATACTTAAAAAATATATACCGCTTTTTAATTGTTGTACTTCAACTTTTATAATTGAAGATTTCTCGCCATTACTTATTTCATTATTATATACCAATCTTCCATTCATATCCACTATTTGTATCGTAAAACTTTCACTAATAGTTGACCCTAATTTTACGTAAATTAAATCCTGTGCTGGAATAGGATAAAGTCCAAAATTGTTTGCTTTAGTAATAGAAATAATATCAGCGGTTACTTCTAATTTGTATAATTCAAATCCTAAAGTACCATCATTTGCTTGAAAAAAGAGGATATCGTTTGATACTGTTAGGTAGGTTGGTTCTCCACTCCCCAAAGGATTGAGGTCTGCAACCATTTTTGTTCCAGCTTCCGTTCCGTTTGATACCCAAAGTTCTTTTCCATGTGTTCCATTGGTCGATTGAAAAAACAATAACCCTTCATAAATAGTAAGAAAATTCGGAGAAGAATTAGAATTTCCAAAACTATTAATATCTTTTACAAGAACAGTACCTGCTTCAGTACCGTCTGATTTCCACAATTCATGTCCAGTTATACCATCAGAAGCACTAAAAAACAATGTTCCATTGTAGTCAATCATTTCTTGGGGGCTGGAACCTGTTTGAATATTAATATCTTTAACGATTTCAGTTCCATTCAAAGTTCCATCTGTTTTCCATAATTCAACTCCCGAATTGCCATCTGTAGCACTAAAATAAAGTAAGTTTCCAGCAACAGTTAAATTAATAGGAGTAGAGTTGCCACCAGGATTTATATCCTTTACTAACACTGTACCTAAATCAGTTCCATCAGTTTTCCAAAGTTCTTTGCCGTTAGTAGCAATATCTTTTGCTTGAAAATATAGTTCACCATTATATTCTACGAAATTTATTGGATCAGAACTTCCTGAAGGATTAATATCTTTTACCATTTGAGTCCCTATTAATGTTCCATCCGACTTCCAAAGTTCACGGCCGTTAATAGGATCTTCAGCCGAAAAATAGACCATTCCATTGAATTTAGTAAGAAACGCTGGACCTCCATTACCAGAAGGGTTAATATCCTTCACTAACTGTGTGCTCATTAATGTCGTATCTGTTTTCCAGAGTTCCTCTCCATTTGAACCGTCATTGGCTTTAAAAAAAACGGTGCCATTTACCTCTGTCAAATACTCTGGCACTGAACTTCCTGAAGGATGAATGTCCATTTTCATACTGGTACCGTTTACTGTTCCATCTGAAAACCACAATTCTTCTCCATTCACTCCATCATTAGCTTTGAAAAAAAAAGTATTTCCAACAGCTACTATGTTTTCAGGGGCGCTACTGCCAGTAGGATTGATGTCTTGGACCAACAAGGTATTAGCTTCTGTTCCTTCCGAACGCCATAGTTCATAACCATGGGTATTATCAACAGCCCTAAAAAATAATACGCCATTTACATCCTTCAATTCATCAGGATGAGAGCCACCTGATAAATATATATTCTTTACTAATACTGGTGTTTGACTACTTGAAGTAGTCATTACGAACAAACCTAAACTCAACAATAAAAATATTTTTTCCATGATAAAAAATTTAAAGCCAATTAACAATTCCCTAAAGTTAAGCTAGGTATTAGCATTATTGAATGATTTCGGTCACCGTAATCATTGATTATTATCAGCGGAACAAATTAACTTTGAATCAATATAGTATGGAAAAAAAACTTGAATGAATTAGCTTAATGAATGATGTAAACCATTGGATTATTTCTGATTGATTTCATTCAAAATAGCTTTGATGTCAGTGAGCAAATCAACAATTTGATCATTACTCCCAGCGTTTTGTGTGGGATTGGATGGTTCACCAGTTTTTAAGTATTCTCTTTGGTTTAACACTTTTTCTTTAAAGTCGGTGGCAGCTATAATGCCAATTAATTTCATGTCGCTTCCTTGTGGATTACTTTGTCCGGCTGTTTCAATTTTTAAGATTTTTAGGCCCAAATAATTCAAAATTGGATTTTCTAAAAAAGTCAAATCCTGAATGTTTTCCAAAGGAATGGTTTTCTCTACTTTGAATAATACTCCTTTTTTAAATTCAAGGTGTCGGTCGGTTAATTGACAAGACAAATTTTCGTAATACCTTTTACTGATATATTGTCCTAATCCTAAAAACCAAATGAGTAGTAAAGGGATTCCGACAAGGGTGATGCTTAGAAAAAAGGCGACCAACAACAAGATATAGGTCTTGATACTTTCATTAAAAGTTGCTTTTTGAACTAAGGTAGAATTGATGGCCATGGTTTTTTATTTTAAAAATGAATGACTTGAATATGTACTTTCAAATATACAAACATTTTAAAAGCCATTTTAATCTAAAAAATCAACAATATCCAGTAAATGATGGCGGCACATATGGCAGCAATGGGTAAGGTCAATAACCAGGACAATAAAATTTTATTAATCACCTTAAAGTCTGCTTTTTTAGTCACTGTTCCAATGCCGAAAATAGATCCAACAGATACGTGCGTAGTGGAGACAGGTAACCCATGAATGCTGGCAGTTGTCACTAATAAACCGGTTACCAAATTGGCCGTAAAACCTTGACCACTATTCATTGGGGTTATTTTTTTACTCATTACTTCACCTACCTTTTTAGCATTTAATAAGCCTCCTAAAGCCATTGCGACAGCAATAGCAATCATTCCCCATTCAATTGAAAGTGAATTAATCACAATCAATAGCCCAACTATTTTAGGCGTGTCATTCAATCCTCTTGCAAAACTTACTACACCAGCACTTAAATAATGTGCGATATCTAATATTTTTTGAGCATCAATGCCTATAAAATTCCCTTTGTATTGCTCAATGCATTCTTGTGTTTGCTTTATCGCAATGCTTTTTTGAGTCTCCACTTTTACTGCCATTAAAGTATTGGTATTTACAGCTTGTGTCATTGGAACATATTCCTCCCCAACACAAACACAAGTTTGCTTGGTGACCCCTAGTACTCGTCTTAGTTTTTTAAAAATAACATAAACGATTAAACTGATGAGTGCGGCCATAAGCGGACTGACAATTAAAGGCATTAAAAAAGTACCTCCTAATTTAGCGAAATTGAATTCACTCCCAACAGCAACAACTCCACTTCCAAATAAGGCTCCCACCAAGGCATGTGTTGTAGAGATGGGCATTCCAATTTTTGTGGCTAAAAATACAGTGAGTGCGGCACCTAAAGCAATGGCAATGGCAAATTCAGGTGCTTGAATTAAAGTGTCTGGGACCAATCCTTTACCAGAAAAATTTTTCACTAAGCTACTTGCTAAAAAAATAGCAGCTACAGATCCTGCCGCCGTAGTAATGGTTGCCCAAGAAATGGCTCTTTTATAATTGGTTGTTCCAGATCCAAATAAAGTGGCAACGCCTTTGAAGTTGTCATTCGCCCCATTACTATAAGCAAGAAAACAGGCAGCTAAAAAAAGTAAGATAAAAATCATGTCTTGACGTAATAAGTAAGTTATTAAAGTGGACGAGATAAAAAAGCAATACTTACAAAAGCAATTTTGAAAGCAACAATGGTTATTTATTTTTTTTAAAATAAATGTCCCCATATTAAAACCTGGTTCGTTGTATCATTGAAAGGGTCGAAATAATGACCTTAAAAGCGGTAAAGTATCGCTGAAAAAAATAAGCAAAATTAAATAGTAGTATTATGAAACAATTTATGTATTTATTTAGAGGAGGAGATTCAATGGCTTCATTATCACCAGCAGAAATGGAAGCCCATATGGGTAAATGGAAAAAATGGATGGGAGGCTTAGCTGAAGCAGGAAAATTAGCAGGTGGATTACCATTAAGTAAAGAGGGTAGCCAAGTGATTAATGGTGGAGAAACCATTACTGATGGGCCTTTTGCTGAAGGAAAAGAAGTGGTAGGTGGTTACTTGATTGTCAATTGCGAAACAATGGATGCCGCAGTTAAAATTTCTAAAGGTTGTCCGCTTTTAGAAGGAGAAAGTGGAAATATTGAAATCAGAGAAATCATGAGCATGTAAGCTTACATTGCATTCAATTCACTAAATTAGACTCAGCAGTAAAACTGGGTCTTTTTTTTATGTCAAACCAGAATAATTTAAATAGTAGCATTGATCATTTGTTCAGACATGAATATGCAAAGATAGTATCCTATCTCACGGCAAAATTTGGCGCAGCACAAATCGATTTTATTGAAGATGCAGTACAAGATGCCTTATACAAAGCCATGCAATTATGGTCATACCAAGATATGCCTCCTGCACCTGGTAAATGGTTGTATCAAACAGCTCACAATGGGTTAATTGACAAGTTGAGAAGAAATGCAAAATCAGTTACTTATGAACCTGCTACCATGAATAATGCAACTGAAGTAACTGAATTACCAGAGGATGGTATATTAAAAGACGAAGAATTGCGGATGATTTTTGCATGCTGTCATCCCAGTATGAAAGAACAAGAGCAAATTATGCTCAGCTTAAAATTACTTTGTGGATTCAGTAATTTGGAAATTGCCAGGGCTTTATTTAAATCACCAGATGCCGTTAAGAAAGCATTGACAAGAGCAAAGCAAAAATTCAAGTCAGAAGTGGGTCACCTAGAGATTCCTTCTAAAGTTGATTTAAAGGAAAGAATGAGTGTGGTTTTAAAAGTATTGTACTTGTTATTTAATAATGGCTATACGGCCTATGATGGCAAGGAAGTATTAAAAAAAGATGTTTGTGAAGAGGCCATTCGACTCACTGGATTATTGTATGAACATGCCATATCAAACACCCCTGAAACAAGCGCCTTGTTGTCTTTGATGTGTTTTAATTTCTCCCGTTTTAATGCAAGAGAAGATGCAGAAGGTAATTTATTGACCTTGGAACAACAAAATTGGGAGGCTTGGGACCAAGCATTAATTGGACTTGGATTGCGTTTTTTGGAAGAGTCGGCGGTGGGAGAAAATATTTCTAAATATCACTTTGAAGCTGCGATTGCCTACGAATACGCTTGTTCTAAATCTTTTGAGTCCATCAAGTGGCACTCAATTTTAAACTTGTATGACTTATTGTCTAGCTATTATTATAGTCCAAACATTGCCTTAAATAGGTTGGTGGTGTTTGAAAAAGTAAAGAGCGCAAAGGCGGCATTGACTGAACTGAACAAACTCAGTGAAAAATCCTTATTGAGCAATCACTTATATTATGCCATTAAAGGCGATTTTGAAAAGAAATTAGGATTGACAGTTTATGCTCAAACTTTAAAAAAAGCCATTGAATTGACCGCTAATCAAAAAGAAAAAGCCTTTTTAAGAGAAAAAATGAACAGGCGTTAACTATTGCTTCGATAAGGCAATAAAATTCTTATCCACTAAGGCTTTGAATTCAGCAATTGGTAGTTTGAGCGCTTCGTTTTGATA
>CBDUKB010000104.1:0-10274 GCA_965367695.1 uncultured Putridiphycobacter sp.
AGTATTTGTTGTTGGTGAATATTTTTATAAGGTATTCGAAGATGGAATTGGAGTCACAAAAAAAGAGAATTTTGAAAAGTTAATAGCGATTAATGAAATTTACTTATCAAAAGTTTCTCAAAATAATTGGCTAGTATCTACTATCTTTTTTACTAATGAATTAAATGATAGGGCGGCTTGTGATAATGCAGTTGATATGACCGGGACTTCAGAAAATGGTAATAATAGAACCACTGTAAGAGTTAGTACAGCATCTGTTACGAGCGGAGGAATTAAATATGCATATTTGACCGGAACAATAAAACCTTATAAAAGAACTTTAGGTGTATGGGGTCCAGCTAAAAGTACAATGGATGGTAGGTTAAAAGCAACAGCTGACTATAATGCGGTTTTGAATGGTAATGGTACAGTACACACTCTAAGTCTCAACCAAACTGTTGCAGGGTATAAGGCTTATTCTTATAGTGCTTCAGTAAATAATACCTGGTCAAGTTCTTACATTATCAATAGACCAGCGTTAAAAAGTGTACATTCTTGGGGTGACACTCCTGATACACCTAATGCTGTTTTATATTGTAATTAGCTTAATTGGTACCAGTTAAAAAAATAGCTGGTACCATAATAACAATAATAATATGATAAATATTAAATATACTATTACCATAGGGTTGCTCATATTTGGCAAACTCGTAATTGGTCAGGACAATTTTAAAAATAGAATTATTAATGCTACAGAGCAGCATTTAAAAAAAGGTGTGGTAAATAAAGGTAAACATAGTTTAGGTATTGCAGTATCCATCAATCGTTTTCCGCTAATTGTAGATGAAAATAGTTCTTTTGTTAGTGCATTTACTGGTTTCAGAAATTATTCAAAGAACACTACGTTTATTAACAATTCAATTTTCCTTGACTATCGTTATAACCTTAGAAAAACTATTTTTTTAGAAGGTGGTTTTAAATACCAAAATTTTTTATCTGGTAAGGATATTAATATTACGTCTATAGGTTTAAATGCTTTGGTTAAATCGCAATTTACTGCATTTAGTGCTTATGAATTAGATTTTGGGGTTGGTTACAAAATCATTGTTGATAACAGTTGGCGACTATTTGATGTTCATTTTGGAGCAAATTTTGCAATGGTTGATGGTCCGAAAAGACAATTAAATACATTGACAGATAATGAGTTGGAGATTTCAGGTTCAAATTTAAATGGTCAATTTCTTGTTTTTTCTCTATCAGAGTCTTCTGAAATTATAAATAAATTTGTCTTTGCTGGTTACTATGGAATTGCAAAAGATATTTGTATCACAAAAAATTTATTTATCAATTTGCGTTACAATAGGTATTTTGGTAAAAATAACATATTTTCAAAACATGTATTTACATACGAAATTCCACAGTTAGGAATAAAAAACAGTGTAAATGGTAGCATAAAGTCTTCTGGAAAAATGTATACAATCGGTATTAGATGGGTTTTTAACTAAACAAACAGTTTCTCTAAAATTTCAAAATGAATTCGAAAATATTAATCTTATTTTGGTTTGTATTAATTACAACACCGTCCTTCTGCAGCGAAAACTTTTTTAAGCGCAAGGAAAAATATAGACCAACATTAGCTAATGGTTTAACATTAATTTCTGTAGGTTCTGGCTGGGGCTTTACTTCAACCTTTGTGACGGATCCAAATAAATTCTTAAGTGGTCCCATTTACATGAGAAATAATACTTATATCCCTTTTATTTCTTTTGAATTCGGTTCCAAAAAGAATTTAAATGTAGAAGGAAGTATTTTACGGCAAATCATTGGAGTATCTTACGAAAGAATATTTAACCAAGTGGGAAATTCAGTATTTTATCCAATGTATTTAAGGCATCATTCAATTTCTTTAGGTCTAAGTTCGAAGCTGAATATAAGAAACTTCAACGTTCTTCAATTTCATTCAGGTGTTTTCACCGGGGTGACAAATGGAAACTCAAAAGTAGATCAAAATTTTTATGATCGTTTTTTTATAGACGCTGAAACCAATGAAGTGTTTGGGGTTTCTGCAAAGGTAATTCGTGAAAAAAAAGTGTCTTTTGGTTTTTATGTGGGGGGGTCAAAGAGTTTTGCAATGAGTGAGAATGTTTTGTTTGAGGTTAAGTATAATCAGCGTTTTGGACTCAGAGATTTAGTAGCAGGTAATTTTATCTTAAATTCAAGTGAAATATCTTTTTCTGATACTCCTGCAAATTTTAATGTAACTGGTGGTGGCGGCTTTTTAACCTTAAGTTTAAAAATTGTTTTGTTTGATAAAATAAACATACAGTAATTTTTGTTGCCTCACCAATATGTTTGGATCATAAAACTTATAATCTCAAAAATTTAAAAATCAAAGCCATTACATTCATTTGTAATGGCTTTTTAATTATGTTCCTAGTTTGTATGATTCAACTCCAATACTCCTTAAACTCGGCAGCCAAGTCAGAAGCTTGCAAATCCTCCAGATAATCAATGTCATTTAGGGTTTTCAAAGTAGCAACCGAATGTTTATTCGCCTCAATTTCCCTTAATGTGATATCCAATAATGATTCCGTGCTCCAAGGTTTGTTTTCAAAAATATAGAGCTGAGGGTGGGAAGTGCCCACTAAGTAATAACCGCCATCTTCGGCCGGACCAAAAACAAAGTCTTTTTGCTTGAGTTTTACAAATGCAGCTTCAATGAGTGATGCAGTCAAATCAGGCAAGTCGGTTCCAATACCTATAATGTTTTGGTAACCTTCTGTAAATCCTTGTGAAAATGCGGCTTTCATTTTGTCGCCTAAATTACCTTTAACTTGCACAAACTTTTTAGCATTTGGAAATTTGGCATTAAGAATAACATCTGAAAAATGGACATGCATGTCTACATTTTTTACTTTGCTGCTTTCCCTTTCGGTGATTTCAAAAAGTTTAGTATAAACATTTAGTGCAGCAGTGTCACCAATTTCGTTTGCAAGCCGTGTTTTAACCTTACCTAAAACCACGTTTTTAGCGAATACAATGAGTAAGTTTTTCGACATTAATAAACCGGTTTTCCTACAGTTAACCACTTACCCCATTTTTTTGAGTAAACGTGTACAAAATTACTTTCTTCTTTTTGTTGATAGACCTTATAACCTTGGTTTTTCCAATAAATGAGTCCGCCATAAAGGTTATAGACATTTTTAAAGCCGTCTTTTTGTAATTTCTCACCAACCGTTTCGCTTCTTGCGCCAATGGTACAATACACAATTACGGTTCTGTTTTTATCGAAATCACTTACTTTTCGGGTGTTGAACCCTAAAAAACCAACATGAATGGCGTTTTGAATGCTTGATACTTCGTATTCTTTGCCCTCCCTTGTGTCTAAAATGTACATTTTCTCTCCGCTCAACATTTTTTTATACAGTTGGTTGGGGTAAATTAAAGGCACGGTGTTTTTGTAATAGGTTTTCACCATTTCATCAAAAGTCTCCTCTTGGGCAATGGTTTGAAAGCCTATCAATAACAGTAATATGAGTGAGAATGTTTTCACGTTTGTTTAAGTTAAAGCACCTTGACAACTAGAGCCTTCTCCTGCAGTACAACCAAAGCAATGGTTGTTGACTACAATGTTTCTTTTGCTCAATTCTTCATTGTCAAAATCCATGATGTTTTTTGCGTTTTTAACTGCAACAGGTAGTTTTAAAATCTGGTTAAAATCACAATCAAATAAATTTCCGTTCCAGTCGACCGATAAAGTGTTGGTACACATAACTTCCTTGGCTGCAGCTGGGTTAAAGCTATTGGCCAATAACACCACATAATCTTCTAGCATACCTTCATTACTCAAGTACTCTAAAAATCGACTAATGGGTAAATTAGTAATGGTATATAATTCGTTAAATACAATGTTGTAATTGCTTTTTAATTCCCTTTGATAATCTAGCTTTAATTTAGCTTGACTGGGTGCGATTGAAGCGCCACCAGGATTATAAACCAGGTGTAATTTTAATTCAGGATCAGTTCCGTAACCGTATCCATTTAATATTTGCAATGCCTTCACTGATTTGTTGAATACGCCATCACCCCTTTGTGCATCTGTATTTTGTTCGGTATAACAAGGTAAAGAAGAAACGATAGTAACTTTGTGCTTAGCTAAAAATTCAGGATAAGTTTTAAATTTACCTTCCACTAAAATAGTCAGGTTACTTCTCACCAATACCTCTACATTTCTGCTGCCTAACTCTTCAATAAACCATTTAAAGTGTGGGTTCATTTCAGGAGCTCCACCAGTTAAATCAACTGTGTGGATACTCGGTGTTTCGTCGATTACGGCCAAGCACTTGTTTAAAATATCCATGGGTGTAGTCTCTTTTCTCCTTGGAGAAGCATCAACGTGACAATGGGTACATTCTAGGTTACACAAGTAACCTAAATTAATTTGTAAAATTTCTAATGTCTTTGGCTTTAAAGGAAAGTTTCCATGGTCGGACATGGTTTTGATAAAGCCTTTTTCAAATGGAATTGATTGTGTGAGTGTGTCAATTTGTTTGGTTGCAGTCCATTTGTCTAATGTTAATATATTACTCATAAAGTAGGCAAAGTTAATTTACTTGTTCTTCTGTTTGGTCTGATAAAATAGCAGTTCCTTACAGGGGAATCGATTTTATTTGAAATGATATACCTTGTCGGGTGTGACACAAAAATGTAGGGGGATATCAGATGGAATGGTTTCAATGAGGTTTTCTTCTGGTGGAAAGTAACTTACCCCAATGAATTTACAGTTTGGGACACAGTTTTTAAGGAATCCATCATAAAATCCTTTACCGTATCCAACCCTGTTTCCTTTTTTGTCATAAGCCAAAAGTGGGACGATTACCACATCAATCTTGCTAACTTCAACCTCTAAACCATATTGCGGTTCTAAAATTCCCCAACTTGTTTTTTTTAATTGTTCCACAGATTCATAGTGGACATGTACCAATCCTTCTGGTTTAACAACGGGTAGGTAAAACCTTGCGGGATACTCATTGATAAATAACCAAGTGTTTACCTCTTGAAAGCGTTCTATAGGAACAAATATACTAATGTCATCATGTGTGAAATCGAAATGTTCTACAAAATTATTATAAATCTTTTCAGAGTAGGTATTTCTTTCTGAGGACGTCAAATTTTTTCTCAGTGTTTTATATTTATCTCTTAATGCTGCTTTCATCATTTTTCTAGTAATCCCAAAAGGAGGGCTATTCCAAAAATAATCATTCCTATTGAAATAAAATTGGTCAATTGCTTAAAAGGGATTTTTTTTAAGAAAAATTTACCCAAAACAGCGCCCAAAATGGCACTTCCTATGGTAATTACAATAGGAAGCCATTGACTTTGAAGTGTGCCCAATTCAAAATTAGTAAAATATACAGGAATTCTTACCAAATCAATAATGAGCGCAATAACAATACCGGAGGCAATAAAAGCTTCCTTACTCAATTCGTATCGGATTAAAAAAGCAGTTCTCAATGCGCCTTGGTGACCTGAAAGTCCGCCAAAAAAACCTGATATTCCACCTCCCAGCCATAAACTTTGTTTGGCAAATACAATTGACCATTTTGGGATTAGCTCAATGAGGGCAAATCCGATTAAGACCAATCCAAAAATGGAATTGATTAATTTAATTGCATAAGTTTGATTGCCTAGCGTGTAGTGATATAAATTGACGTCGGTAAAATAACTGGTCAATATGGCACCCAGAATGGCTGCAGGAATTGCGGCCAGACCGAAGGGAATGACAATATTCCAATTCACACTTCTTTTCATTAAGGCAAATTTGAATAAATTATTACTCAAGTGCACAATGGCAGTTGAAGCAATGGCTAGCGTTAAATCCTTAAATAAAAAGTAGAAAACAGGGGTGAGTAAAGTTCCCAATCCAAATCCACTAAAAAATGTCAGCCAACTGGCTGAAAAAGCGACTATGATTAAAAGTAAATAGTCAAATAATTCCATTACATTCCTGGGATAATGCCTTTTGCAGATTGGGCCATTTCCATTTCTTTGGTTCTGTTAGCTTGGTCTAAGGCACGGTTGGCAGCCACTATAATTAAGTCAATTAACTCATCTTTTGCTAAGTCTTCCTTTGCAGTAATGTCGGTAATTACCCCGTTTCCATTCACCTCTACACGTACTTTACCCTCCATGGCTTCACCAATCAATTTCACATTGTTTAATCTTGATTTTGTTTCTTCCACTTGTTGTTGCATTTGCTCCAACTTTTTCATCATTCCTTTTCCGAACATAGTCTCGTTTTTGTTTACAAAAATAAATAAACCCTTATATTTGTCGACCATTAAAACCGGAAAAAATAAAAATAGTCAATCCTTCAACAGGAAAGGAATAAAAAAATAAAGCATGAGAGAAATTATAGAAAAGGCTTGGAACGATAGAAGTTTGTTGGATACTAAAGAAGTAAGAGCAACAATTGATGCCGTAATTGCGGCTATTGATGCAGGAGAATTAAGGGTTGCAGAACCTTTAGAGAACGGAGCATGGCAAGTGAACGAATGGGTGAAGAAAGCGGTAGTGATGTATTTCCCAATTCGTCAAATGGAAACCATTGAAGTAGGTCCTTTTGAATTTCATGATAAAATGGCGCTAAAAACAGGTTATAAGGAAAAAGGTATTCGTGTTGTTCCTCATGCAGTGGCTCGTTACGGCGCTTACATTTCTAGCGGTGTGATAATGATGCCGAGTTATGTGAATATTGGCGCATATGTTGATGAAGGTACCATGGTGGATACATGGGCAACCGTTGGTTCCTGTGCACAAATTGGTAAAAACGTTCACTTGAGTGGAGGTGTTGGAATTGGTGGTGTTTTAGAACCATTGCAAGCAGCACCAGTTATTATTGAAGACAATGCTTTTATTGGTTCAAGATGTATCGTTGTAGAAGGAGTGCGGGTAGGTAAAGAGGCCGTTTTAGGTGCCAATGTTGTTTTGACTATGTCGACTAAGATAATAGATGTAACAGGAGATAAACCAGTTGAGACAAAAGGTTTTGTACCACCAAGATCAGTAGTGATTCCTGGGTCATACACCAAAGAATTTCCAGCTGGTTCATACAATGTACCTTGTGCTTTGATTATTGGGACAAGAAAAGAGAGTACTAATAAAAAGACTTCATTGAATGATGCGTTGCGTGAGCATAATGTGGCGGTATAGTTTTTTAGTGATTAGTTATTAGTCAATAGTTATTAGTCAATAGTTATTAGTCAATAGTCGTTAGTTATTAGTGAAGAGTGGCTTTGTTCGCTTCGCTCACTTTTTTTCTAGTCGCTACACTACTAGGTTCGCCTCGCTTACAAAATTGTGTACAAACTCACTTATTCCTCAAAAAAAAGTGGGAAGACTTCAGAAAGATGTGATTTAATTTGTGAAAAGCTCTGCGGGTTTCCCTATTATTCTTAATTTTGCATCTTTAAAAATTATATAATGGATAGAAATTCTGTCATAGGATTATTGTTAATTGGTGGTATATTATTAGGGTTTAGTATTTTTAATGCACCAAGTGAGGATGCAGTAAAGCCAAAAACTGAAATTTCAGTGATTGATTCAACAAATACTGTTGATGCGGTACCTGCTGAAATCAAGCAAAACAAGGAAGTAATTGCTTCAAGTAATGAAAAAGTAAATTCTTGGGTTCCAAAAATGGACGACAATGGATTAGTTGTTACTGATAGTTTAAATAACATTGTTTATACTGATACCATTACTGGTTTAGATACGGTAATTTTATCAAAATCGAATATTTCTGAAATCTTACCAGAATCAATTCACAGTATTGAAAATGATGTATTGAAATTAGAGTTCACAAGTAAAGGGGGACATATTTATAATGCCTATATTAAAGATTACAAATCATACCAAACTTATGTTGATAGTGGAGATGCTTATTTGCATTTAATCGATCAAATGTCAACTTATGGAATTGAATTGAATGTTGCAGGCAAGACAATTAATACAAATGATTACGACTTTCAAGTAGTTTCTGCTTCAGATAAAAACTTGACCATGTCGGCAGATATAGGAGGCAAAACAGTTGAGTTTGTTTATGGATTGACTGATGGTTCACACGATATGACCTTTGTAATAAAATTCAACGGTTTCGAGAGTGCTGCACCGGGTCAAACAAAATTATTTGCTGATTTTAAATTAAAATCGACTGAAAAATATTTATTAACTGAACAAAGAAATGCTACTTTTTATTACGACGAAGAAGGATCTTACGATTATTTGTCGGCAATGGGTGATGATGACTTAGTTTTTGAAGAAAAAACAAATTGGGTTGCCTTTAAGCAATTATTCTTTTCAGCTATTATTATGAAAGATAATGGTTTTGGAGCAGGCTCGAAATTGGCGATTTCTAATCGACCAGAATTTGATTCAACTTACCTAAAAGATTTTACTGCAGAATTAAACTTAGGCATGAGTAGCATGGCTGAAACTGTAAGTTTGAAATGGTATTTTGGTCCGAATAATTACGATATGTTGGCCTTACACGAAAATGGTACTGAAGACATAGTTGATTTAGGTTGGGGCGTATTTAGATGGGTGAATGTATATGCTTTCCGTCCTGTAATGAACTGGTTTTTAAGTTGGGGTATTGGTGCTGGTTTAGCAATTTTATTATTGACTTTCTTTGTGAAATTGGTCTTGAGTCCAGTGAATTATAAAATGTATAAGTCCTCAGCGACTATGCGAGTTTTGAAACCTGAAATTACTGAGATTGGGGAGAAGTTTCCTAAAAAAGATGATGCCATGAAAAAGCAACAAGCTTTGATGGCCTTATACAAAGATGCTGGAGCAAGTCCTTTAGCAGGTTGTGTTCCTATGTTGATTCAAATGCCAATTTTGATTGCAATATTCCGATTGTTTCCATCTTCAATCGAGTTGAGACAAAAAGCATTTTTATGGGCGGAGGATTTATCTACTTACGATCAAGTTGCTTCTTGGTCGGGAAACATTCCTTTATTGTCTTGGGCTTACGGTAACCACATTTCATTGTTTACTTTATTGATGGCAATCACTACTTTATTGTATACCCATTTTAATAGTTCAAACATGCAGACTCCACAGCAAGAGGGTATGCCGAACATGAAATATATTATGTATTTCTTCCCTATTATGATGATATTCTGGTTTAACTCTTATTCTTCAGGATTGAGTTTCTATTACTTTATTTCTACTTTAATGACCATGGGTATTATGTGGGCAATTAAAACTTGGATGTTAGATGAAGAGAAAATTCTAGCGAAGATTGCGGCCAACAAAGCAGCACCTAAGAAGAAAAAAGGCAAGTCTAAATTTGCACAAAGATTAGAGGAAGCGCAAAAATTACAGCAAGAGCGTTCGAACAGAAAAAAATAATAAGTAATGAAAATCCCATTGAGAATTGCCATGGTATGTTTTCTTATTTCGGTAGGAATTACTTTCGGGTTTTACTTTGCTCATGAAGTTGCCTTTGGTGCAAAGATTAGTGGGATGTATAACATGTTTTTATTGATTTCTGCTATCGCTTTGAGTATTTACTTTACAAAAAGAGATCAAAATTTTAGAACAGATACCTCTTTTACCGAAGATTTTAAAGTTGCTGTACAAGGAGGTGTTGTTTTTGTTGTTTTACTCTCTTTGTTCACTTATGTATATCATGAAAAAATTGACAATACTTTCATTACTTCAAAATTAAATGAAAGGTTGGACGCCAATTTAGCAAACGTGCCTGATGAGGCTACTTTTAAAAAACTACAAGCAGAAGATTTTACTTGGAAAAATAAAACCTATTTAGATTATATTGAAAATCAAGAAGACCAAGCTAATGTTGGCTTGTCAGCTTATTCATATGCTTTAGGTCATTTGGGAATAGGTTTGTTTTTAACCATGTTCTTTTCCATTGCTACCACTTTCATTTGGCGAAAGATTGTGATGATGGATTCGGGGAAAAAGTAGTTGTTAGTCCTTAGAAAAAAAGCTAGAGACTTGACCGTTTCACTGTCAGAAAATAGTAGCAAGTAGTTAGACTTTATTGTTTGTTTGCTCAAAGGAGTTATTAGTGTCATGATCTGAACTAAGTTGTGTGTGCCTTTAAAATAAATTCCAAATCACAAATTCCAAATTCCAAAAACTCAACCACGAAGAACACTGAGGAGGCACAAAGGACACTAAGAATTCTGATGAAAGCACAAACACTTTGTGCACCTTGTGAAGCACTTTGTGCACCTGGTGGTTAAAAAAAACTAGTTATTATG
>CBDUKB010000105.1:0-10267 GCA_965367695.1 uncultured Putridiphycobacter sp.
AATGGGTCTATTTATGGGACAATTAATGAAAAAAAGTAAGGGGAAAGCAGACCCAAAAACTGCCAGTCAATTATTAAATAAAATGATATTAAAATAAACCAAATGAAAAAAATATTTTTAGGATTAACTGCCTTAACAATGATTGTATTAACTGGATGTAAGTCTGAGTTAACTGATGCTGATATAGAAGGGCGTTTTATTAATGGAACGGTTAGCAATGGTGAAGGCAAAGAAATGGTGCTATTTGTATTCGAAAATGGAAAACAATCAGCGATTGATACAGCCTTTATCGAAAATGAAAAATTTAAATTTCAAACGAAAACTAAGGATTTAAGACTTTATTTCATAGTTCCAGATCCACAAAGTAAATCTTCAGCCCCAATCTATTTGGTTTCAGATAAGGATGATAAAAATGTTGAAGTTATTGGTGATTTTAAAAATTTAGCTGATAATGTAAAGATTGAAGGATCAAAAGTGTCTCAAGACATTAAAGATTATCAAGACCTATCAACAAAGCATTTAATCGCTAAGAAAAATGCTTTTGAAAACATGCAAAAAACAGCTGTAAGTGATTCAATATTGAGTCTTAAATATAAAAATGAGTTAGATTCGGTCAATAGTATCACAAGAGATTTTGCAATTGATTATATCGAAAATAACCCTGGTTCATTGGCGGCTTGGTTAATGTTGAGAGAGTTTTACCCAGCCTCAGGAATGGAAGATTTTAATGTAGAGTATTTAAATTACTTTGAAAAAGTTTCAAATAGTATTTCTGCTAAATACCCAAATTCTGAATATCCTAAATTAATTAATCAAGACATTGATAATATTAAAAGTCAGATTGAAATGGCAGCCAAAAAAAGTGAAATGGCGAATGGGACCAACTTAGCGCCAGACATTAAATTGCCAAACCCAAATGGAAAAGAAATTGCATTGAGTGATTTAAGAGGACAAGTAGTACTTTTAGATTTTTGGGCAGCTTGGTGTGGACCATGTCGAAAAGAAAATCCTAATGTAGTAAACAACTATAATAAGTTTAAGGATAAAGGATTTACAGTTTACAGTGTTTCATTAGACAATAAAAAAGATGCTTGGGAAAAAGCCATTGCAGCAGACAACCTTTCATGGCCAAATCACGTTTCTGATTTAAAAGGCTGGTCTTCTTCAGCTGCCGCTTTATATGGCGTGACTTCAATACCCGCTTCCTTCTTAATTGGTAAGGATGGCGCAATAATTGCAACAAATTTACGAGGACCAGCTTTAGGACAAAAATTAACTGAAGTATTAGGAAAATAATTATGATTAAATCAATTTTAAGCTTACTCTTAGTTTCAATTGTACAAATTGGAATTGCACAAACAACAATTAACTCAGAAAACCAGCTTCCTGTTCATTTAGAAGGGCAAATAGTGGGTGGAGAAAATCAAAACTTTTATATCACCAATCAAGTTTTAGGTGGCACAAAAAATCCTTTTCATGTTGTTCAACTCGACGAAGAAGGGAAGTTTAGCACAGATTTTACCATACCATTTCGCGATTATTTTATTGCAGTTTTACAAAATGGACAAAACTTAAATTTAATTTTACATGGAAATGATTCCATTAAAATTTATGGTGATGCGAGTAATTTATTGTTCAATTGCAATGTCATTGGATCATTTGATTCAAAATTAATGATGGATTTTTTCAAAGAATACGCACAATTTAAAGTATTTGAGGATTCTTTAAAAAAAGTATTGACAAATGATAATAGCTTACAACAAGAAGTGAACGAGGCATTTTTACCAAAAGCAGAAGCTTTTTACGGGTATAGAAATATATTTATCAAAGCAAATTCAAAATCGCCTGCATTATTGGCGACTTTAAGTGCAATTAATAAAGAGCAAGAAGCCGATATGTACACTTCTGTATTAAATAGCATCATTCAGAATTTTTCGGGTTCAGGTATAGCAAGTTTATTAGATAAACAACGCAAACAACTAGAAGCGGATAAGATTAGAAACGAGTTATTAGCCGTTGGTAGTCCGGCACCAGATATTGAAGTACCCAATCCAGCTGGGGAAATGATTAAGTTGTCCGACTTAAAAGGAAAAGTTGTTTTAGTCGATTTTTGGGCTTCATGGTGTGGACCTTGTAGAAGAGAAAATCCTAATGTGGTAAAAGCTTATAACAAGTACAATAAATCGGGATTTGAAGTATTTAGTGTTTCATTTGATAAACCAGGACAAAAGGAAAGATGGTTGGGCGCAATTAAACAAGACGGTCTTATTTGGCCAAATCATGGAAGTGAATTAAAAGGCTTTAGTAATCAAGCAGCAATTGATTATGGGGTTAGAGGAATTCCATTCACTTGTTTAGTTGATGCTGAAGGAAATATTGTTGCGACTAATCTAAGAGGCGCAGCATTAGAGGCTGCACTGGAAAAAATATATGGTTATTAAATGCAAATACCCCAAGGAAAAAAAATATACTTTGCTTCTGATTTCCATTTAGGAGCCCCGAATGAGGAGGCCAGTTTGCTTCGTGAAAAAAAAATCATCAAATGGTTGGAATCGATTGAACATGATGCATTTGAAATTTATTTACTTGGAGATGTTTTTGATTTTTGGTTTGAGTATAAAAAAGTAATTCCTAGAGGGTTTGTTCGTTTGCAAGGTAAACTTGCCGCCTTAACCGATAGTGGTATTAAAATTCATTGGTTTCACGGAAATCACGATATGTGGGTTTTTGATTATATACCAAAAGAATTAGGCGTGACTTTGCATCAAGCTGAAATTGAAAAAAACTATAATGGAAAAACTTTTTTAATTGGTCATGGTGATGGTTTAGGACCTGGGGACCATGGTTACAAGTTTATAAAAAAAGTATTTCGATCGAATATTAGCCAATGGTTGTTTGCTAGGCTACATCCCAATTTCGGAATCGGCATGGCTAATTTTTTCTCATCAAAAAGTAGAAAGTCAACTGGTACTGCTGATGATGTATTTTATGGGGAAGAAAAAGAAATGTTAATTCAATATTGTTTAAAGAAATTAGAAAGTAAACAATACGATTATTTTATTTTCGGACACCGTCACTTACCTATTAACTTTGACTTGCCAAATGGGGCTAAATACATGAATTCTGGAGATTGGATCAAGCATGATTCCTTTTTAGTTTTTGATGGAGATCAAGTAATACTTTCTCATTTTAAATAATTATTGAAACATTCTTATTAAATGCACGTTAAAGTAGGTGTAGGTTTTTATAAACCTATATATATAAGGGTTGAAAGGGAGCGTTGCTCCCTTTTATTTTTTGATAACATTAATACGAATTTTGTACATAAAAAAAGCCTTGACAAATCTCATCAAGGCTCTTTCATTTTTTAAAATACTCCGCAAATCTATTTGCTCTCTGTCTTTTTTGTTTTTCCTTTTACAATCGAGATATCAATCTTTTCAGCTTTTTTATCAAAATCAATTTTGATGGTATCGTTTTCTTTGATATTTGAATTGATGATTTCTTCTGCCAATGGATCTTCAATGTATTTTTGAATGGCTCTATTTAAAGGTCTCGCACCATATTTATCATCATAACCTTTATCAGCAATAAACTTTTTGGCTTCATTTGTAATTTCAGTCTTATAACCTAAGTCATTAATACGTCCAAATAGTTTTACCAACTCTATGTCAATAATTTGATGAATATGTTCTGGCTTTAATGAATTGAAGATAATCATATCATCAATTCTATTTAAAAATTCTGGAGCAAAAGCTTTTTTAAGTGCTTTTTGAATGATTACAACAGCTGCTTCATCTTTTTGTTCTTGTTTAGCTGCGGTTCCAAAACCAACACCAGTTCCAAAATCTTGTAATTGACGAACGCCAATATTAGACGTCATGATAATAATGGTGTTTTTGAAATCTATTTTTCTTCCTAAGCCATCTGTCATATGACCGTCGTCTAGCACTTGTAGTAACATATTAAATACATCAGGATGGGCTTTTTCAATTTCATCCAAAAGAATAATAGAATAGGGCTTCCTTCTAACTTTTTCTGTTAATTGACCACCTTCTTCATAACCTACATAGCCAGGAGGGGCGCCAACTAATCTAGAAACAGAGAATTTTTCCATATACTCACTCATGTCAATGCGAATTAAAGCATCTTCTGAATCAAATAGGTTTTTCGCCAATACTTTTGCAAGTTGAGTTTTACCAACGCCAGTGGGTCCTAAAAAGAAAAATGAGCCAATTGGCTTATTAGGATCTTTTAAGCCAGCTCTATTTCTTTGAATCGCTTTTACAACCTTTTTAATCGCTTCATCTTGTCCGATTACACCTTTGGCAATATCATCTCCTAAATGAATGATTTTTCCTGATTCAGATTCTGATACTTTTTGTAAAGGTATGCCAGTCATCATTGACACGACTTCAGCTACATGTTCTTCATTTACAACAATCCTGTTGAGTTTAGCATCTTCTTCCCATCTTGTTTGGGCTGCTTCTAAATCGTCCTGTAATTTCTTTTCGGTATCTCGTAATTCAGCCGCTTTTTCATATTTCTGGCTTTTAATTACATTGTTTTTTTCCTCTTTGATTTTTTCAATTTGTTCTTCTAGTGTTTTAATCTCTTGCGGAACATTGATATTTTTAATATGTACACGAGAACCTACTTCATCCATTGCGTCAATGGCTTTATCAGGTAGGTTTCTGTCTGACATGTATCTCTCGGTCAATCGAACACAAGCTGAAAGTGCTTCGGGAGTGTAAGTAACATTGTGATGATCCTCATATCTTTCTTTGATATTAGTCAAAATTTCAATAGATTCCTCTATAGTTGTTGGTTCAATTAATACTTTTTGGAACCTTCTTTCCAAAGCACCATCTTTTTCAACATATTGTCTGAATTCATCAAGGGTAGTGGCGCCAATTACTTGAATCTCTCCACGTGCGAGGGCAGGTTTAAACATGTTGGAGGCATCCATTGATCCTGATGCACCTCCAGCCCCAATAATAGTATGAATTTCATCAATGAATAAAATCACTTCTCTTGATTTTTCCAATTCATTCATTACGGCTTTCATTCTTTCTTCAAACTGACCACGATATTTAGTTCCAGCGACTAAAGAGGCAAGGTCTAAGGAAATAACCCTTTTACCAAACAGTACCCTTGAAACTTTTCTTTGCACAATTCTCAAGGCAAGTCCTTCTGCTATGGCAGATTTACCAACACCAGGTTCACCGATTAGAATTGGATTATTCTTTTTTCTTCGAGATAATATTTGAGAAACACGCTCAATTTCATTGTGTCTACCTACAATTGGATCCAATTTGTCTTGTTCTGCCATGGCAGTTAAGTCTCTTCCAAAATTATCTAACACTGGTGTTTTAGATTTGTTGCTTCCTTTTGATGCGCCTGATCCTGATCCAAAATTGGTTGATTCTGAACTGCTGTCATCATTTGATATTCCTCCTGGGAATTCTGATTTTGGTGTATTTTCTTCGTCTATCATTTCTTCTAATTCTTCTTTAACATTTTCATATATTACACCATACTTGTTTAATATACGAGTTGCTATGTTGTCCTTTTCTCTTAATATTGCTAATAAAATATGCTCAGTTCCCACCTTTACGCTTTTAAATAACCTCGATTCCAAGTAGGTGATTTTTAAAACTTTTTCCGCCTGTCTTACCAGTGGGATGTTTTTTGCGTCAATCGGTTTGTTCGCAGATTCTTTCACATTTTTTTCTATGTCCTTTCTTAAAACATCTAAATCCAAATGAAACTCTTGTAAAATCTTTACCGCCAAGCTTTCTTTTTCACGTAAAAGCCCTAATAATAGGTGTTCAACACCTAAGTAATCGTTTCCAAGCCTCAAGGCTTCTTCACGACTGTGTGCAATTACATTTTTAGCTTTAGAAGAAAAGTTAGCATCCATTTACTCTGTTTTAATGCTTAAATTTAAACACAAATATTCATTCACAAATATATTTACAATAAATTATATAATAAATTGTTAATAAACCACATTTTAAACCCGTTTTTGTTGATAAGTCTATTGTATAAAAACGTGGATTTACTTGAAAAATTCGTTATTTTCGTGCTTTTAAAAAAATAATTTTCTACACATTTTATATATATGGCAGACGGAGAAAGAATCATAAAAATTAACATTGAAGATGAAATGAAATCAGCCTACATTGATTATTCAATGTCGGTAATAGTATCAAGGGCACTTCCTGACGTGAGAGATGGTTTTAAACCAGTTCACAGAAGAGTGTTATACGGAATGCTTGATTTAGGAGTGTTATCAAATCGACCTCATAAAAAATCAGCGAGAATTGTCGGTGAAGTTTTAGGTAAGTATCACCCACATGGCGATTCGTCTGTTTATGATACCATGGTAAGAATGGCACAAGACTGGTCTTTAAGATATCCTTTAGTAGATGGCCAAGGTAACTTCGGTTCTGTTGATGGTGATAGTCCAGCTGCCATGCGTTATACTGAGGCTAGATTGAGAAAGATAGCTGAAGAAATGTTGGCAGATTTAGAAAAAGAAACTGTTGATTTTGCACCTAACTTTGATGAGTCATTAAAAGAACCAACTGTATTGCCTACTCGTATTCCTAATTTATTAGTGAATGGAGCAAGTGGTATCGCGGTTGGAATGGCAACGAACATGCCTCCACATAACTTAACCGAAGTTGTGAATGGAACCATAGCATATATTAAAAACCGAGATATTGAAATTGAAGGTTTGATGGAATATATCAAAGCACCTGATTTTCCAACAGGAGGTATCATTTACGGTTACGAAGGCGTTAAACAAGCTTTTGAAACTGGAAAAGGTCGTGTTGTGATGCGTGCCAAAGCCATCATAGAAGAAATTAGAGAAGGAAAAGAAGCAATTATTGTGACTGAAATTCCTTACCAAGTGAATAAAGCTGACATGATCAAGAAAACAGCTGACTTGGTAAATGAAGGTAAAATAGATGGGATATCTGACATCAGAGATGAATCAGATAGGAGAGGAATGAGAATTGTTTATGAATTAAAAAGAGATTCAATTCCAAATGTTGTATTAAATAAATTATTTAAGTATACTTCGTTACAGACTTCATTTTCAATTAATAATATCGCCCTAGTTAATGGTCGACCTGAAATGTTGAATGTGAAAGATATGATTCATCATTTTGTTGAGCATAGACATGAGGTAGTGATTAGAAGAACTCAATTTGAGTTAAGAAAAGCAGAAGAACGCGCACATATATTAGAAGGTTTAATTATTGCATCTGATAATATTGATGAAGTAATCAAAATTATTAGAGCGTCTAAATCACCTGATGAAGCAAGAGAAGGCTTAATGACTCGTTTTGATTTATCAGACATTCAATCGAAAGCGATTGTTGAAATGAGATTAAGACAATTAACAGGTCTAGAGCAAGACAAGTTAAGGGTTGAATATGAAGAGTTAGTAGCTACTATTGCAGACTTAAAAGATATTTTAGCAAATGAAGATAGAAGAATGTCTATCATCATAGAAGAGCTAGAATATGTGAAGGAAAAATATGGTGACGAAAGAAGATCTGTGATAGAATACTCTGCTAATGAAATGAGTATTGAGGATTTAATTCCTGATGAAGAAGTTGTAATTACAATTTCTCACGCTGGTTATATTAAAAGAACTTCTTTGGCTGAATACAAAGTTCAATCAAGGGGTGGAGTAGGTTCTAAAGGGTCTGCTACAAGAGATAAAGATTTCTTAGAGCATTTATTTGTGGCGACTAACCATAATTGGTTATTGATATTCACAGAAAAAGGAAAGTGCTTCTGGATGAGAATATTTGAAGTTCCTGAAGGTTCTAAAACTAGTAAAGGTAGGGCTTTACAAAACTTGATTAATATTGAACAAGACGATAAGATTAAAGCCTTTATCAATGTTGATGATATTAAAGATCCTGAGTATATTGATAATAAGTTCATTATCATGTGTACTAAGAAAGGTGTCATTAAGAAAACAAGCTTAGAGGCTTATTCTAGACCAAGAACAAATGGTATTAATGCTATTGGAATTAGAGAAGGTGATGAGCTATTGGAAGCAAAATTAACCAATGGTACCAATGAAATTATGATGGCCTTACAATCGGGTAAATGTATTCGATTTAATGAAGAGAAAGTAAGATCAATGGGTAGAACAGCTTCTGGTGTTAGAGGAGTTACCTTAGCCAATGAGAAAGATGAAGTTGTTGGAATGATTTGCGTTGAGAACGAAGATGCCAATGTGATGGTGGTCTCTAGTAAAGGTTATGGTAAACGTTCTGCAGTAGCTGATTATAGAATTACAAACCGTGGTGGTAAGGGTGTAAAAACCATTAATATTACCGATAAAACTGGTGAGTTAATTGCAATTAAAAATGTTACTGACGAAGATGACTTAATGATTATTACCAAAAAAGGAATCACCATTAGAATGCATGTTGAAGTATTGCGTGTGATGGGGAGAGCTACACAAGGAGTAAGACTAATTAATTTAAGAGATGATGATAACATTGCGGCAGTAGCAAAAGTATATCGTGATAGTGATGAAGAGGAAGAAGAATTATTAGACGAAAACCAAGTAAGCCCAGATTTGACGGGTGCTAGTGAAGAAGAATGATTTATTTGGCATAATAATTGAAATTAAAATATGGAATCGTGATGATAATGTCATCTATTAAAAATATAAATAACAAAGCATGAAAAAAATGATGATAATTGGGTTAACCTTGTTGACAACAGCAAGCTTTGCTCAAAAAAACAATACTACCAACGCCGCAATGGCTTGGAAAGCATACCAGAGTAGTAAAACTTCGGGAAGCTTGGAAGCAGCTGAAAAAGAATTATTGGAAGCAGTAGATTTTATTAGTAAGTCTGCAGCACATGAATCTACTCAAAACGATCCGAAGACCTTAATGTATAAAGGAAAGATTTTTTGTGAAGCTTCTATCGTAGGACCTACTGCTAAAACACCAGCTTTGAAAGCTATGGGTAATGAAAAAACGAGCCAAGAAGGGTTAAATGCATTTAAAAAGTCTGCAAAAAATGATAGTAAAGGTAAATATGCTTCAGATATCAAAGATTATTGCGCAGTAGCGAGAGGAAATAATTATAACAATGCTGTTAAATTATACGAAGAGAAAAATTTCAAAGGTTCTATGCAATCCTTTTTAGCATCTGCTGAATATGGTGAAGCCATGGGGTTGACTGATACAGTTGCAATTTATTATGGCGGTATAGCTGCTGTTAAATCTGAAAACTACGAAAAAGCATTGGGTGCCTTTACAAAAACTTCAAAATTAGGATTTGAATTGGCTTCTTCTACATCTTATTTAGCCGAGGCTTATACTAAATTAGATCGAGTTGCAGATGGTGAAAAAGTACTTTCTGGTCTACTGCAAACCTACCCAGGTAACAAGGATATTATGATTTCTTTAATAAACTTATACCTTGGAAGTGGAAAAAAAATGGAAGCTGAAAAAGTATTGTCAAATGCCATTACTTTAGACCCTAACAACAAAGAGCTTCATTATGTGGTTGGAACAATTTATGAAGGTCAAGAAAGATACGAAGATGCAGAAAAAGCATATAAGAAAGTTTTGGAAATCGATCCTAACTATTCTAATGCACTATTAGGCTTAGGAGCAGTATATTTTAACAAAGCTGCAAATCTTAATGGTAAAATAAATGATTTGACTTTAGGAGACCCTAATGAAGAAGTATTTAGAACTGAAATGACTGAAAACTTTAAAAAAGCACTTCCTTATTTAGAAAAAGCCAATGAATTAACGCCAAATAATGCTGAAATTATTGGTTCATTACGTCAAGCTTATTACAAGACAGGAGACATGGAAAAAGCAAAAGCAATGAAAGTATTGTTAGATGCCTTAAAATAATTTAGTTTAAATTTTAAAAAATGAAAGGAATCTGTTACTAGATTCCTTTTTTTGTATGATTACAATAGATAACTTATCAATTACCAAGTACTCAAAAAAAGAGCTTGAGCAAGTGTATCACATTCTTATAAAAGGATATGAATTGACTGAAGCTGAAATTTGGGGGGTAAACTATGTGCGTATTTTTTATGATGATTTTTTAGAATTAGTCAAAAAAAATGAAATATTAGTGGCCAAATTAAATGATGCAATTGCAGGTTGTATTCATTATTATAAAAACGAAGACAATACTTACACTTTTAGTTTATTGGCAAGTGATTTTATTCTTGCTGGTAAAGGAGTTGGTTCAG